>JAISCC010000054.1 GCA_031265845.1 Treponema sp.
CGCCAATGAAAGATCAAAACGCGCCGACGGCTTCCAATCGTAGTCACGGATTATTTTTATCCCGTCATATTTGATGGTGGTAACGTTATCTTTTGCATTGCCTTCTGACGTAACAGATGTGATTACATTGTACGTGATTTCCTTCTCATCGTCGCCGCCGGTCTGATCGTCGCCGCCAGTCTGACCGTCTCCGCCAGTTTGATCATCGCCACCGGTTTGACCGTCTCCGCCAGTTTGATCATCGCCGCCAGATGAAGCTTTTTCGGATACCGTAACCTTCGCGCCTGTAATAGTAACGCTGTCTGCAATGAGTCTATTACTATCACTGCCAGTGGTTCCGGGCTTGAGCCCCTGTACTATAACAAGGTTGCCAACGGCTCCACTGCCGCCTGCGGCGGTTGTCGTTACCAGTATGGTTGTATCGATAGCTCCCACTGTAAATTCTTTAGGCAAGAATTTTCCCTCGTTGTTCGGATCAGCGGTTTCGCTATCCTCCGCTCCATAAGAACTCAATACCTTCCACGCGCCGCCAACATTATCTACCAAGACCACTTGAATTATGGCGTCGTGAGACAGTGCGCCCGTAATGTGGATTTCATAGGTTTTGTCTTTTTGGAATGAATTGGTAATAGTTCCTTCCAAAATCTTTTGATTGTTGGCGCCGGTGCCCCAGTCATTTTTAGCTAATGAAAGATCACCGCTATACGAAAAGATAAACGATTTAGAATCACCCTCATCGTCTCCGCCAGTCTGATCATCGCCACCAGTTTGATCGTCACCAGTCTGGTCGCCAGGCTGATTGTCGTCGCCTCCTCCAGTGTCGCAACCAATCATCGCCACGCTGAAAGCCAATACGACCGTTAAGAAAAACAGCCATGTCTTCTTCATAAAACTTCCTCCACTCTTTGGATTGACGCTCCAAAGACTTTAAATGTATATAGGTATGGCCGCGCCATACCGCTAAACCGCCCGCCATGCGGACGGATGAAGCCGAAAGGAAACATAGTAGCGAGAAAAATATGAAAAAACGAAAAGGTTTCTTTTGCCGTGGAGATTTTGCGGCGTGTCCATGAGGGTTTTACCGAGCGCCGCGCAAAAACAGCGTCCGAAGAAAACGCGAAAGCAACGCTGACGGATAAAAATATAGCGCCAACGGCGGCGCCCGCCGGTGTGGTTATATAATGATTGTTATTCTTTTGAAGTGTAAGAAGTCGTTTTAAACAATATGGGGGGGGGGGGGGGGGTTCGGCAATAATGCGCCCATTGGCGGCGCCGCAACTATTCACATGCCATGTCTTTTTCATTTTTGTTTGTATAACGCTCCTTTTGAAGGAATTAATGCTAATTAAAGATACTATCCCATCTTCGACCGGTTGTCAAGCGGTTTCTTTCATTATTTTTCAAAAAATGAATCGCGCCACGCGCCGATGCGCATCACTGTCAACATGTTAAGAAATTTTGCGGACGCGCCAGTTGGCGGCGCGGACTCTTGGCTTCATCTTCACCTTGGTTGGGATCGCTTTAACCCTTCAAACCCTTTGATCCAATTATCAAAATGGCTGCATTTTGCGCGTAAAACATCAAGTCCGGTTTTTTGAGCTATCGCAACGCCGTCAATCGGCTTGGCGTATTCAGGAATACATTGCAGAATGCGTTTTGACGGCGCGGTTTGTTCGCCGCCATTAATCATCTCTGGGTTTGGATATTGTAAAGTTGTTTGTATGAGCGATGTTGCATCATGATCAAAAAAATGCTCTTTCATTATGTCGCTATTGGAAAAGAGCGGCGCTTCGAATTCATGAAGCGACAAATAAGGCAAGAAAGAAAAGCCGCCTGGATCAATATATCCGAGCCTTTTTCAAAACTCGGTTAGTTTTTTGGAACAGCCTCATCCTTCAATGATTTCCCCAAAAACTTTACTTTTGAATATGGATCATTACATTTCTTTGCGTCGTAATAACCGGGGAAATCATCAGGCAAACGATAGAAGTCAAAAATAGTTGAAACATATACAGTTCTATCTTTTTTCGCATAAGCCAAGCATTTTGATATATCGCCCCTCACTTTCGCATACCGGGACATGCCGCCCTTATATTGTCTGCCCGCCTTTTTATCATTCTTTGTTACAACAGTATAGGGAATAAGTGCAATATCCAAGCATGAAAAATATGGAACAAGCGTCGTCTTTACAAAATTGGTTTCAGTCTGCCCTTCGGCGACAATGTGTACGCGAACGCTCATGGCTGTCCGCCCAAAACATTCTTTTCCCACAACTGCGACAGACTATAGCCGTCAAGCCACTGTGAGAGTTCCGATTCGTCCAGGCGTTTGAAAACGCTGCAATTATCAATTTTATCTCATTCCGCCACAAGAACATTTTCACAACTAAAGCTATCCAGCAAACGGGGAGATTGCGTCGCCGCAATTATCTGAGCGCCCCTTCCCGCCGTTACCATCATATTGCCCAACAAGTCTATGGCCTGCGGGTGCAGCCCAAGCTCCGGTTCGTCAATGATAATGATCTTCGGCAAGCGTTCCGGCGGCTGGAGCAGAAGCGTCGCAAGAGCCATAAACCGCAGGGCGCCGTCGGAAATCTGATGCGGCCCGAATAAATAGCCGTCTGCCGCTTCATGCCAGTTTAAAAGAATATTCGCCGGATTCATCTCTTGCGGTTCAAGTGCAAAATCTCCAAATTGCGGCATGACATAGCGGATTTTTTCAACAATCCGGTCGTAGTATGCGCGGTACTTGTCAGAATGATTTTTTAACATATACAGGTAAGCCGGCAAATTCCCGGCGTCACTGTATAAATATTTGTTTCGTTCTATATATGAATTATTGCGAATATGAGCGGTATCAGATGTGTCGTGAAATTGAAAGAAACGGCAGCCGGAAAAGAAATCTTTCAATGCCCAGTTGCCAGGATTTCGCTCGCCAGACAACACGTTTTCTTTACGCTTTCTTTTTGCCCGCCGCCAAATTCTTTTTTACGTCCATCAAACGCCGCAGTTTCTTCCGCAAAAATCAGCGTGTCCCGCGCCGCTTTTGCCAAAGAAAATTCATAGACATCATTATGGCCGTCAATTTCCAGGCAAAGAGAAGCGGTTAAAACACGGGTGTTCTTGGGCCCATAATACAACAGTGACTGCGCCCCGCCTTCTTTTCCGATAAAATACTGCAAGCCGCCTGTCAACATGCAATTAAGCATCTTAAAAAAAGACACAAAATTGCTTTTGCCCGCCCCGTTTGCCCCAATGACAATGGTTATATTGTCAAGAGATATGGTTTGTTTCTTTATGGACTTAAAGCCTTCAACGGCGACACTTGTTAACATAGATCAGCCTTTTATGAATCTCCCCACTGGCAGCCGCCCCGCCTCACGCCGGTTTCTTCGGCTTCTTTCCCCGCCCCAGAAATTTTCTTGCCGCCGCAATGACCACGCGGAAGAGGAACGGCTCCATCTTCTTCCTGACCATAGCAAGATTGTCTATAATAGGAAGATGTTGAGGGCAATGTTTTTCGCATGCGCCGCATTTGACGCAGAGGCTGGGGCTTCCATGCCGCTCGGAAGTCGGCGTGGTGCTGGTCATGTATTGTTGCATACCCGAAACCAAGCCCATCGCGCACCGCGTGTTGTACGCGGCGAAGCACCCGGGAATATTGACGCCCTTCGGACAGGGCATACAGTAATTGCAACCTGTGCAATGAATCTTGTACGATTTAGCGAAAACCTCCCGCACTTTATTGAAGGTTTCCCTTTCAGCGTCCGTTATACAATGCGGAGGACACGCATCCGTAAAGCCGATGTTCTCTTCAACTTGCTTGGGATCGCTCATGCCGGAAAGTACCACAGTCGCCTCCTCGTGATCCCACACCCATTTAAGCCCCCAAAGCGCCGGGGACAGCGCCGGATTCGCTTTTTTGAATAGGTCGACCGCCTCTTCGGGAAGTCCGCGTGGGGGTCCGCCCGCGAGCCTTCCGCCAAGAAGCGGTTCCATAATGATGACGGGCATGCCTTTTTCAGCGGCTTTTTTCAAGCCCACGGTTCCCGCCTGAAAATTTTCATCAGAATAATTGTACTGAATCTGGCAGAATTCCCATGGATAATCGTCAAGCAACTTCAAAAATTCACTTTGGGAACCGTGGAAGGAAAAACCAATCCGCCGGATCTGCCCCGCCTTCTTTTTTTCAGCTATCCAGTTTTCAATGCCCAGAGAACAGAGCGTCCGCCACTGATCCTCGTTGGTAAGCATGTGCATGAGATAATAGTCAATCATACCGGTGCGCAGTCGCTGGAGTTCCTGATTGAAGAATTTGTCAAAATCAGCGGCGGTTTTGACGTAGACAAGCGGGAGCTTGGTCGCTATAAAAACCTTGTCCCGCGCGCCGTGTTTTTCAAGGACGCTTCCGAGCGTTTCTTCGCTGCCCGGATATATATACGCCGTATCAAAATAATTTACCCCTTTTTCGATAGCGGTCATGATCATGGCTTCGACAACCGCAGCGTTTCTTGGGAAACGCATACAGCCGAAGCCTAAAACCGACAATTTATCACCAGTTTTCTTATCTAAACGGTACTGCATGAATGAAGCCCCTCCATTATTTTTTCGCCTCCTCATGGCGGCTAATCTACATATTTTAACACAATGGCGCCTTTATGTATACATGGTATGAGCGTATACTTTTTCATATACAAGACACCCGTTAAAAAGAAATTTTTGAGATGTTCCAGATGAAGCGGAGTTTCAAACGCTCCCTCTGTTCCGCACGATATAATAGCGTATTTTATTTTTGTATGATGAATGAACTGCCCCGCCCCAAGGGGCGGGGTATTGACCCATATGCGTTTACTTAACAAATCCATAAAAACGTGATACGCTCCCCGGCATGGATGAGGGGAAAACAAGTTTTGAGCGATTATTGTCGGTAATGCCCGAAGGGTGGGAAGACAAGTCGAAAGAGCTTGGGGCGTTAGTGCGCGGGCGGGAAATTAAAAACGCTCTTGAGTTGCTGCGGCTGGTGTTCTTATACCTGACTGAAGGGAAATCCTTTAGCGGGACGGCGGTCTTGTTACAGCTGGCCGGTATTTGTTCGATAAGCAAGAAAGCGGTGTTCACGAGGTTTCAAAGATGCGGGGAATGGCTTGGATGGCTGTGCGAAAGGATATGCCGGAACAACCAAACGATGCGGGAGCCGCCCCTGTGGCTGGGGAACCGGAAAGTGTATGTGGTAGACGCCAGCGGCGAGCCGGTACACGGGAGCGATAAAGCGGACTGCCGGTTGCATTACGCGATAGGGTTGTTCGATCTGGGAATGAAGGAAATGGCGCTGACCATGACGGAAACAGGGGAGAAGGCAAGCGATTTCAAGACCTTTGGGGAGCAGGACATCGTGATAGGGGACCGGGCGTATTGCAGCAAACAAGGGATAGCATACCTGTTAGGAAGGAACAGCGGCTTTCTCTTCCGGTTTGGGACCAAACGGTTTCAAGTGTATAACCTTCAGGGCAGGAGGGTGAACGTATTGGGATATTTCAAGGGATTAAAGCCCGGAGAAAGCGGGGAGCAGACGCTCTATTATGAACAGGACGGGGAGCGCAAACCGCTGCGTTTCTGCGTGTTGAGGAAAACCAAAGAAGCCGAGGAAAAAGGTCTTGAAACCCTACGGAAGACCCAGATGAGGAAATGCGGGGACAAAACATTGAGCGAGGCGCGAAGAGCCTATAACCGGTGTGTGCTACTGGTTACGTCGATAACGGATGCGTCCCCTGAATTGCTGCTGGACTTGTACCGCCAGCGGCGGCAAATAGAGCTGGCGTTCAAACGGTTAAAGTCACTATTTAGATACCATGAGATACCGGTTCATGTTGAACCGAGCGCCCGCTCATGGTTTTACGGGAAATTGCTATTGGCGGCCCTTTGTGAAACCTGGGTAAACATAGGGCGTTTTCCCCCCTCTGCAGAAAGGGTCTCCCGATAAAGCGTGGTCTTTATGGCGTGAACAACGGCTCATGCTGACCATGGTAAAATATATACTTTTACAGACCGTCTCCGTTATGGAACTGTTTAAAAATATTCATCATCTTGCGGAACTCTGCGCCAATTCCAAAAGAAAACGACTCCCGGCGCTTTATAGGTTGCTTGTCCCTAAGTAAACGCATATGGGTATCAGCCCCCACTGCGAATAAAGGAAAGGCAAAGAAAACAAAAGATGTTGCTATGAAGAATGACAATCACCAGAAATGGGAAAAAAATCAACCATAAACAAAACTGCCGCTGCAAAGGCTACAGATGCCAGTTCATCAGTGACCAAGAGCTGACCTGTAGAGGATGCCTTTCGGGAATAGTTGCTCTGGTCAAAATCGCGCTTGTCCGGGGAATCGGCATATGGGGTGTCAGTGTCATCCTTAAAATCAGCGCCGCTAAAGCCTGAAAAATCCTCGCATCGACTGAATGCCGGATAAAACCCCGGTTTTTCCCCCTATGATTGTCTTGAAGCGGACGAGTTTTGGACCTATGCGGGAAAAAAAAAGAGCAAAGTGAGGCTTATCCATGCGTGTCACCTGAAAAATGGGGAAATCGCGGCGTATGCGCGAGGGGAGACGGGGCATAAAGACGGCGGAGAAGCTGAATAAACGGATGAGACGGCTGGAGATAAGTTATGAGCGGATGGCGGCGGATAATTGGGAGCGTTTTCTATCGGTGTTTGCGGCGGAGGATCACGAAGCGGGGAAGAAGCGCACGGTGAGGATGGATGAGGCGGAGGATGCGGCGGGTTTTTTCGCAGGACATGCTGTTTCTTGAAGAAGTTATTCAACCGCCAGAAATTTGAGATGACGTTCTTTTTCAATTATGCCTTCGTTTAGGCCCATCACACTTTGTGGATCACCACCTGTTTTTATAAAAAGGGACAAGAAGTATTTTTGTTATCAGGTTATGACCTCATTCCTCAACAAAAAGAAGCGACAGTTGCTATACAGACGGTTATCGCCCAACATACCTACGCGCCTGAACATTCCGAGTTCCGCAAACAGGCGGGCGCTGTTACTTCTAACATTTAGATTAACTAGTCGATCCAAAATTGAGCTAAACTTGACCCACTAATCCGCTAATCCGGCGGTGTCAGACGCTAAAACATTCTCAGCATTTTTTGCAAGCCGGCGTCTGACGCCAAAGCAATTCGCATGACAATCCCGTATTATAAGTATGAGAAGCTTGCGAACGCTCCGCGACGGAGCGATCTATCACGTCACGTCGAAAATTGACCATGACGACATGTCTCTTCTTGAGCCGCAGTTCAAGGCGCTCTTCCTCTCTTTCGTCAAAAAGGCGAAAGAGAAGTTTCATTTTCGCTTGTGGGATTTCTGCGTTATGGGAAACCACATCCATTTCTTGATAAAGCCGGGCAAAGATGGGGCTTTATCAAAGATAATGCAATGGATAAAGTACAATTTCGCCAAGGCGTGGAACAAGATGAACGGGCGCAAGGGGCATGTGTGGGGGGAGCGATTCTACTCGCGCATAATCAACGGGATGGCGAATCTCTTGCGAGTGCGGGAGTACATAG
>JAISCC010000121.1 GCA_031265845.1 Treponema sp.
CCGCAAGCCCTCGTTGTATTTCTGTACGGTCTGCTTTGCGGTGTCCGTAAGCACGGTGCGGATTTTAAGGCCGTCATCGGTATAGGCGATTATTTCCGCCTTTTCCTCTCCGTGGCTAACCATGCCGGGCGTGTAATCCTTCGCGCCGTTCATGGTCATGGCGATAGTTTGAGCAAGCGTAGTTTTTCCGCTCATGTTCTCGCCTTCAATCACCTGCGCGCCGGGGCCGTGGAATTCCACGGTGGCTTGCCGGATTTTCCGGCAGTTCATAATTTCAAGTTGTTTGGGCAACATCTTTTTCCTCCTCGTTGCTTTCTGTTGCAGGGGCAAAATCACGCGCCGGACAAAACCAGTCGTCATTAATGATATGCCCGATCTCCCAGACTTTCCCGCGATTGCGCCGAACCCTGATTGTCCGCCCCTGCAGTTTCGACCACTCGCATACCCCCGCTATTTCCATAACGCGCCAGATGAAATGCCCCGCAAGGCTTTCAAGTCTGTGATGCCTGCATCCGACCGGAAGATACAGAACGTAGCCGCCAAAACCCTGATTGCAACTTTTATATTTGAGCCTAATCCACGCCGTCAATAAACCGTGATCATCATTGTTGATTTCGGCGTATTCGATAATGGCGTTTTCAAGCTCAAGATCATCGGGTTCTTTAATCATGCCGTTTTCTCCTTGATTTCTGTTCCCGCGAAACACCCCATGCCGTTAAACCGTTTCACCTGCCAACCACAAGAGCATTTGTCCTTGTCATTGCCGTTCCCGCCCCGCTCGCACTCGGAACAGGCGACCCAGCGCTTACCGTCCGATGTGGTTTTGCTGTGTTTTTCCTTTGCCATTACGCCGCCCCTTTCGTTTTCTTTTCAGAGATCATAAAGCGGTCGGTTTCAGAGACCTTCGCGTATTGCTCGTACAGCCCCGCCTTTTTGAGGGCGTCGGTATCCACGCTCCTGCGATCAAAGAATGACCACGAAACGGAATAGGGGCCGGCCACGGCGGAGGCTTTCTTTTCGACAAGGTTGTCGCCAGCGGTTTTGATAATGGCTTCCTTTACCGTGACGGCGATAGCTTTCATGCGGTTTTCGATGTCTTTTTTTGTCGCGTTCAGATTCACATGCTCCGCGCAAAGCTCGCGCTCCGCATCGCCCAGATGGATTGTCCCCTGCGCTCCATGGAACATGCCGGTAATCATGTCATCTTCGTTTTCAATTCCGATGGCGGCGGGCATGACGGACTTTTCAAGGTAATTCTCCCAAAAATCCTTTTCAGCCGCGATCAGCTTGTCTACGAATTCGGCGTTGCGCCTAATTATGTAATGGCGAATTTCTTCGCCGTCAAGGATGTAGACCGACACCATAAACCACGGCAAACCCAGCGCCGCCATATAATGCTGGACTTGGCAATAGTAGCTGTCCGGTATTTCGTCCTCGCTCCACCCATAATCGGTTTTTGCAGACTTTATCTCATGCCCGCCGAGACCCATAATATCCACCCCCCGGACATTCACCGCATCCAGCGCGTGGATAACCCCGTCAATGTTCGCCGACATAAACGGATAGACGGGGTGGAAAAACATGAACGGCGTCTGCTCAATCGTCAATTGCGGAAAGTCCTCAATGGCAATCTGCCGGATCACCGGCTCAAGGATTTTCCCGCGTCTCGCCGCACGGCTCATTTCCGACGCGGGCACAAGCCCCTTTTTTTGCAAGTACAGGGTAAGCGGGCTTGCAAAATTGTTCATGCCCATCACCGCCCCGGCATCCGAACCGCCCAGGCTGTTCATGCGCTTTTTCTGCCACGCTTCATACTCCATTCCTGCTGTGGAAATATGCGGCGTGGCGTCAAGAATACTCTGATACATCATGCTCTTTGCCTCCAAAATCTTTGTTTAGATTGCCATCCGAATATTCGGATGGCGCTATCAACCTGTAGTCATTCAAAACACATTGCATTATCCGGCTGTCTGCCACGGCGCATGAAACGCCGATTACACCTCCTTCCCCATAGGCAAATTAGGATGCCGTACCATAAAGTAAATCGCCCTTTTTGGATTTGGGCATTTATTATCAATTCATACATGCGCTCCCCCTCGTTCCAAGCAAGCTCGGCGTAATGGGAGCAATATCACCGTGAACCCAATCTTCCGACAAGTTCCGCGAAATCTCCGCTTGAGTTATTTTCAGCGAAATAAGTTGATCGCACGCTACGCTTGATCCAAAAAGGACATGACCTTTTAATCCGCCTGCGCTGATACGGTCAAATTGGACTGTTACCATTGCCGGGTCTTTATATGTCGTGCCAACAGTCTTATTATATTCAACCGTCATTTATTCATCCCTCCCCTCAAGCTGTTCTTTCAATTCTTCAAGCCGATGGGAAAGGCTTTCGATAGTACGCTCAATCCGACTCTTTTCTTTCATAAGCGTAATGGTTTCATCCTCGCTATTCGGAGCGCGGACGGGGGGGCGTGGCGGCCTTCTTCGCCTGCGCCACGCTTTTCCCTTCATGCCCCGCCGCTATTATGGCGTCGCGCTTGTCCTCGTCGCGTTGTTTCACTGCCTCCGCTTGAATATCCGCGCCGATATTCTGATCGCCCATGTTGTAGGCGGCGACACTGCTTTTCATGGTGGATTGCGAAATTTGCGCCCTCCGTTCCATGACATCCTCATAGCGCAATCCCTTTGCCTTGCATACTTCATGCGCACGGATCAGGACCTGCCCTAACTGCCTCTGCAATTCTGCAATTTGCTTGCTGATTTCTCTGGCTTCTTCAATTACCTTTTGGGTGTCCGCGTCGATTTCCGGCCGGTAGACTCCCGTCGTCTCCGCCTTGTCAACAAGGTCATGGAATGTCGCCCAGAATAATTGGGAATGAGCGCCGCGGGCGCTTTTCTTCCCGTTTTCCGTAACAAGAATATGATGAGTAAGCTCATGGATCGCCGTGAACATTAAAAGGTTTTCATTCTGATTTCCTGCATCATCCGCAAAATTTCTGTTGTGGATGATGATCTCCGGCGTTTTATCCGTTCCCCATTTGTAGAGGCCGTTTACCTTCCTGCTTTTCTTTCCAGAAAAAATCACGTTGTATTCAGTCGGAGATTCATGTAATTTTTGCAACAACTCTTTCACCGCGTCTTGATTCATGCTCTTACTCCTTCTATTTCAGCCCCTTGATCAGGGATTCAGGGGCAAGGTTTTCAGTCCTTCAAGTTGATAAAAGCGGGCCGACAGCCGCCGTTGTAGTTCACGTACGACCGGGCGGTGGACAGACTCAAGGCCGCCAAACCAGCGCCCGCCCCATCGCCCCAGTCGCCACCCCGGCGCGGAAACCGCTCGCCGTAGTTCCGAACCCAAATAGCTCCATCCGTCTCTGCCAGCACCGGCGTCGCGGAGGGATGGATCAACATCTGGGCCAGCTTTTCAAGTTCGGCGTTGGAAAAATCATTTTCCTTTGTTTCCGGGGAAACGGAGTGTTCCAACAGTGAAAGGCGGCTAATGCGGGTATAACCATCATTCCGGTCATCATCGGCCCCCTTCGGGTCTGGTTCCGAATAATGGGTGATTTCTTTGCTCAAAATAGGGGAGCCCTTAATATCATCAAAAAATACTCCCAGAGAGGGCCAGTCTTTCTCCGGCAGTTCAAAGTTGTTATCGCTAGGGGTAAAAATTTTCCCGTCCACAATCTTGAGACCGTCAATCCAGTCCCACCATTCCTTTTCAAAATAGCGGTTCCGGCTCCTTGCCAAGTGCATGACCAGAGCGGCGTATTCCCAATTATTCAATAAATGCCAGCCCTTGCCCTTCTTGAC
>JAISCC010000146.1 GCA_031265845.1 Treponema sp.
TCGCCGCGCCAGACCGGAGGCTCCGCGAAAGGAGGATTCAGGCAAAATAATTGTGAATTATCCTCTCTTGTCAAATTGTAGGAGGATTTCTTATGAAGAAATTTTTTATCGCCCTTTTAACGCTCGCCCTCGTCGCGGGCAACCTGTTTGCGCAAACCACGATAAGCGGGGGAGTCGGCTACAAGTGGACGGTGGTGGGAGGCGACAGCGCGAAAGATGACTTGTCCACAGGTTATAGCGTAATTGCCCCGCAAATTACGATTAAAGGACAGAATGAAGAGGGGACATTCGGCGGATTGCTTCGGCTCGGCGCCCAGGTGGACTGGGGAGCCGGACACTACGCTTATGCGTGGTGGAAGCCACTTGATTTTCTGCGCTTGAAGTTCGGCGTTGACGGCGACGGCGAGTGGGGCAGAACCGATATTGTAGGATGGGGCTTCCACTCCGGCGCACAAGATTTTGTCGCGGAATCTAATGATGGCAAATTCGGGACAGCCTTTTTCGGCGGCTTCGGCGGCTTCGGTTTGTGGACGAGCTTCACCCTCATTCCCAATCTTGCCGTCAATCTAGCGGTTCCGTATCCAAGCTCAACTTTGGGGCCAGATGCTTTAGGGCAGGCAACGGCGAGCGGCATTGCGAAAGACATTTACAATCAGATAAAGGTGAACATCGCCTATACCTTTAGCGGTGCCGGCACAGCCTCCCTCGCCTATGAGAGCGACTCCGGCAAAAAGGATCATACAGGCAAAATATCCGGCTCTTTCCTTGTAACGGCGATTTCCGGCATTCAGATTAACATCGGCGCCAAGTACACCCTGCCTGCGGAAGAAGAAGTCGCCTCCGTCCTCACCACTTACAACTACCCTGTCGCGGTTGGACTTGGCTTCTCCTATGCGGAAGGAGACTTCGGTGTGAAAGCCCGTCTCAACTTCGACTTCGCCGGAAGCACAAAAGTAGGAAGCGCGGATCCGCACGAGACACCTTTCGTATTCAATTTCGCGGTCATGCCCTACTACAACCTCGGCATATTCACCGCCTACCTCAACATCGCGCTTGCTGATCTTACCGGCGCTGAGGAAAATGGCAACGACCTCCATTTCGGCTGGTATGTGAATCCGTATTTGGTGAAAGCCATCGGACCTGGAAAAATCTACGCGGGCTTCCTGCTTAAGGGAGACCCAAAAAAGAAAGCGGGATCAACTACAGAATATGACGGATTCGACATCACGTGGGCGATACCCGTAGGCATTTCCTACAGCTTCTAATTGTTGTTTTTTTTTGTATAAAGCCCCCTCCACGGGGGTTTTTTTTATGCCAGCTGATACGGACTGCAACTTTAAAACCAATCTGATTTTGCTCTTGGCTCTAGACTTCCTGTCATCGGCATCAGCCGCTTGCGCGGGGCGCGTTTCAACTTAACCCCCTGTTTCCCCACGAACAGAAGAAATCGCCCCGCTAAAATCAAAACCTTCAAACCACAAGTTCGCGCCGTTCGCGTTCCTATCTTAATCCCGCCGCTTCAACCTGCGTCGCTTTCTTCCAGAACTGACTGCGCCCAATGCCGAGACCGATTTCACCCCGCATTTCCAAAGTGTCGGTTTTGTACCTGTTGCCATTCGCCTTGTGGAAGGTGATCTTGCACTTGTACATACTGCCGTCCGCAGGATTGATGATGTTGCCGCCCGACCATTGCCCCTCTTTATCTTGGCGCAGACCAAAAATCCACGGCGTTCCTACCACACGCATCTGATTCACCTTGCCGCTTACCGGAAAGCCCTTGTAACTCTCCTTGCATAGTTGCGCAAGCTGATCTTGTGGAAATTCGGCGACCGAAAGCATTTTCCCATATAAAAGTCCACTTTTATCTTGATAAATCTCCCAACCTGCCGTTGTTTTGCCGGTTTTTTCATCAACGCTGATCCAAAACCCCAACACCGGATCTGCGGCAAAACAGAAGCCCGCGCTTAAAAGCGTCAAACATGAAATAAAAAACAGTCTCTTCATCTTTTTCTCCTTATTGGAAATACTAAAACAAGCTCCAGTATACATAAAATGCGCCTGTATGTAAACAACAAGAACGCATTGACTCTCATCCCCGTTCCAATATACCATAACACCCAATGAAACAGCCGCCCTTGTCCGAAAAAATCAACGCCATAGAAGCCGTGTTATATGACCTCTTGCCCTCTTCGGCGTCTTTGGCAGACAGCAAGTGGATGCGCGCCGTATTTCCCCATCTGGACATTTCTCCAGCCACAGCGCTGCCGCTCATTGAGCCTGCGTACGACCTTGTACGCAGGGGGGGCAAACGCTGGCGGCCTCTGCTTGCGCTGCTGGTGTGCGGGGCACTGGACGGTTCAGAGCAAGACTGCCTTCCGCTCACGCCCCTGTTGGAACTCTCCCACAACGCAAGCCTCATCCACGATGATATTGAGGATCATTCGGACACGCGCCGGGGCGAACCGGCTGTGCACATCAAATACGGAGAGGACATAGGCATAAACAGCGGCAGTTTTCTGTATTTTCTCCCGCTCTGTTGCATTGATGCGTGGAACGCCGGCGCCGGGCAAAAAAACAGGATGTACGCGCTCTGGGCGGAGCACATGCGGCGCCTTCATCTGGGACAGGCGATGGACATTACATGGCACCGCGAGTTCGATGTGATTCCCGGCGCTGGCGAATACCGCGCCATGTGCGGTCTTAAAACCGGCTCGCTCGCCCGTCTTGCCGCCATGATTGGCGTCCTCGCCGCCCGCCTCGCCTCGCCTCGCCTGCGGCAAGCCGACGCCGGCAAAGCGGACGAAGCCGCCGGACTGCTCGGAGCGGCGGCGGAAAAACTGGGTGTAGGCTTCCAAATTCTGGATGATGTTAAAAACCTTGCCGCCGGCAACCCCGGAAAAAAACGCGGCGATGACATTGTTGAAGGCAAAAAAAGCCTGCCGGTCATCCTCTACCTGCAAACGGACAGCCAAGCGGATTGCGAGGACGCGGCGCACGACGTAGATCGCGCCATTCCACGCTCCTCAAAAAAACAGTTCGTCCGGCGTTGCTTTCAAAGCGCCCGTGAACATGGCGCCGCCGCGCCGGAAGTGGAAGAGCTGATCGCGCAACTGGAAGCGTCCGGCGCCATAGCGCGGGCGCAATCGCAGGGAGAGGCGCTTATTGATGAAGCGAAGTCCGTATTTGCGCGGGAAACGTGCGCTGGCGTCACCCTCAACCAGCATTACAGGGACTTGCTCGCCGCTCTTATTGACTCGATGGGATAACGGCGCGTGGTTGCGGCGCCTCGTTGTGGCGGCGCCGATTTCCACTTGACAACCGTATCGCTTTCGTCTATAATGAAAAAATTATGAAGAAATTACCAACAGGCATATTCTTGTGCGCGGTTCTCGCCGCGTCATCTCTGTCCGCTCAAACAACATGGACAACCAACGGCGTTTTTTCCGGCAAACAGGCGGTTTCGGCTTCCTTCGCCATGTACAGCGCCCCACTTATTGAAAAAGGGCAATTTCCCCTGTCCGCCCGCTATCGCTTTGAAATTCCGCAGGTTTCCGCAATGGGCGCGTTTCAATTCAGCGAAGACACGCAGGACATTGTTCTGAACGGCGTCTATTTTCCGCTTAATACGCCGCGATTCCGGGTGGGCGCAGGCGCCTCGTACCACGGGGGCTGGTTTGAAATGGACGGCGATCTCGCCTCCTTTCAAAGCGACATCTTTCTGGGCGCCTACGCGACCATTAACTTCTGGCGCATGTATCTGAACATACACGTCGGGTGGTTTGAGCAGATCATAACCGTTCCCGCGCTTTCGGCTGAGTATGATACCTTCGCGCAGAGCGACATGGCGGCTTCCCTGTTTATAGGCGGCAAACTGCTCGACAATTTCAGCGCGGAACTGGGCGTCGCCTCCTATGAACTCTACCGGTACCACTTGTTTTTTACCCCCGCCTTCTCGCTGGCATTGCGCTATGAATTCCAAACGCCGCGCTTTCAAGGCAAGGCGCTCGAAGGGCGCATTTTCGCGGAGCTGTCGACTTCGGTACGCTATTCCGACATGTTCACCCTTTCCGGTCATGTCGAATACTCCGCCACGACCATAACCATAGGCTACACATTTTAAGGAGGAACAGCATGAAAAAAAATGAAAAAATAGCGGCGCGTATCGCAATGTGGCTTATCGCGCTCTGCCTCGCGCTCGCCGCGTGCAAAGACGAATACGGTTTGGATGAGTTCCTCACCCGCGCTGACGACATAAACGCCAGAAGCGCGTACATCACGAGGCTTGGCGCGCCTATACTTGATAAAGATATAGTTAGTAATAATAAAAATATGTACGAACCGAATAAACCGGGCGTTTTCCCTTTCGATAAAAACTATACCGTCTTAATACTTGCTGACATACATTTCGGAGCGCATTCTGATCATCCCGATCTGCCCGAAGAAAAATTTTTCGACTGGCTTGACGCTAAAAAAGATGCTGGTACAACGCCCGCCTTCTGCCTTGTTCTTGGCGACAACGCGGAAGCCGGTACGGAAGACGAGTACAAACAATTCAAGGCGTTGTCCGATACACTCGAAAATGATTACAATATACCGGTCTATTCCATCGTAGGCAACCACGACCTCTACAACGACGGGTGGCGACCCTATACGAAATACTGCAAGCCCTACATCTCCTATTACCATTTCAGCACCGGAAACTTTTCGTGGTACGCCCTTGATTCGGGAAGCGGTACGCTCGGCGGCAGTCAGCTCAAGAATCTTGTCAGCAATCTCAAGGCGGATCCAAACCCAAAGATCGTCTTCTCGCATTATCCGATGTATGGAGGCGGCAACTTCTACTTCTCCCTGTCCGATCCGCATGAACGCGCCGCGCTCATATCCGCGTTTGCAAAGAACAATGTGAAAATAGTGTTGGAAGGCCATCAGCACCCGGGCAGTTTCTATGACTTCGGTTCTTTCAAAGAATACAATGTGGCGGCGTTCCGCGACAGGCAGAGTTGGCATCTTCTTACTGTAGATGAAACAAACGCAACCGTAACGCTTGAGACAGGCATTACTGAGTAAACAAGCGGTTATTCCGGCTTGCGAAGGGCTGTGAAACATGAAGATGCCGCAGGGCAAGCCCTGCGGCATCTTTAACCTTCACGCTTTATGTTGATATGAAAACAATTCAAGCTGTCTCTCTTCACGCCGTCTTCTGATAACCCTCCGGCCTTCCCCCTGGCTCTTGACGCACCGTTGCGCCTCACGCCCTTTATCGTTCGCGCCATCTTCCCGGGGCTGTACGTCGGCGCCGATTGAGCCGGAAAATGTGCGCGGTCTTGTCCGCCCCTGTCTCCAGAAACTTCATCTCATATCTCGCTTCGATCCCCAGGCGTATTTCCCGAAGCCTCTCATCCGCTTCTTTATTTTTATTATCGCCCTTCGGCGTCTCGCCGGACATACTGTATGACACGCCAGCGCGCCCATATTATGTCCTTTGCGGACGATCCCGCTCATCCTTTTATTATATTCACGCTTATAACTGCGGCAAGCTGCAGGGTGTCAAACCGTATGGATTTCGCCTAATAATTACACGAACGGCGCGAATAAAACAGCGTGACGGGGAAGATTTGGGTTTGTGGCGGCTTGTCAATCGTCTGCAATCCGCCACGAAAGCGGCTCAACCGTTCCGTCTTTCAGAAACAACGCGGCGTTTCCTTCCGGTTTTTCAAGAAGCCGCGCGGTAAATTCAACGGCGCGGCCTTGCAACCGTCTGATTGCGGCTTCTTTTTCCCGGGGCGAAACGCCATATCGCTTGCCGTCAGCCGTAATGATGCCGACGAATGTGTGCGGTTCATTGCCAAAAATCTTTACCGCGCCGGTGATGCGCATAATTCGCCCCGCCTCTCCAGCGTCAGCCGCCGACTCGTCTTTTTCACCGCCCGCAAAAAGTCCGTTGTGAAAGAACGCCGCCATAAGCGTAATAAAGAAAAGTTTTTTCATCTGATGTGGTGATTCGAGCGTTGTCCTGCGCCGCCCGAGTCGCCGCAAGCGTGTCGCTAGAATTTTTCGTTGATCACCGTACCGCGCTGTCCCGTCAGTTCAAGGTAGGCGATCTCGGCGAACCCGAAATTCGTGTCTTTGGTGAAGTTTTTCGCGTACTCATCGTAGAGCATGTCTTCGTACATATCGCCCGCGAATCCCTCATCAATAAAACCGGATTTCTGAATGGTATTTCTCATACTGTTGAGCAAATTTTTGATCAAGAACGACTCAAGCGCCTCGCATTGTTCGTAGAGTACGCTGCTTTTATCAATAACGGGTTTTCCGGCCGCGCTTTCTTCCGGTGCGGCGGCGTCTTTTGCGGCGGCTTCAAGACTCTGGAGGAGGCTGTCAAACGCGCCTTTTTCACTGGCGGAAACTGCCGAAACGCCGTCCACGCCGCTTCCAAACGCCGCCGGATCGAGTTGACCGCTGTTAATAGACTGTATCGCCATTTACACCGCCTCCATTGCTATAGACCCGCCTACCGCTTCAAGCTTGTCGCTGTCGCAAGCATACTGTCGCTGGTCTGTATGGTCTTGGAATTAAACTCGTATGCGCGTTGCGCCACAATGAGATCGACCATTTCCCGCACTACAGAGACATTCGACATTTCGAGGAATTTATGGTAAATCTTGCCCATACCCTCAAAACCCGGACGACCGGGAATGGGATCGCCTGATGCGTTCGTTATTTTGTACAGATTTTCGCCTGCGGCGGTAAGCCCCACCGGGTTCGGGAAGCGGTACAACTCTACCTGCCCAACCTCAATCGGCGTGGTCTCATCAATCTGTGGCACAATCACAGACACTCTGCCGTCCTGGGATACGGTGATGCTTTCAGGCAGGAAGTTTTCCGGCATCACAATGTCCGGCAGAAGCCAGTACCCCTGAGCCGTAACCATGCGTCCCGTTGAATCAACCTGGAACGCGCCGTTGCGGGTATAGGCGTAGCTGCCGTCGTACAACTGTACGCGGAAGAACCCGTCCCCCACGATGGCTACATCGGTCGGCACGTCGGTATGCTGGGGCGATCCCTGCCCGAACATGCGCTGGGTGTCCGCCAGTTTGACGCCATGCCCCATCTGTACGCCCACCGGCACAACCGTGTCTTCGGTCGCCGGCGTACCGGCTGTTTTGATGGTCTGGTAGAGCAGGTCTTCAAAGTCCGCCCGCTGCTTCTTGTAGCCTGTTGTATTTACATTCGCCAGATTGTTGGAAATCGTGTCAATATTCGCCTGTTGCCCTATCATGCCGGAAGCGCCCGTCCACAAACTTCGCACCATTTATGTCTACTCCTTTACCCTTATCCTAATTTACTCACCTGATTTATCAACACGCCCAGCATGGAGTCGCCGGTCATAATGACTTTTTGATTCGCCTCGTAAGCGCGGTTGACTTCGATCATTTGTACCATTTCGACAACCGGCTCAACATTCGAGCCTTCGACAAACCCCTGCACCACTCGCGGACGTTCCGAAACGTTCAGCGTCCGCGCATCGCCCGAAACATCGGTCGCCTTGTACAAGCTGGAGCCTTGTTTTTGCAGGTACCGGTCAAGATCGAATTCAACGATTCTCAGGATGTCGAGCAGTTCTGTCTGTTCCCATGTATTGCTTTCCCGTGAAACCATCACGTCAGGATCATCGGGAACAGCCGCGTTTATCCAGATTTTGCCTTCCTTGTCAACCTGAAAATTATTGGCTTTTATTCTGATGAATCCATTTTCGCCCAGAACCGGATAGCCCTCTTTGGTTTCGAGGACGCCTTCTTTTCCAAGCTGGAAACTGCCGTTGCGGGTGTACCGCTCGCCCCACGGGGTCGCTATCACAAAGAAACCTTTGCCGTCCAGCGCGAGATCGTAGTCGCTGTCGGTCTGCTTCAAGGCGCCTTGCTGGAAATCCGTAAAAAGCTCGTTCAATTCAACGCCGGTTCCCAGTTTGCCCACTATGGGCGCGACATCCGCCGAACCAAACGGCTGTTTATATACGCCGTCGTCATTCATGCGCCGGAGCAACAACTCTGGAAACGCCTTGAACGACGCCATGTCTCTTTTGTATGCGTCCTGATCGATGTTGGCGAGGTTGTTCGCTATCGCGTCAAGCCGCCACTGTTGCGCCCGCATTCCGCTTGCGCCGGTGTACCATCCTCTAACCACTTCTACCTCTCTACTCTTTCTATAGTATCGGGCGAAATACGGGAAATGTGTAGAAAAAACGCGCCGTCTTGGACGCTCAATAGACTAATTAGATCAGATATTCCTACGCCGCAGACGTTATAGAATCGCTATTCTTAATCATTTGTTGAATGTCTGATTGACATGCATGAGAGGATAAGATACAAGCGTCGGACTCTTTAAAAAACGACGCAAAACAATTCAGCCGCTGATATTCGTCAAATGAAACGAACTTTATCCGTTCTTTCTGAAAAGTGGTTTTTTCCTTCCACTTTTTTTCAGCAACCCACGCTCCGCGACCATTCAGATTTCGCCGCGCGTCGGCGTCATTGGGGTTTATTTGGGGTTTATCCGCAACGCCTGGGTGAAGTCCGCTATGGCTCTGTCCCGATCCCCTTTGTCATGAATGAGTAATGATATTGTATCTGCCATAACAAAAAGCGAAAAAGATACACGCGAGCGATCCAGGCGTCCATGCCGCCATCCCTCCCCGCCTTCCACTTGACATTCTTTTCTTTTTTCTTCATTATACACTAAATATGAAAAGCACGGAATTATCAAGAACGTACCTTGAAGGCTTGACAACGGAAGAATTGATTGTGTTGGCGGATCGTTTTGATATTGAAGTCCCGCCTGATTTGGCGTGGAGCTTTATTGTGGAAACCCTGTTGGACATCAATCCGATGGAAGGTTCTCAAAGCATAGGACATCTGAATGATCCGGCGCAAGCGGAAACCACGGGAGGAGGCGCGGCGCTTGACGCCGCCGCGTCCTTGCCGGAACAGTACAATATTTCTTTCGTTGACATTTTGATCCGCGACCCATTGTGGGTCTATGTGTTTTGGGAAATCAAGAGCCATGAAAAAGAAGCGTTCGAGAATAAAAGTGGTTTTAGCGGCTATTATTTGAAGATATGCCCCGTGGAAGACAGCCGGAAAGCGTTTACCGTTCATATTCGCCCGGCGGACACCGCGTGGTATGTGGGAATTCCTGATTCAGAAACCAGTTATAAAGTGGAACTGTGCGTGTCAGCGGACAAAAAAGAAACCGTGATAGCCTCTTCCGGTGTGTTCTCCATGCCGTCGCTGTTTGAACCGGCAAGGAAGCGTGGCGTCCGCGTTGCCGGCGTTGCGATCAACAACGCCGATCCTTATAATCCTTTGCATATCTTGTCGGGAATAAACGATTTCACCATACTCCGCAACAGGGAGCGCAACGTCCAGTGAGCAATCGTCCTGTCATTTCCATCCTTATAAACGCCCATATCCCCTGGGTTATAACCAATTCGACGTATGAGAAACCGGTTTTTGAGAGCATAGTGGAAACGTATCTTCCCTTATTGGAGGTCTTCGACCGGTTGGATGCGGATCACATCCCGTTTCATATAGGACTTTCTATCTCGCCGGCTCTGTGCTGTCTGTTGTCCGAAACGCACACGCAGACGCGATGCCTTGAGTATATGTCTGCGCGAATTGAATTCGGGCGCAGGGAAGTGGAGCGCACCGCCTTTCTGCATGGAGAATCCGGGGAACAACTGCACAAACTCGCAAAGTGTTATTATGACGAGGCCATAGAGCGGCAAATACAGTTCGCCGAGCGGTATGAAAGAAACATCCTGAAAGTATTCCACTATTATCAAAAGAAGGGAAATCTTGAGTTGCTCGCGACTGCGGCGACGCACGCTTTTCTGCCTTTATACGTGTCGAAGCGCGAAGGCGTTCAAGCCCAGATTGAGACCGCAATCAGCGCGTTCCGCCTCCATTTTGGAAAGCATCCGATAGGGTTTTATCTGCCTGAACTCGGGTGGACGCCTGAAATAGACTCTTTTATAAGGGCGTACAACTTTGGTTATACGGTTTGCGACAGCCACGCCCTTGTTCTGGGAAACCCGTCCGCGTCAAAAGGCTCGTTCTATCCGGTTAAAACCCCGGCGGGCGTTTGTGTTATGGCGCGGGATTTCTACGCGACGCGGGACATTGCGGGCGAAGAAGGTTTTTCATGCGCGCAAGAGTACCGCGACAACCGGAGGGACGCGGGATTTGAGTTGCCCCGCGAGGCGCTCGCGTCTTTTATTGGCAAATCTTCCTGCCGTTCGGCGACCGGATACAAATACTGGTCCCATGGCAAAACGCCCTATGACCCTGAAAAGGCTCTTGAAAAAGCGAAGGCTCATGCGCGGGAGTTTTTGGACGCGCAGGCCGCCCGGTTGCGCGAGGCTTCGCAGTACATGAAGGAGACGCCGCTCTGCCTGTGCGCCGTTGACGCGGACAGTCTTGGGCGTTTTTGGCGCGAAGGGACATTGTTCTTGGAAGCGCTGTTCAGAGAGGCGATTCATACCGGCGTTCACTGTGTAAGCCCGAGCGAATACCTGTACGATCAGGATGGCACCCTGCTTGAGACTGTGGTTCCTTCGTTCTCGTCTTCCGGCATGAATGGCTATGCCGAAACATGGCTCGACTCGTCCAATGACTGGATGTACCGGCACATTGAACGGGCTGTCGAGCGCATGACCGAGCTTGCGGAACGGTTTCCCAATGAATCGGGCATAAAGGAACGCGCCTTGAATCAGGCTGCGCGGGAATTGTTGCTCGCGCAAGATTCCTGCCTGTCGAAACGCCTTTATTACCAGGAGAACGCCACCTGCAACGAGAGAGAGATAGAAAACGACTTGCGGAATTTCACCACCATTTATGAATCCCTTGGCTCAAGCCACATCAGCACGGACTGGCTCACCAGACTGGAGCGCGTCCATCATATTTTTCCCTACATCAATTACCGCGCTTTCAGAAAAAAGAGGTGACGCCGGGTATGAAAGACGGATTTTCTTGTGTGTTGTCCCGCTTTTTTTATGACAACGCTGGTTTCTTTTCAAAGATCGGGTTTCTCGAAAGAAAGAACGACGGGGACCCGGTTGTAACCGGTTTGCAATATGATTCCCGCGCAATAGAAAAAGGCGATATGTATTTCGCCCTTCCGGGCGCACATACAGACGGACGCCGTTTCATACCCCAAGCCGTGGAACGGGGGGCTGTGGTCGTTGTTCATCAAGACGAGGCGGGCGCCTATGCGGAGGGCGTCGTCTATATAAAAGTGAAAGACTCGCGTTTCGCCATGAGCGGAATCGCCGACGCTTTTTACGGGTCCCCTTCAAGAAAACTGGCGGTCATCGGGGTGACGGGAACCGAAGGCAAGTCAACCACGGTGCATCTCATCTGGCAGTTGCTGCGTCTGTGCGGCAAGCGGGCCGGGTTTATTTCAACCGTGCAGTACTGCGTCGCCGACAGCGCGGAATGGAATCCCGAACACCAGACCACGCCGGAAGCGACCGTCATCCATAAGCGGCTTGCCGAAATGGTCAATAATGGGCTTGAGTTCGCTGTTTTGGAAGCCAGCTCCCACGGGCTTTCCCCCAGAACCAACCGTCTGGGAGACGTCGCCTTTGACGTCGCGGTCATGTCCAACGTCACCCACGAACATTTGGAATTTCACGGCACATGGGAGCGGTACCGCGATGACAAGGCCCGCCTGTTCCGCGCTCTGGATGCGGGTTCCGCAGTTTCCCATCAGAAACGCCTTGCCACCGGCATGGCGCCCGGATTCGGCGTTGTCAACGGCGATGACAAGAGCGCGTCCTATTTCGCGTCCGTTACGCAAAAACCGGTCTTTTCGTACACGGAAGGCGCCGCCGAAGGCGCTATTGACGCGGACGCGCGGCTTGTGCGTATCGAAAGCGCGTCCGGCGGCAACGAGTACGCGCTCTTAGAGACAAAGACCCAGCGCGTCATCCCGGTTAAAGACAATTTGCCGGGCGCGTTCAACGTGAGAAACGTCATGGCAAGCCTTTTGTGCGTGTCGAATCTGCTCTCCACGCCTATCGCGGACCTTGCCCCGCTGGTTCCCCAACTCACGCCTACACGCGGGCGCATGACTGCAGTTCAAAAAGGACAGCCTTTTGAAGTGATCGTGGATTACGCGCACACGCCCTCTTCGTTTGCGACGATCTTCCCGCCTTTGCGGTCCCGGTATGACAAAACAGGCGGGCGCATCATCAGCGTCTTTGGATCCGCCGGCGACCGCGACACCCAAAAACGCCCTGAACAGGGGCGCATAGCCGCGCTCCACTCGGATATTATCATACTTGCCGATGAAGACCCTCGCGGCGAAGACCCCATGGCCATACTTGAAGAAATAGCCGCCGGCGTCTACGCCGCGCAAAACAGCGCCGGGAGCGGCGCTCCTGGCGGCGCGGTCCGGGCCTGCCGCAACACCGGAACGAGAGGCGAAGACCTCTTTCTCATTCCCGACCGTCCGTCCGCAATCAGGAAGGCTTTTTCGCTTGCGCGAGAAGGAGACGTGGCGCTGCTCTTGGGCAAGGGGCATGAGAATTCGATCCTATACGCGCATGAAACGCGACCCTATGACGAGATAACGGAAGCGGAGAAGGCGTTGGAAGAAGCCGGATATACTCTGCCCGCTATACAGGCTTCTTGACAGCCCCTGTGAACTGTGGTTGAATAGCAGACGATGTGGCGCCGGACGGTTCCAGAACATCAGGTGAACCGGCCTGGCTCTGCATACCTATTTGCATACCTATACATAAAGGAGTAAAATCATGGCGGTACTACACACCATCAAAGCGTGGCTGTACGAAAATCTCTTGACGGACGATCCCAATGATTACACGGCGCGGGTCAGCGCGGAGCGCGCGCTTTCGACGCGGGACATTTGTCAGTCTGCGGCGGATCGGGGCGGAGCGGATGTCAGCGCGTCCGCGATGGAACATGCGGTCGAGTTGTTTCACAAGGAGATGGGCTACCGGCTCTGCGACGGGTTCTCGGTGAACACGGGTTGGTACAACGCGTCGATGCACATCAAGGGCGTATTCAACAGTCCGGCGGAGGGCTTTGACCCTGAGAAACACACGATTGCGGTTGAGTTGCATCAGGGAGTGGAGCTTCGCAAAGAATTGAACATGGTGAGCGTGAGCGTTCTGGGCAAGGCCGAATCAAACTTCTTCATCGCCCAGGTGGTTGACATGCGGACGGGCAGCGTCAATGATCTGCTGACGCCCGGACGCAACGCGCGGATCACCGGCGGCAAGCTGAAGGTGGAGGGCGCGGACCCCTCCTGCGGAGTGTACTTCGTGAACGAGGCGGACGGATCGCGGGTGAAGGTGGACGAGGAGGACATCGTGGAGAACCAGAACGCCCGCCTGCTCATTGTCATTCCCGCGCTGGCTTCGGGAACCTACCGGCTGGAAGTGACCACGCAGTACATGGGCGGCGGCAAGCTGCTGAAAGCCCCCCGCACCGCCGTGTTCGACCGCCTGCTGACTGTCGCGGAGCCGAACGCTCCGTAGCGCAAGGCGTTTGATCCGGGCGGCGCGGAGTGTTTGAGGCGCCTTGCGCAAAGTGTTTGCGCCGTCCGGTGCAAGGGGTTTGATCCGGGCGGATCAAGGCGCTTGATCGGGGCGGATCAAAGTGGTTGATCGGGGCGGATCAAAGCGTTTGATCCGGGCGGATCAAAGCGTTTGATCCGGGTGGATCAAAGTGGTTGATCGGGGCGGCGCGGAGTGAATCAGAAGGGCGGGGGCGCTTATAGCGCCTCCGCCCTTTTTGTTGGGCGGGCGGTGTCAGACACGCGGTGTCTGACACGCGGTGTCTGACGTGTGGCGGGTGTCAGAGGAGCGCCGTGTCAGAGGCGTGAATCAGAAGGGCGGCGGTGTCAGACACGCGGATGTATGTTAGAGGCGCGGGCGGATGTCAGGGCGCTTATAGCGTCCCCACCCTTTTTGTTGGGCGTGTGGTGTGGTATCTGACACGCGGCGGAGTTAGAGGCGCGTGATTCAGACACGTATTGACGAATTGTCTGATATATATAATGATAGAAGGTGTCAGACATACAACGAGGAGGTTGCGTTTGCCTGCAAGCGTACCCTACGGGTGTGAGGAGGTTTTTATGATGTATCGGAAATTAGCGGTTGTATTCTTGGCGTTTGCGGTTGCGGGCGCGGCATTTGCGAAAGACAACCTTGCCGTACTGCCGTTTACCGGCGGCACGGGCGAAGAGGGCGAAATCATAGCGGAACTGTTCTCGTTCAACCGTGAATTGAACGCGGTGTTCGCGCCCATTCCCCGCACGAGCATCACGCGCACGGTCAATAACGAGCAAAAGTTTCAGCGTAACACCGGCATGACTGACCCTGACACCATCGCGGCTATCGGGAAGCAACTCGGCGCGAACTACGTGCTTACGGGGAGCATCGGCAAGCTGGGCAGTCAAAACCTGTTGATCATTTCGATAGTGAAGATCGACGACCTGCGGCAGGTGGCTGGGGATGTTCAGACCTACGTGAATACAAGGGACATACAAGGCAAACTGCCGGACATGGCGCGGAATATCATTGAGGCGACGAAGATAGACGCATCGCGGCTGGAAAAGCTGGCGGTAACGCCAGTGGATTTGGGCAAAGACATTGACGCGCGGGTTGCGGATACGCTGGCGCAGATACTGTCCATAAACCTTATCAAAAGCAAGAAATATGCGGTATACCCGCGCACCGCAACATTGGAACAGGTACAGACGGAATACAGGAATCAGCGGAGCGGGATAACCGCGGACGAGAATATTGTTGACATAGGCAAGGGGGAGAACCCACGATTGGCGCTGTCGGTGGTGGCGCGGCGGTGGGATAACCAGAATATGTTCAACGCGGCGATCATCAATCTCGAATCCGGGGTACAGGTAGTAGGCGGGTCAGTTGATTACCAAACGTTGGATAGCGGTATAACTGCGATGGAGAATCTCGTGCGGGAATTGACGACCACGTATTTAACTTTATCGCTTGCCGAGTCGTTAAAGTGGATCAGCGCCAACGCGGTAGACGGCGGGAACTACGCGGTTACCTTGAAGAACAACGAGACCCTCGCGCCCCAGTCGCTTTCGTATAATGGGAAGAAGGTGAGTATAACCCTTGACGGCGGGACTGCGGAGCGGACCGTTAGCTTGAGTGCAAACGGGTCGCTCTTTACGGTGGGAAGCGGCGTAAGCTTGACGCTGGGAAACAACGTCTCCTTGCAGGGGCGGAGTAGCAATACGGCTTCGCTCGTTGTGGTGAACAGCGGGGGAACGCTGGTGATGGAAAACGGGTCCAAGATCAGCGGCAATTCCGCAGTCCAGAGCAGCGCCGGGGTGGGGGTGAGCAGAGGCGGTACGTTTACGATGAACGGCGGGACGATCAGTGGCAATACAGCTCGCTTCAACGGTAGCGGGGTGTATATGAGCGGCGGGACGTTCATGCAGAGCGGCGGAACTATTAGCGGCAATTCCGCGTCTTTCGGCGGCGGGGTGTATGTGAGCAGCGGGACGTTCACGCAGAGCGGCGGGACTATCAGCGGCAATAAAGCATCCTCACGCGGCGGCGGGATGTATGTGTACAGTAGCAGTACATTTACCAAGCAGACGGGCGGGGTCATTTACGGGTCAGACGCAAGCGGTACGCTGAAGAACACCGCGCCTAACGGGAGCGCGGTCTATGTCGATAGTTCGCCGACCAAGAAACGCAACAGCACGGCGGGTGTCGGCGTAACGCTGGACAGCACGAAAAGCGGTTCGGCGGGCGGCTGGGAATAAAGAAAGCGGCAAGCGGTAAGAGCGGAGGCGGTGTTGGGCGCTAGAGATGTGTCGGCGGTGTCAGGTGCGCGGCGGTGTCAGAGGCGTGAATCAGAAGGGCGGGGGCGCTTATAGCGACTCCGCCCTTTTTGTTGGGCGCGTGGTGTCAGAGGCGCCGAAGGAGGCGGCGGGGTGTCAGACATGTATTGACGAAATGTCTGACATATATAATGATAGTAATGGAAGGTGTCAGTGGGAAGTGTGGGAAGCTTTGGGTGTCTGACACAGGGCGGGCTATATAAGGAAAAGAAAATGAAAAAAGGATGTGTTTCAATAGTTTTCGTGGTCATGGCGGTCGTGGGAATGTCCGCGCAGACCACGGGGGATGGGCTTTCCCTAGACGAGGGCATCGCGCAGATTGCGCGGGACTTTGAGCGCGGGCTTCCCGCGGGAACCCGTATCGCGGTGGTGAACCTTGAGTCCCCTTCCGCGCGGTTCAGCGACTTCGTGCTTGAGGAGTTGCAGGGCTATCTGGTGAACGGCAAGAGACTTGTGGTAATGGAACGTTCCAAGTTGGAACTCCTGCGTAACGAGATTAACTTCCAGATGTCTGGGGACGTGAGCGATGAGAGCATGGTCTCGCTGGGGAAATCCCTTGGGGCGCAAGTGGTCGTTACGGGGCGTCTGACGGACATGGGCGGGGCGTATCGGTGTCGGTTCAACGCCATTGACGTGGAGACCGCGGTGCGGACGGCGTCCTCAGCCGTTACCCTGCGGAACGACCGAACCATCGCGTATATGCTTCCCACGAGCGCCGCGCCGCCGCCCGCGCAAGTTCCGTCAAAGCCCGACCCCGCGCTGGCGACCGCGTATTTCAACGCGGGCTTCGCGCACTACGAGGCGAAGCGGTACACGGAAGCCGCCGCGGACTTCACCCGCGCGCTCGCGGTAACGCAGGATGACGAAGCCTCCCTGCGCTATCGGGCGTTGTCGTATTACTACCTCAAGGACTATGACGGGACGATTACGGACATGAGCCGCTTGATACAGATGAAGCCGGGCAATGCGGAAAGTTACCTTACGCGAAGCGCCGCATACGGTGGAAAAAGGGAGTATGACAAAGAGATAGCGGACTGCAATGAGGCGATCAGGCTCGATCCCAATTATGCTCTGGCGTACACTAACCGGGGCAACGCCTATGACGACAAAGGGGAGTATGACCGGGCAATTGCGGATTACAATGAGGCGTTGCGGATCAACCCCAATCTTGCCGAGGCGTACTTTAACCGGGGCATCGCCTATAACGGCAAAGGAGAGTATGACCGAGCCATCGCGGATTACAACGAGGCGTTGCGGCTCAACCCCAATTACGCGGTGGCGTACAATAACCGGGGCAACGTCTACTACAACAAAGAGGAGTATGACCGAGCCATCGCGGACTACAATGCGGCGTTGCGGATCAACCCCAATTATGTTGAGGCGTACACTAACAGGGGCAACGCCTATGATGAAAAAAGGGAGTGTAACCGGGCTATCGCAGACTACAATGCGGCGTTGCGGCTCAACCCCAATTACGCTGAAGCGTACAATAACCGGGGCATTGCCTACTACAACAAAGAGGAGTATGACCGGGCAATCGCAGACTACAATGCGGCGTTGCGGCTCAACCCCAATTACGCGGTGGCGTACTATAACCGGGGCAACGTCTACTACAACAAAGAGGAGTATGACCGAGCCATCGCGGACTACAATGAGGCGTTGCGGCTCAACCCCAATTATGCTGATGCGTACCTTAACCGGGGCAACGCCTATAACAACAAAGGGGAGTATGACCGGGCTATCGCCGACTACAATGAGGCGTTGCGGCTCAACCCCAATCTTGCTGATGCGTACAATAACCGGAGCGCCGCCTACAATCGCAAAGGGGAGTATGACCGGGCGATAGCGGACTGCGATGCGGCGTTGCGGCTCAACCCCAACTATGCTTATGCGTACAACAACCGGGGCAACGCCTACTACGGCAAAGGGGAGTATGTCCGGGCGATAGCGGACTACAACGAGGTGTTGCGGCTCAACCCCAACTATGCTTATGCGTACTATAACCGGGGCAACGCCTACGGTGAAAAAGGCGAGTATGACCGAGCCATCGCCGACTGCAATGAGGCGCTGCGGCTCAACCCCAATTATGCTGAGGCGTATACTAGCAGGGGCGTTGCCTACGCTATGAAAGAGGATTACACCCACGCCCGCGCGGACTGGGAGAAGGCGTTGCAACTCAATCCCGCTGACGCCAATGCGCGGCAAAATCTTGAAGTCCTGCGGGGCATGGGATACTAAAGAAAGTTAATAGTTAGTAATGAGCAAAGGAAAGACGAGACGTGCGGTGGTGTCTGACGTATCGGTGTCTGACACCGTGTTAAGGCGCGGGTGTCAGGCACACGGGCGGTGTTGAGTGTTAGCGGCGTACGGTGTCTGTGCGGCGGTGTCAGACGTGCCGATGCCGGAGGCGTCCTTCTGGTTGGGGAGTGGTTCAGACCCGTATTGACGAATTGTCTGCCATATATAATGATGGAAGGCGTCTACCATACACCGGGCAGGCTCCGCTTGCAAGCCGAGGTCAGCGGCGCATTTCGTACAACAACCGTTGGGAAGTTGTCTAACACCCTTCGGATGTGGGGGTTATTTATGATGTATCGGAAATTAGCGGTTGTATTCTTGACGCTTGCGGTTGCGGGCGCGGTCTTTGCGAAGGATAACCTCGCTATCCTGCCATTCACCGGCGGCACGGGCGAGGAAGGCGAAATCATAGCGGAACTGTTCTCGTTCAACCGTGAATTGAACGCGGTGTTCACGCCCATTCCCCGCACGAGCGTCACGCGCGCGGTCAATAGCGAGCGGAGGTTTCAGCGTAACACAGGCATGACAGACCCGGACACTATCGCGGCTCTTGGGAAGCAACTCGGCGCGAACTACGTGCTTACGGGGAATATCGGCAAGCTGGGCAGTCAAAATCTGTTGACTATTGCGATAGTGAAGATCGACGACCTGCGGCAGGTGGCGGGGGATGTTCAGACCTATGTGGATAGAAGGGACATACAGGGCAAACTGCCCGGCATGGCGCGGACTATCATCGAGGCGACGAAGATAGACGCTTCGCGGCTGGAGAAGCTGGCGGTAATACCGGTGGATTTGGGCAGAGACATTGACGCGCGAGTTGCGGATATGTTGGCGCAGGTCTTGGCGGTGAACCTCATACGGAGCGGCAAATACGCGGTGTATCCGCGCACCGCGACGCTGGAGCAGGCTCAGGCGGAATACAAGAACCAACGGAGCGGGCTCACTGCGGACGAGAATATTGTTGACATGGGCAAGGGGGAGAATCCGCGATTGGCGCTGTCGGTGGTGGCGCGGCGGTGGGACAGCCAGAATATGTTCAACGCGGCCATCATCAACCTCGAATCCGGGGCGCAGGCGGCAGGCGGGTCAGTGGATTACAATTCGTTGGACGACGGGATAAGGGTGATGGAGAGTCTGGCGCGGAAGTTGACGACCATGCATTTCACTTCTTCGCTTGCCGAGTCGTTGGCGTGGATTGCAAGCAACGCGGAAGAAGGCGGGAACTACGCCATCACTTTACAGAACAACGAGACCATCGCGCCGCAGACACTCTCATATAATGGAAAGAAAGTGAGCGTCCGCATTGACGGCGGGACGGCTGAGCGGACAGTTACGTTGAGCGCAGACGGGGCGCTCTTTGAGGTAGGCGACGGCGTAACATTGACGCTGGGCAACAATGTGTCCTTGCAGGGGCGGAGTAGCAATACGGCTTCGCTCGTGTGGGTGAGCGACGGCGGAACGCTGGTGATGGAAAGCGGCTCGAAGATCAGCGGGAACACGTGGGTCCGCAGAGTGGGCATGTACGGCGACATAATCACCGCTTGGGTCGGCGGAGTGTATGTGAGCGGCACGTTTGTGATGAGCGGCGGGACGATCAGCGGCAATTCCGCAGACTGCGGCGGTGGGGTGTACGTGTACGGCAGTGGCACGTTCACCATGAGCGGTGGGACGATCAGCGGCAATTCCACCACTGGCTTCGGTGGTGGGGTATACGTAGACGGTGGGACGTGGACGCAGAGCGGTGGGGCTATCAGCGGCAATATCGCAGCCTACGGCGGCGGCGTGTATGTGAGCGGGACGTGGACGCAGAGCGGTGGGGAAATCAGCGGCAATACCGCAGACTACGGCGGCGGCGGGGTGTGTGTAGACGGTAGCGGGACGTGGACGCAGGACGGCGGGACGATCAGCGGTAATACCGCAGACTACGGCGGCGGGGTATATGTGTACGGGACGTGGACGCAGGACGGCGGGGAAATCAGCGGGAATACCGCCAAGTACGGCGGCGGGGTATATGTGTACGGCACGTGGACGCAGAGCGGCGGGGAAATCAGCGGGAATACCGCCAAGTACGGCGGCGGGGTAGATGTGGATAACAACGGGACGTGGACGCAGAACGGCGGGATGGTCAGCGGCAACACAGCCACCAACGGCGGTGGAGTGGATGTATGGGGTATGTTCACGCAGAGCGGCGGGACAGTCAGCGGCAACACCGCAGGCGACAGTGGCGGTGGGGTATATGTGGACAACACCGGCACGTGGACGCAGAACGGCGGGATGGTCAGCGGCAACACAGCCACCAACGGCGGTGGAGTGGATGTATGGGGTATGTTCACGCAGAGCGGCGGGACGGTCAGCGGCAATATCGCAGACTACGGCGGCGGGGTACATGTGGACAACAGCGGAACGTTCACGCAGAGCGATGGGACGGTCAGAGGCAATACCGCAGACTACGGCGGCGGCGTGTATGTGGGCGGGACGTGGACGCAGAGCGGCGGGACGGTCAGCGGCAACACCGCAGACTACGGCGGCGGAGGGGTTTGTATAGACAGTAGCGGGACATGGACGATGAATGGTGGGACGATTAGCGGCAACACCGCAGACTTCGGCGGCGGGGTGTTTATGGCTGGCACGTGGACGCAGAGCGGCGGGGCTATCAGCGAGAATACCGCCAAGCACGGCGGCGGCGGGGCGCTTATAAGCGGTAGCGGCACATGGACGCAGAGCGGCGGGACGGTCAGCGGCAATTCCGCGTCTTTCGGCGGCGGGGTGAATGTGGATAACAGCGGAACGTTTATGCAGAGCGATGGGACGGTCAGCGGCAACACCGCAGACGGCGACGGTGGGGTATACGTGGACGGTAACGGCACATGGACGATGAGCGGCGGAGCAATCAGCGGCAACACCGCAGACAACAATGGCGGCGGGGTGTACGTTGACAGCGGCGCATTCACGCAGAGCGGCGGGGAGATCAGCGGCAATACCGCAGGCGACAGTGGCGGTGGGGTATATGTATGGGGTACGTTCACGATGAGCGGTGGGACGGTCAGCGGCAACACAGCCGCCCATTATGGCGGCGGGGTGCGTGTGAACATTGGCGGTACGTTTGCGATGAGCGATGGGACTATCAGCGGCAACACAGCCACCGACGGCGGCGGCGTGTACGTGAGCGGGGTGTGGACGATGAGCGACGGAGAGATCAGCGGCAACACAGCAGACGACAGTGGCGGCGGGGTGTGTGTGGACGGTGGCGGAACGTGGACGATGAGCGGCGGGATGGTCAGCGGTAATTCCGCATTCAACCACGGCGGCGGGGCGTATGTGAGCGGGACGTGGACGCAGGACGGCGGGACTATCAGCAGGAATTCCGCCGCCTCCTACGGTGGTGGGGTGTATATATCCGATGGCACGTGGACGCTGAGCGAGGGGACGGTCAGCGGCAATTCCTCATTCGACGGCGGTGGGGTGTTTGTGGGCGGGACATTCACGATGAGCGGTGGGACTATCAGCGGTAATTCCGCCTTCGACGGTGGCGGCGGGGTGTATGTGAGCAGTGGCGGCACGTGGACGATGAACGGCGGAACTATCAATGGCAATTCCACCAGATGGGGCGGTGGGGTGTTTGTGAGCAGTAGCGGTACATGGACGCTGAACTATGGGACAATCAATGGCAACACAGCCTCTTCCAACGGCGGCGGAGTGCTTGTGGGCGGTAATGGGACATTCACGATGAGCGGCGGGAAGATCAGCGGCAACACAGCCACCGACGGCGGCGGGGCGCTTGTGTTCGGTAGCGGCACATTTATGCTGAACGACGGAGAGATCAGCGGCAATTCCGTATCCACCTACGGTGGCGGGGCGCTTGTGAGTGGCAACGGGACATTCACGCAGAGCGGTGGGACTATCAGCGGCAACACAGCCATCGACGGCGGTGGGGTGTTTGTGGGTGGTAGCGGCACATTTATGCTGATCGGCGGAGAGATCAGCGGCAATTCCTCCACTTCCGATGGCGGCGGGGTGTGTGTGGACGGTAGCGGCACGTTTATGATGAGCGGCGGGACTATCAGTGGCAATGCCGCGGATGTCGGCGGCGGGGTGGGTATGAACAGCGGGGTGTTCACGATGAGCGGCGGGACTATCAGCGGCAATTCCACATCCTACTTCGGCGGCGGGGTGTATGTGTACGACGGCACGTTTATGATGAGCGGCGGGGCTATCAGTGGCAATGCCGCAGACGCCGATGGCGGTGGGGTGTGTGTGGGCGGGACATTCACGATGAGCGGCGGGGAGATCAGCGGCAATTCTGTCGCAGAATACAGCGGCGGCGGCGGAGTGTATGTTCGGAGTAGTGGGACGTTCACCAAGCAAGCGGGCGGGGTCGTTTACGGGTCGGACGCAAGCGGTTCGCTGAAGAACACCGCATATACCAATAGTTACGGGCACGCGGTCTACGTCAGCGGTTCATCGGACAAAAGACGCAACAGCACGGCGGGTTCTGGCGTCCCGCTGGACAGCAGAGTAAGCGGCTCAGCGGGCGGCTGGGAGTAAAGAGCAAAGGAAGACGGGCGGGCGGCGCGGTGGTATTAGAGGCGCGGTGTTAAACACGGTGTCAGGCGCGGGTGTCAGGCACGCGGTGTCAGACGCGGTGTTAGGGCGTGGGTGTCAAGCACACGGCGGTGTTAGAGGCGTGAATCAGAAGGGCGGGGGCGCTTATAGCGTCTCCGCCCTTTTTGTTGGGCGCGGGTGTCAGAGGTAACGAAGGAGGCGGCGGGGTGTCAGACACGTATTGACGAAATGTCTGACATATATAATGATAGTACTGGAAGGTGTCAGTGGGAAGTGTGGGAAGCTCTGGGTGTCTGACACCGGGCGGGCTATATAAGGAAAAGAAAATGAAAAAAGGATGTATTTCAGTAGCTTTCGCGGTCATGGCGGTCATGGGAATGTCCGCGCAGACTGCGGGGGATGGGCTTTCCCGAGACGAGGGCATCGCGCAGATCGCACGAGAGCTTGAGAATGAATTGCCTGCGGGAACCCGCATCGCGGTGGTGAACCTTGAGTCCCCTTCCGCGCGGTTCAGCGACTTTGTGCTGGAGGAACTGCAAGGCTATCTGGTGAACGGCAAGAAACTCGTGGTAACGGAGCGTTCCAAGCTGGAACTCCTGCGGAACGAGATCAACTTCCAGATGTCCGGGGACGTGAGCGATGAGAGCGCGGTGTCTCTGGGGAAATTCCTTGGGGCGCGAATGATCGTTACGGGTCGTCTGACGGATATGGGCGGGACGTATCGTTGCCGGTTCAACGCCATCGACGTGGAAACCGCAGTGCAGACGGCCTCCCCGGCCGTTACCCTGCGGAACGACCGCGCCCTCGCGTATATGCTTCCCGCGAGCGCCGCGCCGCCGCCCGCGCAAGTTCCAGCTAAGCCCGACCCCGCGCTGGTGACCGCGTACTTCAACACGGGCTTCGCACACTACGAGGCGAAGCGGTACACGGAAGCCGCTGCGGACTTCACCCGCGCCCTCGCGGTTCAGCAGGACGACGAAGCCTCCCTGCGCTATCGGGCGTTGTCGTATTACTACCTCAAGGACTATGACAGGACGATTGCGGACATGAGCCGCTTGATACAGATGAAGCCGGACAATGCGGGAAACTACCTTACCCGAAGCGCCGCCTACGACGACAAAGGGGAGTATGACAAAGCCATAGCGGACTACAATGAGGCGTTGCGGCTCAACCCCAATTACGCTGAAGCGTACAATAACCGGGGCGTCGCCTACTACGGCAAAGGGGAGTATGACCGGGCGATAGCGGACTACAATGAGGCGTTGCGGCTCAACCCCAATTATGCGGTGGCGTACAACAACCGAGGACTCGCCTACAAAAACAAAGGGGAGTATGACCGGGCGATAGCGGACTACACTCAGGCGTTGCGGCTCAATCCCAATCTTGCTGATGCGTACTATAGCCGGGGCGCCGCCTACTACAGCAAAGGGGAGTATGACCGAGCAATTGCGGACTACAATGAGGCGTTGCGGCTCAACCCCAATCTTGCTGATGCGTACAATAACCGAGGCAACGCCTACTACGGCAAAGGGGAGTATGACCGGGCGATAGCGGACTACACTGAGGCGTTGCGGCTCAACTCCAATTATGCTTATGCGTACTATAACCGGGGCAACGCCTACGGCCGCAACGGGGAGCATGACAAAGCCATAGCGGACTTCACCGAGGCGCTTCGGCTCAACCCCAATTATGCTGAGGCGTATACCAGCCGGGGTGTCGACTACTCTTATAAAGGCGATTATGCACGCGCCCGTGTGGACTGGGAGAAGGCGTTGCAACTCAATCCCGCTGACACCGATGCGCGGAATAATCTTGAAGTCCTGCGGGGCATGGGATATTAAAGAAAAGGGTGGTCGCCTGACGCCCTTCGGGTGGTGTCAGAGGTGTACGCGCTTGGCGCTGGGTAACGCAGGAGTGTCAGACACCAAGCGTGCGGTGTGTTAGACACACGGCGGTGTCAGACATCTTGTTTGTTAGGGGGGTGGCGGAAGACCGCCGCAGGCGGGCTGGAGACAGGGGGGCGCGACACAAGGGCGACTGTGTGCCGACCTCCGTTAGGGAAAACCGCGCCCCCCTCATACTGCGCTTGTGATATGCCGGCACCGACATTCAGCGCGTTTATACGCAACGTACAAACGGCGTACAAACGGGAGGGGGCGCATTGCCTCCCGCATTTATATTCAGGAGGGGTACTTATGAACATGAGGAACCTGTATACATTGATTATGTGTATGACGGCGAGCGGCGCGGCGCTTTTCGCGCAGACAAATGCGGCGGCTGACTTTTCGGTGCAGACAACGGCGCCGGGTGAAGGCGTGGGAATCGCCGGCTACTATGGGCAGGACGGAAAGGTCGTTATCCCCGAAACCATTGGCCGCGAGCGCGTCGCTTACATCGGCGCGGAGGCTTTTTATGGGCATTCGGGCATAACGTCCGTCACAATACCGGCAGGCGTCGCTTACATTGGCGCGGCTGCTTTCGCGGAGTGCGGCAACCTCAAGGCGATCACCGTGTCTGCTGACAACCAGCAGTACAAAGACATTGACGGCGTACTGTTCGCCAAAGACGGCAAGACGCTTATCGCCTATCCGGGGGGCGGGAAAAGCGACTACACGATGCCGACAGGCGTCGCCAGCATTGACGACTTCGCTTTTTTCGGTTGCTCGAACCTTGTCTCCGTCACGATGTCGGCAAGCGTCGCCTCCGTTGGCGCGAGGGCTTTCGCCGGTTGCGACAAACTGAAGCCGGAAGTCCGCGCGGACATTGAGAGGCGATTCGGGAGCGAGGTCTTTTGAATAAAGGATGAAGAGCGTTTTTGCGCTGATTGCGCGCATGACGGCGCGCGGCTTTGACACAAAGCTCAGCATATAAAAGTATATAAAAAGGAGAAGCGATCATGGTTGATGATGTATATGTGAAGGAGGCGACATGGTAAACATAGGCGTACTGGGCGCGACCGGGTATGCCGGCGCGGAGTTGACTCGCATTCTGCTGGGACACCCGCAGACAGCGGAACTCCACCTCTCATCGGTCAGTTTTGAGGGGGACGCCCTTGAAACCGTGTATCCCAATTTCCTGGGGCATACGAAAAAAATCATCGGGGGCTTGAAGAAAGCCGAAGAGGCGATTGAAGCGGCTGACGTGGTTTTCGCATGTCTGCCCCACGGCGTAGGCGAGGATTTCGCCACGGCTTGCGTTGAAAAGGGCAAGCCCTTCATTGATTTGTCGGCTGATTTCCGGTTCGGCGCCGACGAGCGGACGTTTGCGGCGTGGTATGGCACGGGCTACCGGCGTCCTGAATTGCGGCGATATTCGGTGTACGGCCTTCCCGAGATCAACCGGGAGGCGGCGCGGCGCCTCGCCGCCTCCGGCGCGGTGATTGTTGGAAATCCGGGGTGCTACCCCACAGCCGCGACATTGGGCGCGCTGCCGGCGTTGGCGCGCGGTTTAGCCGGAGACGGCGCCGTCATTGTAGACGCGGTTTCCGGCGTTACCGGCGGCGGGCGGGAGCCTGCGCGGGCCTATCATTACCCGGAATGCGCGGACAATGTGTCGCCCTACAAAGTGGGCTGCCACCGGCACACGCCGGAAATCAGCCGCAATTTCGCCGTTGCAAGCGGACTTGCAAACGGCGCCCCCCGTCCGGTGATCTTTACACCCCACCTTGCGCCGGTGAACCGGGGCATTTTGGCGACCATCTACATCCCGCTTGCGGACACGCTTGCGGACTCAGGCGATCCGTCTCCGGCATTCTTGCCAAAAGAAACCGCGCCCCGCCCTCCGTCAAAAGAAATCAACGCAAAAGCGGAGGCGATTCACGCGGTCTACGCCGAATTCTACCAGGGCGAGCCTTTTGTGCGCGTCCTGCCTCTTGGCGCCGCAGCCTCAACAAACCGCGTGCGCCAGTCGAATTACTGCGACGTTTCAGTACATCTGGATCAGAGCGGGTCCACGCTCATCATAGCGAGCGCGATTGACAACATGGTGAAAGGCGCGGCCGGGCAGGCGGTTCAGAACATGAACATCATCTTGGGGTTTGAAGAAACCGCCGGACTTACGGCGATTCCGGCGTTGTTTTAACGCTTCGCGCTCATAGCTTGGCACAGATTGGCATGTAGCCAATCGCAACAAGGACTGTCGGCATGGGCGCCCGTAGGATCGCGTACATTACGCATAGTCCGCGCAGAGGCGAAGCGGCGGGCGCAGACGCGGGGCGCTCTTATTTCTTGAGCGGATCGCGCCGGACGCGAAGCGTTCCGGTTGAGACGTCCGCCGCGTTTGATGAAATTGGCGGCGAGCCGGAATCGTTTTTTGCGGGATATATCCGCCACCAGTACATTCCTTCATTGAGATCCACCGATACGCTGGAAAGAGGAGAGTCTATGGCGCGGACGATTCGGGAAAACCGGCGATCCAAAGCTATATCCAGATGCGCATGGTGTTCCATGCTAAAACGCGCCGTTGTCCACGAAAAGAGTACCGGAACAGGAAAGCCGGCTGACACCACTTCGTGGTTCAGCACGGGAGAACGAACCACTATAGAGGGATTTGGGCTGGCAACGGCACTTGCGCCGGAGCCGCCCGTTCCGCCGACGCTCACGGTCGCTCCTGCGGCGACAAGGCTGGTTTTGCCATCCAAGAACAGAATCGCCTTCCCTTCCGCGACGCGCAGAATCAACGCGCCGTTTTCGCCGCATACCGCTTGTAAGGCGCCGCCGCCTGAAATGACTGCGATCTGGTCATCATACGCGACAACTAACTCCGTCTCTTTAGACCTCGCGCTGATGGAGCCGCCTGACAATGCAATCCTTGTACGGCTGTTTGCGTCCATTGCAATCCGCGCCGCGCAATCTTCCGATAATCCGACGGAATCTCCGTTTATAAAGGTTATGACCGCATCGGAAAGCCATCCGGTTCTAATGGCGTCATCGTTGTACACGGGCGATTCAGGCGTAAGCCGGGTCCATACGAGTCCATCCAGACGTTGGCGCAACGCAACGTTGTTTTTGCGGGTGAGGCTACCGATGGGGAGCGCCGTCTCCTTGTCCGCCACTTTGATCAGATCGCGGTAAAAAAATATCCCGATAAAGAACAACCCCGATACGCAGACAAAGGCGATGAGGGCATCGGCGATTCTGGTTTTAACCGCCGGTTTGTATGACGTATTTCTTTTCTTCTTCAATGTGTCGCCTTGCTTATATCCGGCGCGGACAGCCCCAGCATTCTGCGAAGCTCCGCCATGTTCTGGGGCGCACCTGGTCCCAGACACAACCGGCTTGTATGTGAGTTTGTCTTTGGCGTCTGTTCTATGGTTGAAAATATCCGTTCAAGAATTGTAATGTTTCGCGTGTTGACCACAGCGAACAACCTGATCTCTTTTCCCTTGTCCCTAATCGGCGGCAGGTTTTCTATGATAAAGCTGTCTTTAATCAAATCCCGCGTGTTTTCGGTAATGACGATTTCCGCGCCAAGAGTTTCACAGAAATCTTTCGCGCGCTTCGCGCGCGTCACCGTATCGCCCATAACCGTGTATTCGAGCGCGCCGGAAGAGCCGATTTGCGCGGCGGTTATGTCGCCGCTGTTCAGTCCGCACCCTGCCCGGAGAATCGTCTTGCCCCGGACACCCGCCTCATTGAGAGAGTCGTTGAGGCTGCGCATCGCGGCCCTCATCATAAGGGCCGCGCATACCGCGTTGACCGCGTTCTGTTCAGCGTTGCCGACCGCAATGTCGGCGGAGTCTGCCGCGCCCCAATGCGCCATCACCGTAGCGCCGATATATTTGTCAACAACGCCGCCTGTCAGCGTTATGCATGCTGACATACGGTCCAGATACTCGTTGAGAAGGGCGACCGTTTCTTCAGGATTATCAGTATTTTCTATATTTTCCATAAAAGACCATAGGCTTGAGAAAAAGACGGTCGCTTCTTTTCGCGTCCCTTCCGCCTGAAGCAGTCCTTTCCATAGCCGTCGCGCGATTTTTTGGTTGGCAAAGGACTCAACGTTTGCAAGCGTCCGGATCATATCGTTCACACTTTCCGTAAGAAGTCCGATCTCATCGCCACAGGAAGTGTCCGTCATGCTGTAGTTTCCATCCTCCACGGCTTGCACCGCGCTTTTTAGGACTTTGAGCGGTACTGATATGGTTTTTGAGAAGAAACGCATAACAATAAGAGCGACAAGACCTGCGGCAAGGGACAGATACAGATTAAGACGCAGTATCGCGTTGTTGTTTTCAAAAACGACGGCTTCGGGGATGACGGTCAGCGCAAACAAGTCATCGTCGCTCGTGTTGAGCCGCCTAATCGCCGCAATGCAGGCGTCCCCGCCCGTGCTGACATAGCGGGTCTGGAGCGCGGTTTTTCCGCTGTCTACAAATTCCCGCAATACCGGCGCAGTGGAGAAATCGAAACCATTCGATTCTTGCATGATTACGTCCTGCTCCGCGTGTACCAATACATCACCGCGCCTGTTGAGCAACAGGGAAGCGTTCTCACTGCCGCCAAAACTTTCGGCGAGGCGTTCCGATGAAAAGAAGACCGCAATCCAGCCGCGATCCGCTGGAAAGCGCATCGCCAGCAACGGCGCGCCCTCGAAAAAAGGCGCCGCGTTGAGCAATGCGGGTTCCATGCGAGGCACCTTATTGTTCAGTCCCATTCGCTCCATGCACGCGGTTATGAGAGACGCATCTATCCCGTGGTTCAGAAAGAAGCGCTCATGTATGAAGCGGCGCTCTTCACGTTCGCCGGGCGCATATCCGCCAGACAGGATTGCCGCTACAGCAGGGTGTTCCTCAAAAAAGGAAGAGACCGTTTCGGGTTTCGGCGGGTCAAGCCCATAGAACAGCATTGACACATTGTTTTTAACCGAGGAAAGGGCAGTTTCCGCAACGAGCGTTGCGCGGCAATTGATCTCCGCATTGTGTCTTTCCGCCGTACGCCGCGCATCCGCTCCTATAAAGAGCCACCCTGCCGCAGCGAGCGAACCCAGAGAACAGAGCGCCACGCCTGTGATGCAGGCCGTCAATTTTGCGCCTATGGGGAACACCACCTTAATCCGCCTGGGATCATGCGCGCCCGTCTTGGACTGACCGGGAAACGCTGCATGCGTCGTATGGCGTTGGGCTGAAATTTCTGCGGTCGCGTGCTCCGCTCGTTTGGTCTCCGGCCTTGCGTCAAGGACAGGCGGCTGCGAAACCGGCGGTTCCACCATCTTGACAGCGGGCGTTGCCCCAAGGATAGGCGTTTGCGCCGCCGGTTCCGCATCGGGACGCGCCTCAAGGACGGGTGGTTGCGCCGCCGCCGGTTCCACGACTGCCTGCCCTGACTGCTTGACATCCGGCGTTGCCCCAAGGATTGGTGGTTCGGCGTCTAAACCGTCCTCAATGACCGGCGCCCGCGCCGCCGCTGATTTCGCAACAACCTCTTGCTCCACCGCAGGAAGCGGCGTTTCGGCGCAAGAAAATTCACCGTAATCTAACACGTCATTGCAAACGGATGAGGCTTTCGCCGCGTTTTCTTTTTCACTGTTTTCAGGGGAAGAAGCGAATTCGCCGTACGCAAAAAAAGCGGGGATGTCAGTTGTGGGAACCTCTTTCACGGTTGCGACCGAGTCGCGTATTATACCGGCGCTGTCGGTAAAGCCTCCATAATCAAGAACATCCCGCGCTATACGTTGATCCGCCATCATTCCCTCACATAGTCCGCAGGCCCGCAACGCGGCGGCTCTTCCTCCGGCGTTTCCGCCTCTTGCAGGATGGCGTCAGCTTCATCACCGCTCTGTACATTCACCAGCGCAAATGTACGAAGCGATCTTTCTCTCCCTTTCACCGCAATAACCGGCGTTTCTTCTAGTACAAGCCGCTCTCCAATAAGCTCCCACGTACGCTCCATGATCAGAATATCCGTGTCAAAGTCTTCATTCGCGTCAGCGACGCGCTCGGCAAGGCTCGCCGCATCGCCCGCGATCAGCAACTCTTTGCGTTCATCCGCGCTGATAATCCCTGTAAGCGACTCTCCGGTATTAACAACGCACCTCATCTCAATCAATGGGACACAGTGCGCGTTTGCCGTTCTTTCCGGTTGCGGCGCTTCACTTTGAGCGGCGTGTACGCGAAGCAAACGCTCTTTATTCAATTTCTGTAAACTCGCCCGCATCGTCAGCGCGGCGTGGATGCAATTCATCGCATGCCGCTCAGGAGCGCCAGATTCGAGCGCGCCCCAGAACGCCACAAGCGCGGCTCCGTCATGGGTCAGAAATGTATCGACAACGCCGCCGGCGTGGGTTATGCGCCGTGTCAAACAGGAGAAAAATTCATTGGCTAAAGCCGCTGTATCCCATGCGCTCAATTTTCTGGTCAGTTCCGCAAAAGCGCGGAACTTGACAAAGCAGACCGTGGCGAGAGTCTTCCCCGCGTGAACCGGCGCTCCCTGCCGCGCAAGCCGCAACGCCGTCTTATTGGCGAATTGTTCAAAATACGCGACCCCGCGAGTCATGCTGACAAAGCTTTGGGTCAGTTCCCCAATCTCATCCCTGCTCCGGTTCGCACGATTCACGGCGTAATCGCCATCCTTAATGGAATCCGCGGCATGAATCAACGCAAAAAGCGGCTTGCTGATAATCCTGGAATATACCTGTACAAGAAGCAAGGACAGAACCAGCGCCCCTCCGCCGATACAACACATAAACCGGACAACAGCCGCAGTTTTCTCAAAAATGAAGGCGGTTTTGATGGTTGTAATCACAACCAGATTGTTTTCATTCCCTCTTTGATGTACGGCTATCTTTTTGATTGCCGCGAAGCCTTCTGCTCCTTCAGCATCCTTATACGTGGATGTAAAGCTCCGGTTCCCGCGTTCCAGCGTCTGCCATTGTATAAAGGAAAGATCGTCCGAATCGCCCCCATTTTCCGTCTGAAATAGCACATCGCCCGCTTCGTTTATCAAAAACGAGGCGTTCTCTCCTATTCCAAAACTTCTGACAAGGTTTTCGGGCGAAAAGAAAACGGCCGCTCTCGTGATTTCAGCGCCACTTTTATAAGGAAAGATCATAACAAGAAGAAAATCGTCAGAAAAAGGCGCCGCGCCTTCCATCGCAGTGCGTGTCGCGGCGCGTGTCGCTTTGCGCAACAGGATTTCATCGGATAGCGTGAGCGTTTCTTTCTGACTTTCAAACCACAGTGTCATAGTTTCCCGTCCGATAGGTTCCGCCGTATTGTTGACGAACAAGCGCGGATCAGGCGCGTCCCGGGCTTTCGGCGAATCCGCAACAGCGGAAGCCTCGCCTGTCGTTTGTAGAATATCCGAAAAGGTGAAAACCGCTTTTAGAGAGGGATTGAGCGTAAAAAACCGCTCCGCTATTCCATTCGCGTCCGCGACCGCGCTGTCCGCCTCGTCAATTTTCCGTAACAGCGACACGGCGCCGGAATGGACGTTTTCAAGCTCGCTCTCCACTGTCCGCGCAGTCCAATCATTCGTCGCTCTGGTATGTTCCTGCGCGACGTTGCGCGCGTTTGTCAACCTCGCTGCCAGCGCGACAATCACCGGCAGAAATAAAAGCGACAACACGGTAGAAATGAGCGTGAGTTTTGCGCGTATGGGAAACCGTATGCGCTTTTTACTTTTTTCTGCCCAACTCGCCTGGATCGTCCTGTCCATACCTGTATGTTAAAATAAAATTGAACGGCTGTCCAGCGATATTCACGCGTTATAACGAAAATGGCGTTAGAAAGATGCTGTTTTTCGTAGAAAAGCCAGCGTGTGCGCATGAGTCCCTAGCGGTTGTTCTAATCCAGCCCTGCGCCAGTCCATAGTTCCTGGTCCGCGCCGCATTGCGCCTCAAACCGGCGCATTTCCCGGTGAGCCTCCGCGCAACAAGAGTAGACCCCATTGTCAAGAAATGCAGTTGCGCTTTGATGGCAGGAACATGCCTCTTGGCTTCCGCCAGGCAAAGGCGGCCACCAAAAAGACAAGCGAGTTGGGAGCGGCTGGGCGAGATCATAGAATACAGGGCGTCCCCGCGCCTTGAACACACGTTTTACGTTTTTTGTTCATGGCATGCTCCTAAAAGAAGTAAGGTTCCCCGTCGTTGCCAGGGTTTTTCGCCTAAACCTCCTCGCTCTTCAAAAGGCGGCGTCTGGCGCCATAGGCGGCGCCTTTGGCGATAGGCGTTCACGGTAACAACCACGAGTTTTTTACGGCAAAAAACGTTTATGTGTCTTCTTCGCGCTCGCAGTCAAAACATACGTGAACGCCTATGGCGTCAGACGCCCCTATGACGCGTGGCGCCCCGCGCTACCTCATCTGCCGCGCCTGTTCAACAGTATTCCGCACGCCGGCGTCGTTGGGATTGCTTTGCAACGCCTTCTCCCAGTCCTCGCTCGTCCTGGCATAAACGCCTTTCAGAGCGTAGACAGCGCCCCGATTAGCGTACGCGCCAGCAAAAGTGGGGTTGATCTCTATTGCCTGAGTGCAGTCCGCAATGGCTCGGTCATACTCCCCTTTATCGCTGTAGGCGCCGCCTCAGTTAACGTACGCCGCATCAAGATTGGGGTTGAGCCGTAAGGCCTGATTATAATCATCGAATGCCTTGTCGTGTTCCCCTTTTTCATACTAGACAACGCCCCTAGCGTAATAATTCTCCGCATTATTTGGGTGCGTTTGTATCAGATGGGATATATCGGTACTGGAGCGGTCAGAGTCCTTAAGGTACTAGTACGCGTGCGCCCGGCTACCCTCCGCCGCCGCCAGCATCGGATCGAGCTTTGCCGGAACCTGCGCGGAGGGCGCGGCTTCGGCGGGCACCATGGAGTCCATGGTGTTGTCCCGGCGCACTATTGCTGCGGGCGATGCCTTGTGCGCCGCAGCCTCCCCATCTATGGCGTTGAACCGGCAACGATACGCCCCTCCCCTATCCGTCAGACTTCCGGTTACAATCACCTGCGCCCCCAGCCCTTTCCCCAGGTGAACCGCGCGCTCCTCGCTCACTTCGCCGGACATTTGGAATGTCACCTCGTTCCGCAAAAGCTCCAGCTTGGGATGCAAGCCATATACCTGCCTCCGTACTATTATAATGCGTCCCAAACGCCAGTTTTGGTTATGACCGTGAACTAACCCTGTTCACGATCCCTCCCCAAGTCTGGGATGGATCCTTCCCCAAGTCTGGGAGGTGTCCCTCCCTCATGCAGGGAAGGATCATTCCGCAAGCTGGGGAAGGACCCCTCCCTAGTTTTGAGCGGTCAGTTTGAACTCTGACCGTACTTCCCGGACGGTTTTCAGCACAGCCCTGGCGCCCTTCGCCGAGCTTTGGGTGACGATTTTCAGCGCGTATTCACCGCCCGCGACAAGGATCGCCGGGACAATCGCCTTGAGGGTCCTCGGCTCGTTCACGGCAACGATCTCCGCCTTGACGGGCGAATTCTGCCCATCGTCAAACCAGAGTCCAATCTCGTCCGTGTGCTGGGCGTCGCCTTCGATCTTAAGTCCGCAACCCCGGATTGTCAGGAGATTCCCGATGGTCATCACCTCGTCCGTCTGGCCCGAATGTTCGTCCACCGCCTCCGCGATAAGTCCGTCCGCCTGGTCCACGCCGTCAAACAGAACCTCCACCCGCTCCCGGATGTACTTCCGGAATGGCGCGGCGCTCTGCATACGGACTTCCGGGTGGAGCCCCTCGGAGAGGCTCGTCTCCGCGCCCTCGTACTCGCCGGGCAGGCGGATGCGCAGGTTAAAAAGCGGGGTTTTGATTTTGTACCCGTCTGCGGCAAGGTAATAGATAAGCTCGCAGCCTGCGGTCAGCCCCTCCTCTATCACCCTGGGATCGGTCTCAATGTTGTACACCGCCGCCTTGCTGGCTATGCCGTGGATGTCCAGCTCCGGCTGGTGCACGGCCCGTAAATTGTAAGGCTTTTTCGCGTCGGGCAAAAAAGCGTGGGTGAACTTCGCTGTAACCTTGTGGATTACATCTTTCACCGTAAAATCAAGCGCCATAATGGGCCTCCTTAAAAAATGAAATTATGGAATGTGGCGTCTGACGCCATGAGGTTTGCCGTGATGGGTAAAAAATGACCGGACGCCGCTTTTTTTTGCCGGGAATCCGGACGCTCTACGGGTTGTCCGGAACGTTGAACGGAATGTCCAAAAATACATAGAGAGGGTATATGACGAGTTTGTTGGAAAATCGATGTTATAGGCGCTATGGGGGGGGGGGGGGTACTCGCACCGAAAGGCGTCTTCCGGCTGGACAACGTGTTCACTTTTTGTCAACGCTCCTTTTTTGAAGATTTAGACGTTCTGGATTGTCTCAATGCCCGGTGGCGCTGAAATTTTCTCTCTGATAAAGCAACCGCGCTTTTGAAAGAAAATATAGACCTTTTCTCTCTGATTGTCAAGCTATTTCTAAAAAAATGCGAGGCGCGGGCGAACTGTTCTGGCGGCGCTTTTACGATGATGTCTGACACTGCTCCCGGAGGGCGTTCAATCGGCGGCTTTCGTAACGGTGTCTGGCACTGCGCCCCTGGAGCGCAACGGGGTCTGACACCGGACACCGCGACTTGGAGGGCGTTCAACCGGTGGTTTTCGCAACGGGGTCTGAACGCCGCGCCCTAGAGGGCGTTCAACTAGCGGCTTTCGCAACGATGTCTGACACCGGACACCGCGACTTGGAGGGCGTTCAACTAGCGGCTTTCACAACGGGGTCTGACACCGGACACCGCGACTTGGAGGGCGTTCAACTAGCGGTTTTCGCAACGGAGTCTGAACGCCGCGCCCCTGGCAGTTCATTCATGAGAGTGTCTGACACCGCGACTTGGTGGCGGCTTATTCATGACGGTGTCTGACACCGCTCCCCAGAGGGCGTTCAACCAGTGGCTTTCACAACGGGGTCTGAACGCCGCGCCCTCTAGCGGCTCATTCATGAGAGTGTCTGACACCGCTCCCTAGAGGGCGTTCAACCGGCGGCTTTCGCGATGGTGTCTGAACGCCGCGCATCAGGCGGCTCATTCAGGACGGTGTCTGACACTGCTCCCCCTGGCAGTTCATTCATGAGAGTGTCTGACACCGCGCCTTGGAGGACATTCAACTAGCGGCTTTCGTGATGGTGTCTGAACGCCGCGCCCTCTAGCGGCTCATTCATGACGGTGTCTGACACCGCTCCTCTGGCGATTCATTCTCAATAGTGTCTGACACCGCTCCCGGATGGCGTTAAACCAGCGGCGCTTCTTAATCTCTTGAAGAGCGCTGTTTCCCACCGGCGCCCTCAAGCCTGAGCGCCATCATGATTTAAACTCAATCGCCATCATGATCTAAGCCTGAACGATTAACGTGGCATGTCGCGGCAAGAAAAAAGCGCCGCTCAACGCGCGTTTTTTCGCGCTTCCCTTTCTGTCTCCTTCGCCGCCCCATTCCCATTCTATTTGTAATAGAATATACTTTTCCCATGAACAAATTACGCATAGGCGTCGCAGGCGCCGGCAATATCAGCGATATATACCTGCGCAATTTAACGGGCGTCTTTAGCGGCGCGGTTGCGGTGACCGCCATCGCCAACCGGACGCGGGAAAAGGCTGAAAAAGCTGCGGAACGCTGGCATATTCAGCGCGTACTTACCCTTGAAGAGCTTGTCAACGCGGAAGATGTCGATTTGATTCTTAATCTGACTGCGCCTGCTCAACACTACACACTCGCGATGGCTGCAGTACAAGCCGGCAAGCACGTGTACAATGAAAAGCCGCTCTGCATAACAAGGGAAGACGCCGCGGCGCTCTTGAAAAGCGCTGCGGAACACAAGGCGCGGGTAGGATGCGCGCCGGATACATTTCTCGGCGCGGGCATGCAAACCTGCCGCAAATTGCTGGACGACGGCTGGATCGGGCGTCCCATAGCCGGCGCCGCCTTTGTAATGAATCACGGCATGGAAGCGTGGCATCCGTCTCCTGAGGCGTTTTATAAAGCGGGGGGCGGACCTCTTTTTGATGTGGGACCCTATTATCTTACGGCGCTCATCAATCTGTTAGGACCAATCGCGCGCGTGTCCGGCTCGGCGCGAAAGACTTTTGAGACTCGCGTTGTTACGAGCAAGCCGCTTGAAGGAACGGTTATTGCCGTAGAAACGCCCACCCATGTCGCCGCTACGCTAGATTTTGCGAATAACGCTGTTGTAACGCTTGTCGCCAGTTTTGATGTATGGTCGCATTCCATGCCCTGCATTGAGTTGTACGGCACAGAAGGCGCTCTCCGCCTCCCTGATCCCAATACGTTTCGCGGCGTGGCGCTGATTCGGCGTTTCCGCGCGGAAACGTGGTCCGAAATCCCCCTTGTCATGCATCATGTGGATGATTGCAAAGACACCGATGACTGGCATGGCGACGCAAATATGCGGGGACTCGGAGTCGTTGACATGGCTGAAGCCATCGCAAACGGCTCGCCTCACCGCGCTTCAGGAGAGATGGCGTACCACACGCTTGATGTTATGCACGGAATCTATGAAGCGTCGGCTTCCGGCGCGTATTACACCGTAAAAAGCGTGTGCGAACGCCCCGAAGCGTTTCAGGGCGCATGATTCGAGGGCGACAACCCCGCTGTCTTGGCAATCCTCTTGCCGAAAAGCGTAAAGATTAGTATAGTATGGATAGGAGAGTGCTATGTTAGAAGAACAGGTAAAAGCGGCGCTTGATGATGTGCGTCCTTCGTTGCAAGCTGACGGCGGAGACGTGGAATTTGTTTCCTTCAAAGATGACGGAACCGTATCGGTCAAACTGACGGGCGCATGCGGCGGATGCCCCATGGCGCAAATGACGCTGAAAATGGGAATTGAGAACTATCTCCGCGAAAAAATTCCCCAAGTAAAAGCCGTTGTCGGAGTGTAACTTGTTGTTTCAGTTGGATTAAGCGCCGTATCAAACGGCGGGGATTTCGCGTCATAAAAAAGAGAACCCGGGGCACAGGCTGTTTTCAGAGCTGTTTTCAGAAGCTTTCAAAACATTTTGCAACGCGCTGGCAGCCAGCCGTCCCGCAGGTTCCCTGTACTTTTTCACCTTATTTTTAAAACTTACTGCAACGCCTCCCGCAAGGCGTCTACATTTCGGGTCATCAATTCCAGATAGGTTGCGCCGTTGTCCAAATCCCGCTTGCTTACGTTATGAACGGCGTGAAGCTGGCGTTTTTTCGCTCCGGTTTCAGCGGTTATGGCATCCGCTATTCTTTCATTTGAAAGCTCAAGATGAAAAACAACGGGTATATTCTCCGACCTGATTTTATTAATTAAAAAAGCGATGGTCGCCGCGCTGCATTCCGTTTCGGTTGAGCAACCCGGGAAAGCGGCGAAATAGGAAAGCCCATAAGCGTCCGCAAAATACCGGAAGGGGAAGCGGTCGCCGAACACGATTGTTTTCCGTTTTGCGTTATTCACAACCGTTTGGAAAGCGGCGTCAAGCTCATTCAGCTTTACGGTGTAAGAGTCCGCGTTCCGCCGGTAAAAATCGGCGTTAGCCTTGTCTTTTTCGCACAGCGCGTCCGTTATCGCCCGAACGATCAACGCGGCGTTTTGGGGCGAAGTCCAGATATGCTCGTCATATTCCGCCGCTTCCGCGGTTTCCGCAGCTTCCTCCTCTTCTTCCATGCCTTCGACAATTTCTTCTTCAACCACATCAACGGCATCCATGAGCCTGATGACTTTCATGTTCCGCTTGTCCATGGAATCTAATATCCTGTCCACCCATGCGTCAGATTCCCCGCCGTTATAGATGAAAACATCGCTGTGTTGAATGGTGAGGATGTCGCGGGGAGTCGGCTCAAATGAGTGGCTTTCGGCGCCCGGGGGCAACAACAGAGCGAGATTTATCTTGTCGCCGGCAATGGCGCGGGTAAAATCATAGAACGGGAAAAGGGTCGCAGTTACGGTAATGGCGCCGTTTGCCTTCGGCGCGTCTTTGGTCCCATTGGCAAAAGCGAATGAACCTATACCAATACATAGCGCAATGAATATATACGCTCGTTTCATAAAAACCTCCAATAATAGAAAATAAAAAATAAAAAAAACAGATTATAACGAGGCTTTCCCGAAGCGCAAATGAATTGGCTTTAGGAGAGCCTTTTGTAGCGCCAGTTCAAAAAGTCAGATTTTAAAACCGGATCATGGGAGCGAGGGATCATGTATTGAGGCGAACTTTTAAGGTGACCGGCGTTAGTACCGCATAGGCTGTCAACGCCGGTTTTTTAATGTTTTTTTTAACGTACGCGACAAGACCCGCGGCAAAGAGCGTTATGCCAATACGCCCCAGCCCTTCAAAGAGAAGTTGAGCCGCTTCTATTTCATAACAAACAGAACAACTTTCTCCCGCGCCATTGTGGTCATGCGCATGGTAAAGATGGGTAAATATAAAAGATTCCTCAAAAAAAGCGGTGAAAGCCACATATAACAGCAAGATAATGAGAAAAAGAGGCTTCTTCTGTATATTTTTCACATTATTACTATACTAAAAAAGGGAAATTGAGGCAAGAGGGCGGTTGCGCAAGCGCGGCGCGTTCCCGTTTAAATTTCCGGCGGTAAAGAATTGCCTCGCCCGCCATTAATTTGAATATTCTTTTTCATACCGCTTTAACTGCTGGTTGTCCGGGGCAATGGCAAGCGCCTGTTTCAAATAGTACAGAGCGCGGCGGTCGCCCTGCCTATGGTAGTACTCAAACATAGCTACAAGCGATTGCAGATTTCGGGGATGCTCGAAAAGGCTCGACCGGAGGTCGTTTAAGCGGGCTTCGTCGCCGCTTCTTGTACGGCTGCGCAGGTAATAATAGCTGGACTTCACGGAGCCGGCTGGAGATGCGCTGAGGCGGGCGTCTATCAGAGACGCGGCTTCGACCGTCCGCCCCGTGTCGATCAAAGCGGAAATATAGACAAGCCCCGCCTCATTGTTTGACGGCTCTTTCTGAAACAACTCGCGGGCGTAGGCGAGGGCGGAAGCGTTGTTGTTCAGCCCGTGTTCAATCGTGTAAGCGTTCATCAAGTCTGCGGAAGAGCGGCGTTCATCAAGCAGGCGCCGCATATAGGGACGCGCCGCTTCCCATGTTTCGCGGCGGATCGCATCGGCGGCGGCAAGCTCAATAATCGCGAGAGAGGGCTTCTCTTTGTCGAGCAATCCGGCGAGTATGTTTTTTCCTTCGGCTTGCTCTTCTTTTTTATCCGATTCCAAAAGCAGTTTCGCCATATACACCAGCGCCTCGTCCTCAATGGCAGGCGCGTTGCGAAGCGCGCGGAGATAGTTGAGCGCGGCGTCTCTGTTGTTGAAACCTTCGGCTTGAATACGCGCCCGTAAAAACAAGTAATTGGGATCATTTGCATTGATGAGCGCATAAGCGTCAAGCTGGCTTTGCGCTCGGGGAAACTGCCCCCGCTCGATCAGCGTCCGCGCGTACAGGAGTATAAAATCCCCGTCTTTGTTGTTTTGCTGTACAATTTCCGCAATAGCGCTATCCGCGTGGGACCAGTCTTCCATTTCATAATATATAATCGCAAGCTGCCGCTTGATGTCCATATTGTTGGGAAAAATCATGAGCGCATCCAATAGCGACTGCGCCGCCTCTTGATATTGTCCCTCACGCGCCATGATGCGCGCAAAGCCGAGCGCGGCTGGATAACACTCTTTTGACAGAGCGAGCGCTTCTGAATACGCAGCGCGCGCTTCGGTGAAACGCCCGTTTTTCTCATAGGCAAATCCAATAAAATACCGGGGCGCGACCCCATTGGGGTAGAGCGCAACCGCTCTTTCCAAATCGGGAAGGCTTGCGAGCAATCGCGTGGAATCCTCGGTTGCGGATTCCGCGCCTTTGATTAAAGCGAGGAACGGCAGGACGCATTCAAGGTAATCTCCGTTGGGAGGCGGCGTTGTATAAATGCCCTTGTCAACGCCCAGCAAAATTTTGGTGTACACCGCGTTTTGAGACGGATTCGCCGCAGGAAACTGCCCCTGAACGCCGGGATACAGCCTTTGGAACATATACATAATCACCGCGCTCATGGTTCTGCCGAATTCGCCGTTTGAAAGGTTTTGGGCGCGGATAAGATCGAGCGCTTTCAGCAATGATGACGGTATCCCTGAATACACCAGCGCCCGTATTTCAGCGGCAATGCCAGCGGTGATGCCAGCGGCGCCGGATGGCACTGGAGGCGGAACGGCGCTTCCTGTGGGAGGCGGCTCCGCAGGACGTTCGCTGGTTTGGAGAGGCGTTTCGAGAACTTCAGAAACCGCGCCCGGCTGTGCCGCTGGCTGCGCCGCCGGCTGTGAATTAGGTTTATCGTACCGTACGGCTGGCTGAGTTGTACAGGAAAACAAAAAAACTGCTGGCAGGATGAGAAAGCGCCCAGCGGCGCATCTCATAGTTTTGTTTCCTCGTTTGTGGTTTTTGTTCCCAGCGTCAGGAGAATGAGAAGGACGCCGGCCAAAAGAATGAGAAGCGGCCACCAATTTAGGACAAACTGTGAAAATTTGAAAGGAACTATATGGAATGAAAAAATAAGCAGGCATACGCCAAGCCCGATAAAGGCTAAAGACGGAGCTATGAATTTGATGCTTGCCATCTTGTACTTCCGCCACCCCGCAGGGATAAGGGCGAGACCGGAAAAAACCGCAGTGAGCGGCCACGCCTGCTTGAAAGAAAATGGAAGCAACGCCAGCGCGGACAGAAAAAGGAAAATCCCCACTAATATTGAAAAACACGCGAAGAAAAGGTACAACGCGCGTTTATTGAGTTTGATGGCAAAAGAAGCGACGCCTACGCCGGACAGCACAAATAAAAAAGCCAAAAGTACGTATTGTTGAGAAATAGCGCCTTGGTTCCCCAAAAGAAAAGCGAATCCTACCAGTACAAGCGCCAAACCGGTAAAAAAAACTATCTGAGCGATAATGAAACGTTTTAACTTTGCATTATGCATAGAGTATAGTATACCACAAAAAATGTTACTTGCCAAGATAAAACATATAGTATACTATGTGGATATGAAGAATATATGCCGTCTTTTGTCATTGTCGCCGCTTGCCGTGTATTTCTTTTTCGCCTCTGGTTGCGCCATTGGCGACGACGTTGGCGGCGTCGTTGATATGGATCGCCACGCGGTTGATCCCTACTATTTGACCGGCGCAAAAGAAAAACAGGAACAGCTTAAAAATCTCTGGACGCTTCTGAATCAGCAGGATGTTTCGGCGGACGCGGAGCTTTTGGCGGAAGAGCGATTCTCGCTGGTGTGCGAGATAGCCGCCGTCTACATGCGGCAAAACGAATACAACGTACTCCACAACTTCCTCGCCTCCCAGATAGACGCCATGCCGGACAATCGGTACAACGTCTATTACCTTCTCATGATCGCCTATTCCCATATCCAGCGGGAAGCGCCGCAGGTGGCGGCTCTCTATTTTGAGATCATCCTTAACAATTACCCTGACATGCTTGTTCAGGGAAAGTCAATACACTTTGCGTGCCTCAACCAATTGCTCGATCTTGTCGCCGATTCAGGTCGCCGTGTCAAATACTATCAAGAGCTTATAACGCGCTTTCCGGATCAGACCAATCTGGCCGTTGATTATTTTTTGCTTGGCAAAGCCTACGAAGATATCGGGGAATGGAACCTCGCCATACAAGCCTACACCCAATTCCTCACCTTCGTTGGCGCAAACGTACCGGGTTTTCCCGATGCTGAGCAGTACGCGAAGCATCTCGTTGACTTCAACAAATCCTCAAAAGACTGGACGTTTGAAACCCTATCCGGCTTGGTCAACACCGTAAAAACAGCCATAGCCGCAGGCGACAGTTGGCAACTGTGGCGGTATCGCGCGAAAGTCAATTTCTTCGCCCGCTCATGGTCGGAGCAGGATACAAGCGATTCGGGCATGGCGGAATTCAGCCTGCCCGACTTCATGCAGGGCGCTAATGTGCAATACGCGGCGACGCTGGACCCCATCTCAAACGCAACCGAAGCCTACTTAAAGACCTGGGGCTGGTCCCAGTTCATTTCAACGTGGTATCTTTACTTCCGTAAAATTTATTTCCCTCTGAATCCTGACATACACGGACGATGGGAATGGGCAGGTGTGTACTATGGCGAAAAATTTTAAATTTTTTAATCTTTTTAAATTGAACGGCTTTCCCGCACCACGTTGCGGGACGCGGCGGATCACGACGGTTTTTGGGAAAGCCGGCTTGGATTTAGATAAAAAAACGGTTTTAGCCGTTTTCCTTGCCGCGCTGTTTTTGCCTCCGCCTCTATTCGCCGACGATCCGCCGCCTCCGGCTGAAGCGGCGGAGGCGGTCTATGCGGTTGACATGGATCCGCCGGTGTTCCCGCGTCCCCTGCGCGGGAAACCCTCCGTCATACCTGAGCGGTTGGTTAAAGACTCCGCTGACCTCACAACGCCTTCGTTGATAGGAGGGCTGGAGAAACCAGCCACCCAGTCATACATTGCGCGGTATACCACGAGGAGCGGCAAGCTTTGGCTCAACGGCATCATGGCGAACGCGCAGCCGTATTTGGCGTTCATCCGGCGGGAAATTGAGGCGCAGAATCTGCCGATGGAATTGCTTTATCTGCCGGTTATTGAATCGGGTTTCGTGAACAAGGCGAAAAGCTCGGCGGGCGCCGTCGGACTATGGCAATTCATGCGGAACAGCATGGGTCCTTTTGACATGAAAATCACGGATTGGATGGACGAGCGCATGGACTTCTGGAAATCCACCACCGGCGCGCTTCGCAAACTCCAGGAAAACTACCGCATTTTGGGAGATTGGGCGTTAGCCCTTGCCGCATACAACATGGGGCTTGGCGGACTGCAAAGGGTCATCAAGCAGACGGGCGTTAAAGATTACTGGAGACTTTCCGAGCAAAACCATATCAGAACGGAAACCTCGGTGTACATGCCGAAACTCATGGCCGTCTCCTATATTCTTACACACCTGCGTCAATTTGGCTTGCCGGTAATCTGGACAAAAGACGCTCAATGGATGCGGATAAAGGCGGGCAAAACCGTTGACTTGCGCTTGGTCGCCGAATATGCGGGTGTTGACGAAAAAATCCTGATAAACGCGAATCAGGAGCTTTTTTATACCGTTACGCCCCCAGATGGAAACTATTACCTTAAAGTGAGAGCGGAGGATGCGGATAAAATTGCCGCAACGCTTGAAAGAAGCGACGCCATCATGATCAAATACCATATATACACCGTTAAATCCGGGGATACATTGTCCGCGCTTGCAAGGCATTATGGGGTTACGATTGCTCAAATCATGGAACACAACAGGGGCGTACAACCTAAAACCCTTCAAATCGGCATGAAGCTTGTCATTCCCGCCTTCAAAGATGTGGCGCCCTATAAAGGGGCGATAGTGGACGATCCTCCTCCAACCGATTTCACCGGCATCCATGTGGTGCAACGGGGGGAAACGCTCTGGTCTATCGCTCGCGCCTACGGCGTCCGCCCGGAAACGCTCGCGGTGGTCAATAATATGGATTTACAGGATACGTTGAGTATAGGAAAGCGGCTGAAAGCGCCGATAAAATAGTAGGCGCCGCTTTCAAAACCGGGCGCTGAAAGAACCGGAAGATTGGAGAATTTGGAGAACCGCTATGAAGCGTTTGGTTTTGGTGTCGCTCTTTTTTTGTTTTGCCCAAGTTGCCGGGCGGTCTGTCTTTGGGCAATCTGCCATTAGGCAACCAACATTTGATACAAAAAGTTCCGTTGACTGGATCGACATGGAGATCAGGGCGCAGACCGCGCTTAATCTCGCTTCGGCAGACATCAAACTGCCGGCTGGAAGAGGGTTGGCGCAAGAGATCGTTGAAGAGGAGTTCCTTCATCTCATACGTCCTGTCATCCTGAATATACAGGTGGATTCGTCCCATAGGGTGGCCGATCTCTTGAGCGGCGGGGAACTCAATTTGGCTGACATAGATGGGTTTAGCCGTCCAGCGAGCAAGACGCCACCCGCTTTGTCAAAAGACATGGGTTTTATGCAAGTCTCCTACACCGTAAGCCTCAAAGCCATGAGCGAGGCGTTGTTGCGCCACACTAGACCGTCGCCTATACGACGGCCCCTCTTGCCAGCAAACGCGCCCGGCTATACCGGCGTCATCATCATTGCGACCGGCAGTCTGCCCATTCACGGCAGGAACACGGCGTCTCTTGTTCAGCCGTGCATCTTTCCCAAAATCTGGGACACGGATATGAACCTCATTTATGAACGAAGCATGACCGACCCTGATAAGAATATGAACGGCATCGTAAAATATGTGCCGGAGGAAGCCGTGTTCCGTCCCACTCCCTCCGGTATGGACGCCGGTTTGGAAGCCTTTGTTGGCAAGAACCCCCTGCGCATCATAGCGAGAGGGGTTTTCGGGATGAATCCTACTGATCCGATCATTGACAAGAACGACGCGCTTCTTATCCTCTCCTCTGATGAAAATATACAGCTTCTCCGCCAGGCGCGTGTTGTTTTTGTACTCGATCCCGCCGCCCTCAACGCTTCTTTATAAGGCGGATGGTTACAAAAAGGATTACGAACCGCGCCAAGACGCCGCCCATGAAATGACCATTCCGCTCATACCATAAGGGTTGGCGTTGCTGGAACCGCCCTGATCGCGGAAATTATCGTCTCGCGCCTCGAATTCCTGGTGGGTTACGGGTACTCTGCGGTTCGTTTGAATGTGGTCTTTTCTGTAAAGCTAGGCTAGCGGCATATACTGTATAGGATTTGCTGTCTTTCTTCACCTTCTCTCAAAATTCGTTCAAATGAGTGAAATTTTGCGGCGAAGAGATCGTTCTTCTGATCGAGACCTTGACAAAACATACAAACAGTTATATTACCGTTTATAATAATCCGTTTGGAGGCGATCATGTTTTATAAGAAACTGGATGCATTGGGGCAAGATGCCAAACTAAGTAGGGGGGGCGCGGCGCCGCCGGGGGGCAGGCAGTCGCTATAGGTGGGGGAATA
>JAISCC010000148.1 GCA_031265845.1 Treponema sp.
GTCAATGTCTCCGAACCTGGGGCTTACAGTGGCGGTAAACATAGCGTCATTGTACTAAAAATGGCGCCGCGTTGCAAGGTTCAACCCGCGAAAAAGACGCTGTAAAAAGCGTCAAAAATGAGAAAAAGTTGTTTCCTTGGGGAGAAGCGCGGGTTGAGAGGATATTGGAATCGGGAATTTATTCATTCTATAGGATTCCAGAAGGAATTAGGCTTGGAATCATCGAAGGAAGCGTTCTGAACGCCGAATACGGCATAACCGCAAGAACAATTATCGCCAAGATTGACGGGAAGCCGGCGCGGGAGATAAGCGACAGGGATATGTGGAATATGGATGTTTTTAGGGCGAGGAATTTCACAGTTCTTGAAGACGGCAGAGAGCGGACAATAGAATTCAAGTGAAATATTGGATGTTTGAGCTTGTTCCAAAACGCGAACTACGTTCGGGTTGGTTTTGAAACAAGCTCTTGGATAAAATCGCCAATTCTTTATAAGTTAAGCGTTTACGGCTTATGCAATTTTCTCCAGGGGTAGAAGGTTGTTCCAAAAACTGTCGCTCTGTGCGTTTTGGAACAGCCTCATTTGATAAAATTCGCTTGACTTTATCCTAGAAGTCTCTAATACTTGAAAAAGCGGGTGTGACTCGCTAACCATTCTGATGAGTTGTTCTTCATAAACGGAGGATGTAGCGCTGGCATCGGCGGCGCTATCGGTAGCGGCAAAAATTATCGCTAAATAAAACACACTGCAATGGATAACAGCCTCAAACGCTTGTATGAGAATCAAGCGGATTCCCATACAAGCCATAATTAGATTGGGGAGCGTCTCTCTAATTGGAATTCGAATCATCCGGCTCATCCGGCCACGCCGAAATGCCTGTCAAGAGTCTGATAAAGTCATTTCTTAAGCCGATGTCGCTTACAGGGAAAGCGGGATGTCCATCTTTTGACCCGCCGTGTTTTTCAGTATGAAATTCACGGAAAAGCAACCCATCGGATGATCCGCGTAGGTGAAGGCGGCTTGACTCCTTCCGAAAGGCGCAACGACGCGCCATGGAAAAGCTCATAGGGCGTCTCGTCAATGGTGTAGCGGCTTTGCCTTTGGCCAATGCAGGGTATATCATAATTAGACACGTGATGAGGTTTTAAATGCCAATCAGCCGGACATTTCCGTAAATTTTGACTCGCCTCCAAAGTCTGCTGTAGCGGCTTTATAATTTACTGTAAAAAATACAGCTTATTCCCATACATCCAGCTTTCGATCTTTAAAAAATAGTGTTTGTCTTTTTCGCCAATCTCACGAACAACTCTGCATGGAACGCCAAGCGCGGCGACATTCGCGGGAATATCGTCCGTGACAACGCTTCCGGCTCCTATTGCGGAATTATCGCCTATTGTCACGCCCGGAAGTATCTGATCGCCGGAGCCAATCCACACGTTTCCGCCTATATGCGCCGGTATATACGTAATGGTTCTCGCGTAATACCGGCAATATAGGATGCCCTGACGTGGCGACGACGTTAGGCGCGATCATGCAATAATCGCCTGTAAATACACTCGTCATCGCTTCGCATATTTTTCTCCTTGTTGAGGATTTTTCACAATTTTGGAAAAAGCCTCTGTTGAAAAATTGCACCCGCATGGATAGAAAAATGCCAAGCCCAATTATGTATGTTTCGTCTACAGACATGTTAGGCGAAATAATTTTTGAATTTGCCGGAGAATTATAGTATGACTTATGAAGAAATCATTTTATTGAGAGAAAATTATTTAAAGACGAAATTTCGTATGAAAATGCGAAAAAATTATATTTCAAAGAAAATAAAAAAATTGGTATACAAATTACCAATCTTTACAAAAGTATTAGTTCATGATATCGTCAAAAGTGTCTGACACCGTATCGTCTACTGTATCGTCTACTAAACCAGTTAGCCTGTGCAACCTGTGATATAAACTTCCAAACACCCACGCTCCGGCTCGCTCCACAAGCCCCGCCTTCACCGGATTCTCATCTATATACTCCCGCACCCGTAAGAAATCCGTTATTCCCTTGATTATCCGTGAATAAAATCGCTCCCCCCATACATGCCCTTTCCTGTTGTGATCTTTATTCCACGCCTTGGCGAAATTGCACTTTATCCATTGCATTATCTCCGATAAAGTCCCGCTCTTGCCCGGCTTTATCAAAAAATGGATGTGGTTTCCCATAATACAGAAATCCCATAAACGGAACTTGAACTTCCGTTTCGCCTTCTCGACGAAAGAGAGGAACAGCCTCTTGAATCGTGGCTCAAGAAGAGCCATGTCGTCATGATCAATTTTCGACGTGACGTGATAGGTCGCTCCGTCGCGGAGCGTTCGCAAACTTCTCATACTTATAATAACGGGATTGTCATGAGAATTGCTTTGGTGTTAGACGCCGACTTGCCAAAAATGCTGAAAATATTTTGATGTCTGACACTGCCGACTCCCCGACTTATCGGGTCAAATTTAGATATCTGCTCCGGGGTTGTTCATTTTCCTTTCACATACAGCTTTCCCGCTTTGATATGCTCGTCAAATGTCTTTGAGAAATAATGCTTGCCCACATTCGGATCAACGAGCCTGAAAAAGAGGTGATCGCTTGTGACCGGGTTGAACGCCGCAGAGAGCGCGGTTAAGCCCGGAGCAGAAATGGGTCCGGGTGGCAACCCCTCCACTCTGTAGGTGTTGTACGGATTTTCAATTTCAGTATCCGTAGTACTGATGATTTCCGGGTGAGGTTTATGCTGAATTTCAGTGATGATGTACTCGACCGTGGCGCAGGATTGCAACGCCATGCCCACGGCAAGCCGGTTGTAAAACACGCCAGCCATGAGCGGGGCTTCTTCCGCAAGCCGGTATTCGCGCTCCACAATGGAGGCAAGCGTCACCTTTTCAAAAAGCTCTTCAGGGGTGAGGGACGCAACGTCAACAATGCTGGAGAGTCGTTTGAAAAAAGTCTCGGCCATGATCCGCACCACACGCTTCGCATTATAGTCTTCCTGAAACAAATACGTGTCTGGAAAGAGGTAGCCTTCAAAGGTTTTGGCGGGAATGTGAAAGGCTTCAAGAATTTCAGGATTCAAGGCGGCTTCCATAAACGCTTCTTCCGTACAGACGCCCGTTTCGTCAAACAGGCGGGCGGTTTTGGCAAGCGTCGCGCCTTCGGGAACAGTAACTTTTATGAGCGGTTGCCGTCCGGTCTCCAGAATATTGTGTATTTCAAACTGGGTGGCGGGAAGCCGGATGGTATATGCGCCGGCTTTTATAACGTCTTTGTCGATTCTATTCACCACGTACCAAAAATGTCGGCTCTTGATGACACCCGCCTCCTCAAGCCTTCTCCCGATGGAACGGGACGTTTCTCCCTGTTCCACCTCGAAAAACGCCTCGCCTTGAGCGGAAGCGGGCGCTTTGTTGAGTTCCATCGCAACTATTATAACGGCTGTTCCCACAATAAGGGCGAAAACAACAACGAAAACGTCAATGATTATGATGAGCTTTACAATATTTATCCGCATTTATTTCCTGATGCCGCCTATAATTTCATTCATCAGACTTTCAGCTTCCTGAATGGAAAGATTCCGGTACAGCGACTTTTCAATTCTCAAGAGAAAAGCCTGTTCCACAGGCGAAAGTCCGGTGGAGGCGGACGGAACATCTGATTCTATGCGCTTGAGTCTTATAAACAAGGCTCTCACTTCCTGCGGCGTTAAAGAAACAACGGGTTCAGTTGGGTTCGTCGTCAACGGCTGCCCCGCCTTCTCTGGATAAGCCGCCGCGCCTTTCCTTGTTCCAACACGCCCGCTATTTCATCAAAGGAATGCAAGGCTCCTTGCCCCACGCCCGGACAGTCTTGCGCGGCGCGTTCCCATGCGTCGGCATCGGCGAGTGTCGAATCCCAAAAAGGAAAGGTTCTGCATTGCAGGGGTCTGCTTTCATATACCGAACAGCCGTCGTTCCAGAAAATACAGTCAAGATTAGACTTTTCCTTCAAAGACAGGCGGTCTATGACTCCCAATGGAACCCATGTGCAGTAGAGACCTTCAACTTCATGCCGTGGGAGGTTGAGGGCTTTGATGAGCAACGCCACGTCGTCCTCCGAGAGAAACACAAAACCACTCTCGTAACGGCAACACGCGGAGCAACGGGCGCAGGAAAATCGAAGCCCGTTTTGATAAAAAGGTTCTCTGGATTTGCTATGCATATTTCTCCTCCGACTTGGCGACCGCCTCGGCTACTGCCGCAACAACCGCCTCGGCTACTGCCGCCGGATTTTCCTGCTGGGGCAAATGCCCTGCGTTGGGAATCAACAAGAATGGGGCGTCTTTCCGTATTGAACGGATAACCTCCGCAGTTTTCGGCGGCAGAATTGCGTCGTTCTCGCCCCATACAAGCGACACCTTGCCTTTGTAATCAGCCAACGCCTTTGTCAAAAACGCCGTTTTGGTTATATTGTACCATATTGCGCTTCGCATAGTGGCGAAATACGCCTTCTCCTGCTCCTCGCTTTCCACCCTTTCAATGACGCGCTTCCGCAGAAAAACGCGGTCATCTTCCGGCAGGCTTTTCAGATTGTGGTAATAGCCGAAAAGCGAATGATAGGCCGCGTCGTGATTCTTGCGGAATTGGCGGTACCAGTACGGGCCGTAAAACGGCAGCGCCTTGCCCACCAGGGACAATGCGCCGCCCGTCGCAACAAGCGGCGCGCCTCCGTCAATGAGTATGAGCGCTTTAACCAGAGACGGCTTCTCTGCGGCGACGGCTTGAGCGATCACGCCGCCCAGAGAGTTGCCCGCAAGCGCCGCAGGTCCGATCATTTCGAGGAGGGAGGCAATGGCTTTAATATGCCGGTTGATGGTTATAATGCCGCCCGCCTTTGAACGCCCGAATCCGGGCAGGTCAGGCGCAAGCGTCCGGCAGGCGCTGTTCAGCAGCGGGATAAGATGCCGCCACGAGTCTGCTTCATCTCCCAGTCCGTGTATCAGAATGACGGGCGGCTTGGCGGTGTCGCCACTGGCGGCGCCAGAATCGTAGTAGAATATGCTGTCGCGCTTGTTTATTGTGAGCCATTTCACCTGATTGAGCAACGCGGGATATGGCTGCATACGGATATCCATACCGGATATTGAATACGAAAAGACTTTGAATGTCAATAACCCGCAACGCCTCAAGAAAAGTGTTAGCGAAAATGTCCTATGCCTCAAAGAGAAAATGTCGCCTAAATTAAAACAAGGGCGCTCGAAGAAGGGCATCCGAATGGGGTTAGACATGGAAGAAAAACAGGCGGCAACAAAGGAAAAGGCCGGTTCGGGAAGTCCCGTCCAATGCGGTCGGCAGACCTGTAAAACTCAAGCCGGAAAAAAAGCGTCCGGCGAACCGCAAGCTGTTTGGTCGAACAAAAGAACGGATCGGTCGTCCGTGAATACGCCGGGCGTGGCCGACGGGAAGTCCTTGAGGAACAGGACTCCTGTCGGCTGTCCGCAAGCCGTCGGCTCCTCCGCTCAACTTCTTCACGCCCGCCGAAAAGCTCAAAAGCAAAACGCGGGCAGGCTCCAAAGAGATCGAGGTTTACGACGAGTCCAGTATCCCGTTCGGCAGACTCTCCGAGAATGCCGGGCTGCCGCAGGCGTATAAGGACACTCTCAATGTCCGATACGCCCTTTACAACCCGGTAGAACTTCAACGGAATGTCAACAAGGCGATCCTGCGTCTGCGCCAGCGGCTCGCTGAGCCAAACCGTATTCAGACGCGGAACCATGAAAGGCTTCGGTACCATTTTCTAAATGAGGCGTCCTTGCCTTTTGGCGCCATTTCTATTTGAAGCATGTTGCAACTGTCCATTTGATCGTACGGTTGCATCGCAGGTTATTCTTCCCAGAGCCATGTGGAGAGGTATCGCTCGCCGGTGTCGGGTAGAACCGCGACAATGACTTTTCCCTTGTTTTCAGGACGCTTTGAAACAGCAAGCGCCGCTTCGAGCGCCGCGCCGGAAGATATGCCGACCAGGATGCCTTCTTTTTTTGCGAGAAGGCGGGCGGTGGCGCCGGCTTTCACCTCATCGGTTTTGTAGATTTCGTCTATGATTGCGGGATCGTAGACCTGGGGCTGGAAACCGGCGCCAATGCCTTGAATTTTGTGGGCGCCGGGCTGTCCTCCGGAAAGCACGGGCGAAGCCGCAGGTTCAACGGCAATGACCTTAACGGAAGGTTTCTTGGATTTAAGGTATTTGCCCGCGCCGGTGACGGTTCCGCCGGTTCCAACGCCGCCAATGAGAATGTCGATTGCGCCCTCGGTGTCGATCCAAATTTCGGGACCGGTTGTCGTTTCATGGATAGCGGGGTTCGCCGGATTGTTGAACTGCTGAGGAATGAACGAATTGGGTATGGATGCGGCAAGCTCTTCGGCTTTGGCGATGGCGCCTTTCATGCCTTTTGCGCCTTCGGTAAGCTCAAGCTCGGCTCCAAGCGCCTTGAGGAGTTTCCGGCGTTCAACGCTCATGGTCTCCGGCATGGTGAGAATAATCCGGTAGCCTTTCACCGCCGCGACAAACGCAAGCCCGATGCCGGTGTTGCCGCTCGTCGGTTCAATAAGCACAGTTCCGGGTTTTATTTTCCCTTCTTTTTCACCCACTTCAATCAAAGCGAGGGCTATACGATCTTTCACGCTGGAAAGCGGGTTGAAGTATTCAAGTTTTACATAAATTTCCGCTTCCCCTTCGTTGATCTTGCCTATCTTAACGATAGGAGTGTTTCCGATTAAATCGGTTATTCTTTCTACACGCGCCATAATGGCCTCCTTATCAGATTGTATAGATAATATTCATATTATCTACATAAGTTTAGTATACTATAACAACACCGCGAAAATTTGTCAATATGGTTTTGAACGAAAAAGACGAATAGTGAAATGAGCAAGCGGAGCCGCGCAGCAAACGCAATCTATATCAAAGATCCATGTCTCGTTGCATGGACGAATATAGAGATATATAAAAGAGAATAATCACGAAAACTTTAAGAAGAAGCCGTGACGCTTTTCCTTGTCTTTTTCCCACGCGCCGATGCCCTCTCTCCCCCCAGAATGATCCCGCCTGCGAACGCCGTCAGCGGCGCCGCGAGCGTCAATCCGAATTATAGGTTTTGCTTCTGCCCATACCGAGTTTGTCAAAAAAACAGAATGTCAATACTATGTTAAAAAAGATACCGGAACGTTATACGGCATAATTTTAAAAAAGTGAATGAAAAAGAGAAGAAACTTGACGAAATGGACATTATAGCATATAGTAGACTTATGAGATTATGAGACAACCCGATTGATTGTCTCATAAGTCCTGCAATTTCCCGCCTTGTGGCTGTGAAATTGCGGCTTTTAGTGAAATTTGTTCGGAGACTGAAGTTTCCAAGGAGATTGTTATGACAAGCATTTTAGGATGTGTTTTTTTGGCAGTTGTTTCTTTTGTTGTTTTTGTTATCGGTTGTGGTGGCATGATACCATATATTTTTGATCCACTTGCAATAATGATCATGGTGTTCTTGCCATTTTTGTTTCAATGTATTTTTTATGGAAAATTTTTTGCAACCGCTTTTACGATTATTGGCAAAAAAGAAGAAAAAAAGGAAATATGGATTAAAGCTTATAATTTTTTCAAAAACTATGAACAATTTATATGGGTAATCGCGATATTGTTTTTACTTGCTCAGTTCGCCATTGATTTGATTTGGTTGGAAACCAGGGAGGGTTTAGGACCCCATATTAAATTTATGGCGAATTTAATAATTGTCGCGGGACTAATAGATTTAGCAATCGTGTTGCCATATAAAATATTAATAAAGAAACAGTTGACACAAATAGAATAAACTATACTTTTGTGTTAAATCAATAACCCCGGAGCAGAGCTTCGGGGCATGTTTCTCAAAAGAAGCTATGTGAATAGCTCTAATTGCCCGCTTTCATATTTTTTCTCATATTCCTCTTGATTGCGTCCTTGATTTCTTACATATCTCAATATTACTTGTTCATCTCCATGTTCTCCTACTGTTCCTACATAAACCCCCTCGTTCAGAATTCCCCTCCTCACAACGCTTTCTTTACTTCTGGATGTGATTAGAATATTTTCTTTGCGGTTATACTCTTGCCTGAATTATTCTTGCAGGGCTATATGTCGGCGCTGATTGCGCCAGAAAATGCGCATGATCTTTCTCGGCTCCTATTTCCAAAAATTTTATCTCATATCTCGCTTCCATCCCCTGGCATATTTCTATTAATTTTTCATCTACTTTCTCAGTTATTACTCCGTCTATACTTTGCTGGACATATTATTATGATACATTCACATTGCGTTTCATGAATTGACTCGCTCATCCTTCCGTCATCTGCTTTCTTTCAGCCGGAGCAACTCCGGGGTATTAAGCCGTTTAAATTGTAATAAAAAGAAAAATTAGTTCGCATAAAGAACCGCTTGCGCTTCTCCGCTAAAGCGGAGAGAGTTTCGTTCGCCTTGCAACCCATTGTTGAGTTGCAAAAGCAATATCTAATCCGGGCTTCGCTACAACCAGAACGACAGCGGCGGCGACCCGCTGTTTTTAGAGTTCGGTTTGATCGGTATATTCGGGCAGCGTGACAGCAACCTGCGCTCCGCCTCCATCCCTGTTTTCAAGAACGATTGTCCCCTTTGCGGCTTCTATAAAACGTTTGCTGATGGAAAGTCCTATGCCGGTGCCGGTACTTTTAGTGGTATAGAATGGATCGAGGGCGCGTTTTATATCAGAAAAACCTCTTCCGCGATCAAAAATGGCGACGACAATGCGCTGTTGTCCGTTGAGGCGCGTTTTCTTCATGGTCGCGCCTATTTCCTGTTCGGGGCAGCCGGACTCAAGGGCGTTTCGGATGATGTTTTCAAGCGTTGAGCGGAAACGGTCGGGATCAATAAAAACCTCCCCGTCCTCCGCTTCGCAGACGATGTTTCTATTGCAAAGCCTCATTGAAATTTCGGCGAGCAAATTGTAGACATGCACCGGCGCCGGATTGCCACGAGCTTCCCTAAGATAATCATTTACGCGGTAAATGAGGGAGGATATGCGATCAATTTCTTCCTCAATGATCGAAAGCTCTTCTTCTCCATTTTCGCCGGCGTTGCCGCCGGAAGTTTTTAACTTGCGCAGAATGCCGGTTTGAAGGCGAATCGCCAGCAACGGATTCTTGATTTCATGGGCAAGCGTACTTGCCGCGGTTCCAAGCACAACAAGATTCTGTTGCTCCTCAATGCGCTCGCGGTATCCCCGGTTCCGCAAGTAAAGATGACGGATATAAAACATCAAAACAAAAAAGACTATTTCACAAAAAGGAAACATAAACGCCGTGAGCGTTTGCGTCCGCCAATACGCGGGATGAGTTATATCAATGTATATATATTTCCCCGTAATAGCGGGAAACCTATAGATTTGACGCTGGTGGTGGTTTTCCGGTCTTTCCCGCGCGGGCCGCGCGGGAACTGGCGGCGGCAAAAACCTTTCAATGTTTAGGATAAACGCGACCGAGCGTCCGCTTTTATTGGGGATGGTGTATCTGCCGAAACGGGTGGGATTTTCTTTGCCCAATCCGGCTTCCGTATAAACATCCGGCGCTTTTCCCCATCGGTAGATCGCGGAAAGATTCGCGTCATATATGGCGAAACCCCGTATGCGCTCTGAAAGAATGGAGTTCGCTTCGATGGCTTCTCCAAATTCATCGTACTCCCGCAGGCTGGCGAAGAAAGCGTTGAGTATCCGCTCATTGTCATTGTCTCTGATGAGACGCGCCCTGTCCCTCATGGTCCATAGAACGAGCAAGGTCAGCGCGGATAGAAACAGCCACGCGAAAAGAGCCGCGATTAACGTCGTGCGCGAGGCGAGGCGGGGATTTTTTTGCCGCGCCGTATGCGGCACACGCGCTGCGCATGATTTATTCGCCATTATTCCGTATTATTCCATCCGGCCAATAAAAAGGCGATCACATCTTCATCACGCTCAAACGCTCCAAGGCTCCTGATTGTTGAGAGGGCGAGAAGAAACCCGTATTGCGCCTCAATGCATCTATTGAGACTGCTGTGCGCCTGATTTGAGGCGTCATAGTACTCAGACAGCGATTTTTGATACAACTGGTAGAGTTCCTGTATGTATTCAAAGTGTTTTTGCGCGTACTCATAGGCGCGGCGCGAAGAGATGACTGTACCGGCCTGGAGGATAAGATCGAGGATCGCGCTCTGCATTTCTATTTGGATGGAAGAGACGGAGTCAAGATACTCAAGCCGCGTTCGCTCCTGTGAAAGCTTCTGTTTGTCAACCTTGTTTTTTATCACCCAGAAATCAAGCGGGATGGACACTTTGATAGAGAGGTTGCCCACAAAAGGGGATGGCGCGTTTGATTTTCCATAGTGATAGTTGTAGTCCAGTCCGGTTGACATACTCGCGATGAGGCTTGGAAGATAATCCTTTGCCGCAAGCTCGACGCTTCTCTCAGCTTTCTGCAGGGAAATTCCTTCTTTTGCAAGGTTTGGATTGTTCGCCGCCATAATTTGCCACAGATGCAAGCATAGCGCGTTAATAGCGTCTTCATCAAGATTTGTACAGTATGCAATCAGGCTTTCATGCTTGCCAAAGTCCACCGGCGCCAATACCGGCGTTTCCGCTATGCCGGCGATATTTTTCAGGTTCGCCATAGTTATGGCGAGGGTTCGCTCGGCTTGTTTCTTTGCCGTCGCCGCAGATTCCCTTTCAGACAACGCTTGCAGGTAATCGCCGTACCGTATCATTTCATTTTCATACCGGATCTGACTAGCGGCGAGGCTTAGTTCCGCAGCCGCAAGCGCTGATTCGGCGGATTCAAGATTGGCTTGCGCTTTCAATACCTCATAATAGGCGGAGTCGGTGTTGTTGAGAACAGCGTAATATTCCGCAAGCGCGTCTTTTCTCGCGCTTTCCGTGGACAAGGCGTTGATGGCTTTTAGAATTCGTGTTTTGCCGCCTTCATACAACGGCAGCGTCTCGCTTATTTCCAACGCGGCTCCGGCGGCAAGGCTATCAAGCGCCGGGCCGCCGCTGGCATTCCATACATTCATTGACGTTGCGCCAGTGAGGGACAGGGAAGGCAGATACGTAAAATTATACGCTTTTTCATCAAGAAGTCCGCTCTCTATGGCAAGATTGTAACGGGCGAGAGAGCGGGAATTGGCGAGAGCCAACATGCGGACATCCTCAAGCGAGAGACCCTCGTCCTTGCGGACATCCTCCTTACGCGCCGCGTCCGTGATAACATCTGAAAAAACAAACGTATGTATATGCAACAACATGCTGAACACCATGCAGAAACCTGCCATTTTTTTCATTCTTTTTTCTCCTTTTCCCGATCATCCATATTCATTCATACCGCAATGCGTCAATCGGGTTGCGGTTCGCCGCTTTTTGAGCCGGATAATAGCCGAATGTAATGCCGACAAAAGCAGCGAACAAGGCCGCCGTGATGACGACAAGCATATTGATTGACGTTGGGATTTCCATAAGCGCCAGCATCTTGCAGGCGATAAACGCCAGACTTATGCCGATGACTCCCCCCAACAGGCTTAAAATGACAGCTTCCGATAGAAACTGGAAAAGGATGTCTCGCTTGCGCGCGCCGATTGCCATACGGACGCCGATTTCCCGCGTCCGTTCGCTGACAGACACCAACATGATGTTCATGATGCCGACGCCGCCCACGAGAAGCGACACGCCCGCGATGGCGGCGAGCAATGTGGTGAGGCTTTTCGATGTTTCAGACGCCATATCCAGCATATCAGATTGATTCATAATCTCAAAATCAGCCGCGTCCCGTTCGCTCAATGAATGCGTTTCCCGTAAAATCAATTCCGCCTCCTTTTGGGCCGCTTCCATATAATCCTTATGCGCCACGCTTATCGCTATTTGGTTGATGTTTTTGGTGTTGGTGAGTCTGGTCAACATGGTGTCAAGAGGAATCATAATCACGTCATCCTGATCATTGCCGTTTCCGGCCGCGCCCTTCTTTTCCAGTACGCCGATGACGGAAAATTGGGTTGACCCGATGCGGATCCGCTTGCCGATTGGATCGTCGTTCCCAAAGAATGTCGCGGCGGCCGTCGCCCCCAGCGCCGCGACTTTGTTTCTCCGCTCCCCGTCAGCGTCGTCAAAGAAAACGCCCTGTTCGACATTCCAGTTTCTAATGACAAGATAATCCGGCTCCACCCCCATGACAGCGACAGACGCGCTTCCGTTGGCGGTGGAAGCGGTGAAACTCCGCTGGCTCACGCCAGAAACCGCGCGCGCGTACCCGGCTTCGCTTTTCACTTTTTCCGCGTCGTATCTGGTGATCTGGACGCGGCGCGGCAAGGTCTGCTGCCCCGGCGTCATGCGTATCCGGCGAGGCATGATTTGCAAAAGGTTCGTCCCCATAGCCGTAATCCGGCCTTCTATTTGTTTCTGCGCCCCTTCCCCGATTGCCACCATACTAATGACCGCCCCCACGCCGATGATGATTCCCAACGAGGTGAGAAAACTCTTCATGCGGTTGCGGAGTATGTTTCTGAAACAGGTGGACGCCAGTTCAATGATATTCACGCTCCGTCCCTCCAATTTGCCGCAAGTCTTTCGCCGCGCTCCGCCTGTTTTTTACCGGAATGTCTGACACCACCGCGCCGTCCCTCAGAGTGACAATCCGTTTTGTGTATACAGCCAATTCCGGCTCGTGGGTTACCATAACAATCGTTTTCCCTCGCTCGTTCAGATTCTGAAACAACGCCATTATTTCAAGGGACATCTCGGAATCGAGGTTTCCGGTTGGCTCGTCAGCCAACATGAAGGCCGGGTCGTTCACCATGGCGCGGGCGATAGCCACCCGTTGTTGCTGCCCTCCGGACAATTGCGAAGGCACATGGGACATGCGCTCATCCAGCCCCACTTCTCTAAGGCATTTTTTAGCCCGTTCCTTTCGTTCTTTTTTCTTGTATATGCGATTATAAAACATGGGAAGCTCCACATTTTCAAGCGCCGTCGTTCTTGCGAGCAGGTTGAACGCCTGAAACACAAAACCGATCTTTTGATTTCTGATAAAGGCGAAGGCGTCGGCGCTGGAAGTCGCGGTTTCGATTCCATCAAGCAGATATGATCCCGCGCTCGGCTTGTCAAGGCAGCCGAGGATGTTCATAAACGTTGATTTTCCCGAACCTGACGGGCCCATCACCGCCACAAATTCGCCTGCTTCCGCGAAAAAATCTACGCCCCGAAGCGCGTTTACGACCACCGATTCAAGCTTGTATATGCGCGTAACGCCCCGCAATTCAATGACAGCCATCACCGTATCCTCTCCCGGACTATGATTTGCTTTTCTTCCAGTTCCCGCTCATTTTCGCCTCTGGCCGGGATCGCTTCGGTGTAAGAGCCGTCGCTTGCCCCGGCTTGAACCATGACGCAGGCGAGCGCGCCGTTTTCGTCCATAAACCAAAGCGCCTTCATCTGCTCTGATGGCTGGCGCCCGCCTGTTTGGGCGCCGCCGGTTCCGCCGGACCCGGCGGCGTTTTGTTGACGGATGGCGCCCCTGCCCGGCATACCCGGCGGCATGGGCCCGCCGCTCTGCATAAGCCCTGTCAGTCCGTTCCGCTGGCTTTGATTAAGAGCTTGAGCGGATTGATCGCCCGAATCGGCTTGCGTTTGCCGACGGCGCTCTAGCGCCAGCGCTTTCTGCTCTTCGCTCATGCCGGAAATAGTCGCGTTAAAAATCATGTCGCTTATCTCCGCCGCCGAAAGGCTGGCAGGCTGATAGCGCAAAGCCGCGTTTGGAACAAGCAAAATGTTCTCCTTTCTTTCTTCAATAAATTCGACCGAACACGTCATGCCCGGCAGCAGCGACCCGTCTTTATTTTCAACGCTTATCACAATAGCATAGGAAACAACGCTGTCCTGGACTGAAGGCATAAGCCGTTTGCTCTCAACCGAGCCGGAAAAATTCTTGCCCGGAAGGCTTTCAAGCGTAAAACGAACCTCCTGTCCTTCATGAATAGACGCGATGTCCAATTCTCCAACCCACGACATTATGCGCATTTCTTCAAGATTTTCCGCCAAAGTGAAAATCGCCGATGAATTGCCGCTTGAGCTGTCAACCACAGTGTCCCCTTCGTTGATCGCTCGTTCCAGCACTATTCCGTCAATGGGCGACGTGATATAAGCGTACTGGTTGATTTCTGTTTCTATGCTTCGTAAATTTGATTCGGCGACCGAAAGATCGGCTTTTTGAATGTCAAGGGTTGTCTTGCCGCTTTTTAACTCATATTCTGAAATCAGATTCTTTTCGGCAAGTCTTTCTAAATTCTGATAGTTGATCAATTGCAAATTGTAGTTCGCTCTGGCTTTCAGCGCCTGCGCGGCTTGTTGCTCCCGTTGCAGTTTGAGCATGTCCGTATTGAGTTCGGCGAGTATTTGTCCTTTGCGAACGCTGTCGTTGTAATCAACAAAGACCCGCTCCACTTTGCCGCTCATGCGGGGTAGCGCTTTTATCGTTGCGACAGGCTCAAGCGTTCCGCTGGAGGATACGGTTTTTTCTATGACCCCTCGCCTTATGGCCGCATATTCATACGCTATGGTTCCGCTCCGCGTCTTGCCGAATTGGTTTAGTATGGGCGCGCAGGTTCCAAACAAGAGGGCGATGGAGCAAAGGGACAACGCTTTTATAGATTTCATATATACTATATATGCAAGATATGTTCCAATCAATCGCTTTTTGGCATACATTTGAAGTGTTTGATGTGAAGGTGTCAGACACTTTTGGCACACGTTTGAAGTGAGGAGTGAAAGTGTCAGACACTTTTTGGACACACGTTTGAAGTGAAGGAGTGAAAGTGTCAGACACTTTTTTGGCATACATTTGAAGTGTTTGATGTGAAGGCGTCAGTCGCTTTTTTAGCATACGTTTGAAGTGAAAGTGTCAGACATTTTTTGGAATATACGTTTGAAGTGAAGGTGTCAGACACTTTTTGGGCATACGTTTTTACATATTTGAAGTGAAAGTGTCAGACACTTTTTTGGCATACATTTGAAGTGTTTGATGTGAAGGCGTCAGTCGCTTTTTTAGCATACGTTTGAAGTGAAGGCGTCGTCAGACACTTTTTTGGGCACACGTTTGAAGTGAAGGAGTGAAAGTGTCAGACATTTTTTGGAATATACGTTTGAAGTGAAGGTGTCAAACACTTTTTGGGCACATATTTGAAGTGAAGGCGTCTGACACTTTTTTAGCATACGTTTGAAGTGAAGGTGTCGTCAGACACTTTTTGGGCACACGTTTGAGGAAGGAATGAAGGTGTCAGACATTTTTTGGAATATACGTTTGAAGTGAAGGTGTCAGACACTTTTTTGGGCACACGTTTGAGAGGAATGAAGATGTCTGACACTTTTTTAGCATACGTTTGAAGTGAAGGAGTGAAGGTGTCAGACACTTTTTGGAATACATTTGAAGGAAGGAGTGAAGGCGTCAGACACTTTTTGGACACACATTTGAGGCATACATTTGAAGTGAAGGCGTCAGACACTTTTTGGCGCATATTTGAAGTGATGAAGGCGTCAATAGTTGTCTATAGAGCCTTTCCCAAAGAGAAACAAACCTTCACTCCCGCAGGGGTCTAGTCTGCGCCCTTGCGGGGTCTAGACCGAACCCCTCTGGGGTCTAACCTCCACCCCGCAAGGGTCTGGACTGAACCCCGCCGGGAAGCTGTTGTTAGGGGGTGATGACGGCAAGCTGGGGGGTGAACGTGATGACGCGGGGTTCTTTGAGGGAAGAGCCGCCGTGCGTGTACTGGGTGACGACTTCCAGCGTGTACGCCCCGGCGCTCAGAGCGGGAATGACGCCGATGAGTTTTGAGGCCGCGTTTTCCGCCAGATGTCCGGAAACTTTGACCCGTTGCGAAGGGTCGGCGGCGGACGCGAAGTACACGCCCACCTCCGGGTTGTCCCCCGCCACCTTGATCTTGTGGCCCGACACGCTGAACTGTCCGCCGGGGGTCAAGATTTCGTTCACTGATTCGGTGGCGATGTCGATGAACTCGTCGATGTAGCCGGAGGAGTCGGCCAGCCCCTCTATGTCCACGACGACGCGCTCGGCTAAGGCGCGGAGAGGGGCGCGGGTGCGGAAGCGGAAGGTCACCGGATGTTTGCCCGCGTCGCGCCCCTCCGTAACTTTGTCGAATGTGCCGCCCACGTTGGGATGCACCGAGAAGTAGCCCGCGTTGACCGCGAAGCCGTCGCAGAGCTGGTAGGCGGTCTCGTTAAAGAACTGGCGGACGCACTCCACAAGGTCGTCGTAATTGCCGGTGAAGCCGCCCCGGTTCTTGAGAGCGGCGCAGACATCCTCGACACTAAGGGTCGCCTCGTTGTTCGTGCGGGCGATGTACGCGCCCTCCACTTTGGGGAGGTAGTTTGGATAGAGTTTCACCCGTATGCGGTGCAAAACTTCGTTGACGTTGTTTACGATTGCCATGGTAATTTCTCCTATTAATATATAAAAATAAAACGCGACAGACAGCAGGCGGGCGCGGGCCCTTAACCGCTGTCTGCCGCATCTTCACGCTAAAAAACGCCGTCGCGTTACCGGTTAGTTATCCCAACCAACGGTCTTTTCCGTTAGGTCATAGGGATATTGTTGAACGATAAATCTGCCGTTTGTTAGGGAGGCGCGATAGTCGTCTGCGGTGTTATAATAACCGGTGTAATCACCGCTCATCGACTCAAAGTATTGAACGTTGGTCTTGCCGTCAATTTCAGCCGGTTTAAGATACACCAATTTTATTTGGGCATTCCATGCGTATGTTCCAGTCGCGCTATTGCTGTGGCTATCGGTGTAGGTATAGCCTGCGCCAGAAAAAACATACGTGCTGGCCGATCCATTAAAGGTTTGCCCGTCCAGTTCATTCGCGCCGTTGTTTGACGGCAATTCTTCTGACATGAGCAGGGCCGCTCCTTCTGCGGCAAAAATATAAGCGAATATTGTATTGGCAAACGCTTCATTCACCCTATAATCAATATATGCGGACATGCTTGAAAAGCCCATGCCGGCAAGCTCTTGGTCTAACGCAGCTTGCCCATTTTTTGCTTTGAATTTATCAATCTCCTCTTGAAAGGCGCTTCTGTACCCTGTCCTATCCAGCAAGGCGCCATAGCCGGAGTAGTCTTCCAACAAAATAGCAATTTTAGCCGGTTTGAAAACCACCTTTTTTGATGAATCATCCCACGAATAGCTTCCGTTTTCAATTTCGGTGTAGGTGTATTTCCCGTTGCCGTCGTATACATAGTCCCCATCTTCGTCAGTTGTTGGCGTAGATTTCTTATAAGTTCCGCTTTCGGCAAATTCAATTTTTTGGCTATACATAAAATACGTTTTGCCGCTCAATTCGTTTTCCCCTACATTGCCATCGCCGCCGCCGTCATCGCCGCAACCCGTCAAAACCAATCCGAATGTCAGCAGAATAGCCGCCATTCCCGTAAAAAACACTCTCTTTTTCATAACTGTCCTCCTGAATGCAAGAGGCCTCCACGCATTGCAATTCCGCCTGAAACGGCGTAAACTGGCGATGCGTGTAGCGCGACCCAAAGCCGGCTCGTTCCGCCAAGAATACCGCCGGCTTTGGGTTCCTCTTTTTTACTATAACCGCTATGCGGTCAAACCGCCCGTACGGGCAAGGTTCCTGTGTTAAAGCGGGAGCGAGTCCCGCGCGGGAGCGGCTCACGCATCCCGTCGCTCTCCAAATGGCGCGTATCTGCGGAGCGTCCGCTTGCGTCCGCAACCAGCCGGCCATTTCTATTCATTTCTATACGGCGTTGGTTTGCGGCGCATGAGTTCAAAGGGATTTTCAAGACATCCGCCGACGTTGCCACGCCTGTTATGGGAGAGAAAAATGCGCCCGCGCTTCGCGCATATAAAAAATGTCGCTCTTTGCAATATAAGACGCAGTTTAAAAAATATGGGGGGGGGGGGGGGCGTACCGAATCGCGCCGCCGCGTCATCGCCCAACAGCTTGTTCACTTTTTTATCTACGCTCCTTTTGAAGGTTTTTGATGTTTGCAAAAACAATTATATACGTTATTACCGCCATGTGTCAACATCCTTGTGAAATAAATGAGAAAAAAGTGTGAATGTAGGCTGTCAGGAAGTTGACAAGAACGCTACGAAGCCCATAATCGAGCGCATGGGGGGCGATGCGAGGCGGATTGAGTCGCAAAGATGTAAAATATGCCCTCATGGGTAAATTTTTTATACTCATCTGACACTTTTTTACCCATGAAGACAAAACAGGATAGTTTAGACGGAAAGCGAAAAGACAGACGCGGCTCACAATTCCGCCAATGTGAATGGCCCCGGCTTTCACTATGCGACAACACTCTCTCTTAAATCATGGGCGTCACTTTTTGCGAAACCGCGTTGCAGTCAGGGACGAGACTTTGAAACAAAGCCTTTTCGCCGCTTGGCAGGTTTGCGGACTGCTAGACGATCCCGCATGGATTTTGTATCATAGCTTGAATCCGGCTCGGCGGCCGGAGTAAAACACACGACAGAACAAAGAAAAGGAGCGTATATGATACCCATGAAAACGCCAATCGTTGAGATTGACGGGGATGAAATGACGCGGATATTGTGGGCTTTGATAAAGGACAAGCTCATAAAGCCGTTTGTTGATTTGAAAACCGAATATTACGATTTGGGGCTTAAAAACCGCGACAGTACAGAGGATAGGGTGACTTCCGAATCCGCGTATGCGATTAAGCGGCTTGGGGTTGGCGTGAAATGCGCCACCATTACGTCAAACAAGGCGCGGAAGGCTGAATATGGACTAAAACATCTGTACCCAAGCCCCAACGCCACGATTCGGGCTATTCTTGACGGTACGGTTTTTCGCAAGCCCATAGCGGTCTCATGCGTCAAACCGTCGGTTTCCACATGGGAAAAACCCATTGTCATTGGACGCCACGCCTACGGCGATGTGTACAAGAGCGCGGAACTGCTGATTCCCGGTCCCGGCAAGGTCGAGCTTGTGTATACGGTCGGAGACGAGAGCGAGACGCGGATATTGGTCGCGGATATGAAGGGTCCCGGAGTGGTGCAGGGTATGCACAACACCGATGAATCGATCATGAATTTTGCGCGCTCCTGTTTCCTCTACGCGATTGATGAAAAGCTTCCGGTGTGGTTCGCCGCAAAAGACACGATTTCCAAAATCTATGACGGCAGGTTTAAAGAGCTTTTCAGCGAGGTGTACGAAACCGAATTCAAGACAGCGTGTGAGGCTGCCGGCGTACGCTATTTCTACACCTTGATTGACGACGCCGTGGCGCGGGTGGTTAAGGGCGAAGGCGGCTTTCTCTGGGCGTGCAAAAACTATGACGGCGATGTGATGAGCGACATGATCGCAAGCGCGTCCGGCAGTCTCGCCATGATGACAAGCGTACTGGTGTCCCCTTCCGGCGCGGTTGAGTATGAAGCGGCGCACGGCACGGTGCAACAGCATTACTATAAATACCTGAAAGGCGAAAAAACAAGCACCAATCCGGTTGCGCTCATCTTTGCGTGGACAGGGGCGCTCGCAAAACGCGGAGAATTGGATGGTACGCCGGAACTGGCCGCATTTGCGAGAAAGCTTGAACACGCGGTTTTGGAAACCATCGAAGAAGGCGGCATGACCGGCGATCTCGCCCGCCTCGCAAACCCCGCTCCCGCGCAAACGCTCACTTCCTGGGAATTCATGGACGCCATCGCGAAACGGCTCGCGTGATGTTTGATCATATTCTCGGACAACCCGCAACCGCCCAACTCGCCGCTGATTTTGAACAGGGAAGATTGCCGCCGAGCATCCTGCTTGCGGGCCCGGCGGCGTCCGGCAAAGGCACGACCGCGTTGGAACTGGCGCGCGTGTTTTCGTGCGCCGGACGAATATCCGCCGGACATTCGTCCGCAGGCGCTGACTGCGATTGTCCCTCCTGCGCCAGGCACCGCCTGCTCTCTCACCCGGACTTGCTGTGCCTTGGCTCGCGGGATTTTTCTGCGGAGATCGCCGGAGCCGCCGACGCTTTCGCGCGCGCGGTGGATGCCGGGCGTGAAATGGAGGCGCGGGAAAGAACGTTTATACTGTCCATAAAAAAGCTGCTTGCGCGTTTTGCGGTTGTTTTATGGGAAGATGATCCGAAATTCGGCAAATTGACCAATTTGATCCTCGCCCTTGAGGAAGATGTGGAGGAAATCAGCGCTCTCAAAAAAAGCGGCGCGGAAGCCGCGCGGAAACGGTGCGCGGCGATCCTTAAAGACGCGGTGAAACTCGAAGCCGAGGGCATTGCGGATGCGATACCCATCAACCAGATACGCAGGGCTGCGGCGTGGGCGCATCTTGCGCCCAGCGGCACGCGCAAAACCATGATCATTGAAAACGCGGACCGTATGCAGGAAGGGGCGCGGAATTCTCTGCTGAAAATACTGGAAGAGCCGCCGGCGGCGGTTTCAATCATACTCGCCACCTGCCATGAGCAAGCCTTGCTGCCGACCATTCTCTCCCGCGTACGCCCGTATCGCTTTGTACAGCGTCCGCTGGAAACCGAAGCCGAGGTGATGCGGCGCGTGTTCGGAGCGCGGGAACCGGACTATGAAAAAGATGCAAAAGGCGCAAAAGACGGCGGACTCTCCATTACGGCGCATCTCAAAACATTTCTGCCCGTCACGGATGAAACATTGCGCCCTCTGGCGGCGTATCTTGCGGCTTCGGTCGCTATGACAACGGCGTTGAGTCTGCGCCGTCCGGCCTCGGCGCTACCCTGGGAACTGGTGGCGCTCGGCAAGTACGCCGCGCCTATTGCGGAAGCTGCGGGGTTAGGCAGGCCCGTCAAAAACATGCAGGTCTTGATTGAAAAGCTGCTTGCGTCTACCGGCAATTTTGAAATGCGGGGGCTTTTCTCCCGTTTTTTGCAGATACTGCTCGCGCTTGTCGGCGAAAGCTGCGCGACAAGATTTTCGCCCGCATATCTTGATATATGGCGCGACTGCGCGGCGGAAGCTGGCGCGTCTCTCTATTACAACCAAAAGCCCGCCGCGACGCTCAATCGTCTGACAATCGAAGCGCGGCGAGCTATGACCGCGCTCTGGCGCGTGTGAATGAGCTTCCACGCGGCAAGATCAGACTTTGCGATGAATATCCCCACTCTGAATGGCGAGGCGTTTTGCCCGCGTCATGCCCGCATCCCGGTATATGCGAGGTTCTGATCCGCACTGCGTATGCGGGCATGAAAACCGTGCGAAACCGTTTTTTATCTTTGCTATGATAATATAAATGTCATTAAACGATACAAAAACAGTGTCAACCACGCTCCCAAGACATTTCCTCGACCAGACGCGAACGCCGCTTCCCTGCCAGAACCGCGCCGATCTATATAAAATTTTTATGAAACGCAGTAGATGCCCCTCCTTTTCACATACCCCTCCTTATCCGTCCACCCTCAAGAACATCGTCTTTCCTTCTTACCAAGGCATACGCTTTGTTTTTGAACGCTTCGCCGCCGCCTGACACTCCAAATTTAACGGGCCAGCCTTCTTTTTTCCAAAATAAAGATAACAGCGATAATTATCATTGCAAACAATAACGCGCTAATTACGAAAGACCTAAAAAAATAACCATACAGAATTTCCCCGGTGATTATTGCTGAAATAGAACTTATTGCGAGTTTTATAACAAATTTATCTAACTTGTCATTAAGTTTTCCAAACTTGACAAGAAACGCCGACACTGCTATAAAACCAGTTGACGCCCCGAGCCATTTTAACGCTTCTACGACTCCTTCAATCAGCCAACCCCATTGGTTGGCAAGCGCCAATGAGTAGAAAAACATCTGAATAAAGACGGGAGAAATCAAAAGCAGCCATCCAAGAATGGAATACATTCCTTTTTTAGTGTTATTTGAAATGATATATGCCAAGACAAAAGCGATTGCCATAACCAAAACACCCAATGGACACCAGAAAAACCACTTGAGAGGAAGACTCGACGGCTGTACAAAAACCGTAGCGGCGCATCCATATAAAACAACAATGGACGCCGCACCTTTTGGGTGTCTGACAATGGCAATCATCAAATTAAGCGACAGATATATGAACATTGCGCTCGAAATGGACAACCCTATATCTATTCCTCTGTGTACATGATAATCGGTCTCTTGCTGTAAATAAACCATGACAACGCTATACAACTCGCAAAATGTCAAAGCTATATTAAATTGAACGCCGAGTCTTAATAAAAATGCGCGCATCTAATGCGCCCATAATCCATACATAGTTAATAAAAACCCGTGCGAATATGCGGACTCCATTATTTTACCCCCATAAAATCGCCAACTCCGCCGTTCCTATCGGCGTGTTGTCTATAACTCTGTTTTCATCAAGACGATCCATTCTCTCCTCCGATCCGTCAGGAAATTTCACCTCAATGTTTTAATCCAAAACAAGCGGGGTCACTCCCGGATATTCATATCGCCATTCCGCTCGATTCCAACACTCATAGCGCGGTCTTTACGCCACGGATGAAACAACGCCTCGTCTGGAGTGTTATATATGCCATGTATAATTATAAATGGCATTGGCGTAAGATGTGAACTCCACCGATATGCCATTATTTTCTTCGCTTCTGTGCTGTCCTTGTAAAAGAAGCGCTTATAAAAATAAGAATAATTCAGAATGTCTTCTTTTGCAAGCGTCGCCTCATTAAACTCCGCTGTCAATTTCGCCAATTCAAACGCGCCTTTCGGAGCGTTGGAAACGACAAAATGTTCGATTTTCATCATGCCGCCTTGAATGTCCTCTTTCGCGCCCTTTATTTATTTTATATGCGGCGCGCCGCCATCTCTTCCGCAGGCGACGCATAGCGTGAGTACAATTAGATATAATGTTTTTTGTAAAGCGGACATTAGAACTCTCTTCCTTTAATTTCATAGCTGCACGTCATCTTCGTGAAGACGGCTTGCGGATAATCTTTAAGGAGGTTGCGGGTGCGGTTTCGGGCGATGCGCTTCGGTTTACAGCGGCTTCGCCCGTCGGCAAGGCGGCGCGGTCAAAGAGATTCTGCTTGACCGAAGCGTCAAATCTAATAGATAAAAAATATGTGATAAACATTCTCTATTACTCCTTGCCGGGCGCCTTGTAGTCAAAAAGCGCGGCTCACATAGCCTTCCTCCGCAGTCAACGTTCCAGCCCGCGCGGAATATTCTCTGCCGCTAGGTTTTTTCCCCTATTTTCCGCGCATTGTTTCTATGGCAATATACAACTTGTTATTTATAAAAAATGTAAAGCATGCGTTTTTCAAACGCCAATCGGGTTTTGAAAAAACGCGCGCGACAAGACCTATTAACCTATCATACAGAGGAGGATGGATGTCTTGATGTGGAAAAGGCATAAAGAGACGCTGATTACCATAGGCATTATTGCCGCGTTGCTGGCGGTTTTTCTTGCGACCCGAAGCAGAATTGTGGATTATAGCGCCAAATATACGGGCTTTGATTTGACAACGAGCGAATCAGGCAGGCAAAACACCTACGCAAAATATCTGGATCGCTACGCGCGCTATGCGGGCGCGACGTTGGGCGCGAGAGACATTCCGGTTGATATTTTTTCTTATACTGCGGCGGAAGGCGTGTCGGAGCTTGTCAATTTCGAGGGAGAGGCGCGAGCGCTGAGAACAGAGGAAAATGGATTCGTTGAATACAGCGTTTTCGTCGGGAAGTCAGGATTGTACAACATCTATCTTGAATATTTTCCTGTTGAGGCGCGTGGCATTCCCATTGAGCGAAGCCTCTTGATTAACGGCGAAACGCCCTTTTTGGGCGCGGAGCAACTCGCGTTCCAGAGGGTGTGGGGCGATGCGCTCACAGGTGTAAAAACCGACAACCAGGGCAATGAAATCAGGCCCTCGCAGATTGAAAAACCGCGCTGGGAAAAGGCGTATCTTAAAGATTACATGGGTTATTTTACCATCCCCTACCAGTTTTACTTTAACGCGGGCGACAACGCCATCCGGTTTGAAGGCATAAACGAGCCTCTGGTGATCCGCAAGATACGCGTGACGGGCGTTGCGGTTACGCCGGCGTATGCGGACTACATAAAAGAAATCAATGCCGGTAGATTTCAGAGCGCCAATCAAACGTTTGTGGAAAAGATACAGGGCGAAACCGCGTTGTACCGCTCCGATCCCTCCCTTTACGCGGTGTACGACCGGTCTTCCGGCGCGACCGAACCGGCGAGCGTCGCAAAAATCAAGCTGAACATGATTGGCGGCCAGAGTTGGCGCGTTTCCGGCCAGTGGATCGAATGGGAAATTGAGGCGCCGGAAGACGGCGTGTACCGCATTTCCGTCAAGGCGCGGCAGAACTACAACCGGGGCTTCGTATCAAACCGCACCCTGCTGATTGACGGTGAAATCCCCTGTGAGGAAGTCGCGGCTATCCCATTCAAGTATGACAACAAGTGGAGGCTGATTACATTCAAGGACAAAGACGGAAACGATCTGTATTTCCCCCTCGCCAAAGGCAAGCATACAATCAGGTTTGACATAACGCTTGGGGAATTGGGCGGCATGTTGAATGTTATGGAAGAAAGCGTGTTCCGCCTCAACGAAATGTACCGTAAAATTCTGGTCTTGACCGGTCCGGAGCCTGATCCCTACCGTGATTACCGCGTGGATTACGTGTATCCAGATGTCATTGCGGCAATGGCGAAGGAAAGTAAAATTCTGTACAAACTGGTTGACGATCTGACTGTCTATTCGGGCGAGCGCGGCTCTCAGGCCGCTTCGGCGCTTACTTTGGCGCGGCAACTTGAACTGTTTGTGAAAAAACCGCATAAAATCCCGCAGATGCTCATAAACTTCAAAGGCAATATAAGCGGGCTGGGCGACAGCTTAAACGGCCTCGCCCAATCGCAGCTTGACATAGATTATCTGGTGGTAAGCGCGAAGGATGCGAAACTGCCGGTTGTCCATGAAAATTTCTTTGTAGCCGCAATGCACGAACTGCGGTCGTTTTTCGTGTCGTTTTTTGTCGACTACAATAATCTCGGCGATGTACACAGAGGCGAAGATGTTGTCGATGTGTGGATGTTAAGCGGACGCGACCAAAGTACGATTCTGAAAGCGATGATTGACGACACGTTCACGCCCCTGACAGGCATTAAGATAAATGTCAAGCTCGTCGCCCCTGACGCGGTTATGCCCGCCGTTGTCGCGGGAACTGGTCCTGACGCGGCGCTCTCAATACCGCAAGCCGATCCGGTGAACTACGCGATCCGCAGCGCGGCTATGGATCTGTCGCGGTTCGAGGGCTTTGACCAAATGAAAGCCGAGTTCTATGACAGCGTATTTGTGCCGCTTCGCTACAGCGGCGGCACGTATGGTTTGCCGGAGGCGCAGTACTTCAATGTCATGTTCTACCGCACGGACATTATGGCAGAGCTTGGCGTTGATCCCCCTGAGACATGGGAAGACTTGATAAACATACTGCCGGTCATTCAGAAAAGCAACATGAATGTGGGCATTCCATCTGTGGCGACGACAAGCGATTTCTCGAACTTCCTCGCCCAGCTTTACCAGCGGCATGGAACGCTTTACAACGAGGAGGGCTCAAGAACCTTGCTTGACAGTGAAATATCAGTTGACGCCTTTGACGCATACACGAAGTTCTTCACCCATTACAAAGCGCCCACGGTCTATGACTTTGTGAACCGCTTCCGCACCGGGGAAATGCCCCTTGGATTTGCGGATTACACGACGTTCAACACGCTGGAAGTGTTCGCGCCGGAAATCCGCGGATTGTGGGATTTCGGGCTTATGCCCGGCAGGAGGCAGCCCAACGGCGAGATTGACCGTTCCGCGCCTACCGGTTCGGTCGCCTCAATGATCTTCTCCAACGCGAAGAATCCGGAAAGCGCGTGGGAGTTCTTGAAGTGGTGGGTGAGCGCGGATACGCAGGTGCGGTTCGGACGCGAGCTTGAGAGCGTCATGGGCGCGGCGGCGCGTTATCCGACCGGAAACATCAAAGCCTTCCAGCGGCTTTCATGGGGTTCCCGCGAAATGGCGGTTTTAAGCGAACAGCGTTCGTGGACGGTCGGCACCCCGGAAGTGCCGGGCGGTTATTACGTCAACCGGCATATAGTAAACGCGGTGCGCCGCGTACTGAACGAAGGCGAGGACACCCGTGAAACCCTGCTTGATTACAGCCGCACCATAAATGACGAGTTGATAAAAAAACGAAAGGAATTCGGGCTTGAGTAGAGCCGTCAAGGAGAGATGATAAATGAGTTTTAAATCTTATGTGGCAAAGAGAAAAAACCGGTTCAGCGAGCTTCTGCAACAAATCGGGAGGGCCAAGACATGTTATCTTTTTTTATTGCCGTATGCGGTTGTATTCGCGCTTTTTGTTGTGGCGCCGCTGATTGTTTCGATTTTTTACAGTTTCACGTATTACAACATCCTTGAAACGCCCAAGTTTATTGGACTGCGCAACTACATCAACCTGCTTTTGGGCGACGATGTATTTCTAACTGCGGTGAAAAACACGTTTATACTCGCCGCAATCACAGGTCCAATCGGCTATCTCGCGTCCTTCCTGTTCGCGTGGTTCATCTACGAATTGCCGCGCTACATTCGCGCGTTTGTAACGCTGATCTTCTATGCGCCCTCCATTTCAGGATCCGTGTACATAATTTGGGCGATTATTTTTTCCGGCGACGCCTACGGCTACATAAACGGGTTGCTGATGCAGATCGGCATAATCGATCAACCGGTGTTGTGGCTGACGGATCCAAACTATATGATGCCGGTTATGATCGTCGTCGTCCTGTGGATGAGTTTGGGTACGGGCTTTCTGGCGTTTATCGCGGGGCTTTCCACCATTGACGAAAGTCAGTACGAGGCGGGCATCATGGATGGCATAACGAATCGCTGGCAGGAACTGTGGTACATCACCCTGCCGAACATGAAAGGCATGTTGCTGTTCGGCGCGGTCATGGCAATCACCCAGTCCTTCGGCATCGCGGATGTAACGACCGCGTTGTGCGGTTTCCCTAGCACCGACTACGCGGTGCATACGGTGGTAAACCATCTTGTGGACTACGGTTCAATCCGGTTTGAAATGGGGTACGCTTCCGCCATCGCAACGTTGCTGTTTCTCGCCATGATTTTGTGCAATAAAGCGGTTCAGAAGATGTTGAGCCGGGTCGGAACTTGAGGGAGAGGAAATGGTGAAAAAGGCTCCTAAGAAAAAATTAATGAAAAAGCTGCATAACAGAAGACCAAACCGGTCTCTGGGAGGCGATATCTTTATCGGCGTCATCCTTACGATTTTCGGGTTGTTTTTCGCGTATCCACTTCTGTACGCGATCAACAACGCTTTCAAACCGCTGAACGAGATATTCCTGTTTCCACCCAAGTTGTTTGTTCAACAGCCCACCATGAACAACTTCCAGGATCTGTTCATCATAATGAGCAAATCCTGGGTGACATTCTCGCGGTACATATTCAACACCGTGTTCATCACCTTCGGCGGGACGCTCGGACTTGTCATCCTCGCTTCAATGGGCGCGTTTGTTGTCTCAAAGTACGTGTTTCCGGGCGGCAAGCTATTCTTCTCTCTCGTCATTACCACGCTTATGTTTTCCGGTTATGTAACGGCGATTCCAAATTATTTGATTATGACGAGGCTCGGTTGGGTGGACACGTACCTCGCGGTCATTATTCCCGCGTTTGCCATGCCTATGGGCTTCTTCCTGTTAAAGCAGTTTATTGACACCATACCGAACACGCTCATTGAGGCGGCGAAAGTCGACGGCGCGGGCGAGGCGCGGATATTCGCGCAAATCATCATGCCGATGATTAAACCGGCATGGCTGACGGTTATGATCTTTTCCGTTCAGAACCTTTGGAACGCCCGCGCCTCCAATTTCATCTATTCTGAGCAGTTGAAGACCCTGCCCTACGCGCTGGGGCAGATTATCACCGCAGGCGTGGCGAGAGCCGGCGTCGGCGCTGCGGTCACCTTGTTTGTTATGATCGTTCCTCTGGTTCTGTTCATTTTGTGCCAGAGCAATGTTCTTCAAACGATGGCGAATTCCGGCATCAAGGAGTAAGGAGGGACACCGATATGAAGTTTCCATTATTTTCAAAATTGTTGGATGCGTCAAAAATGCATGAGGCGTTGGCGGCGGAGCCGTTAGCGGAGCTATTGGGTCAGCCAGAGCCGTTCTCTTTATGCGACGCCACAAGAATCGTGATTGCGCTCGGTTTTATCCTGCTTTTTGCGCCGCTTGCATCTCCCCTCTTCGCGGACGTGGCGACGAACTATTCGTACAACTACGACTACTGGAACGAACAGGTCGTTTCGCCCGATCCGTACCATGTGAGCGCCTATTTTGTGGGAGATGATTTTGGCGTCGGGAATTTCCGCGATCCCCAGGGCTTGTTTATTAAAGACAACCGCATCTACATCTGCGATTCCGGCAACAACCGGATCGTGCAGCTTGAGGTGAAACCGGACGGCTCCTATGATCTTGCACGGATCATCAATTCGTTCTGGATTGGCGAAGAGGAGAGCGCGTTCAATTACCCGTCCGATCTGTTTGAAACTACGGAAGGCGAGCTTTTTATCTGCGATACGAACAACCACAGGGTCGTCCGGCTTGACAAGGACGCGAACTACATCGCTTCAATAATAAAACCGGTTGATGAAAGTTTTGACGCGAATGTGGAATTCCTTCCGACGAAATTAATCGTTGATCATGCGGGGCGCATATTCCTGCAAGCGAGGAACGTCAACAAGGGGCTTATGGAATTTGACAAAAACGGCGTTTTTGTGGGGTTCATGGGGGCGAATAAGGTGTGGGTCAACCCTGTCGACTATATATGGAAGTTGATTTCCACTCAGGCGCAACGAGCGCGGATGGATCTGTTCATCCCCACGGAATATAACAACCTCTGCCTTGACAACGACGGCTTCATCTACGTGACAAACAGCAGCAGTTGGTACATAGCCTCAATACGCAGGCTTAACGCAATGGGGCAGGACATTCTGATACGGAACGGGTACGAAGACCCGGTGGGCGATCTTTCGTTCGGCAACGCGGGCGGTGTCAGCGGGTCGTCCAAGTTTATTGATGTGGCGGCGCTGGACAACGACAGTTACGCCTGCATTGACCGTACTCGTGGACGCATTTTCATGTACGACTTTCAGGGAAACCTGCTGTATGCATTCGGCGGACTCGGCAATTATAAAGGTTACTTTTTGCTTCCGGTCGCCATTGACAAAATGGGCTATTCGATCTTCGCGCTTGATTCACGCGCCGCGACGCTCACCCGATTCGACTTGACTACGTACGGCTTGCTCATCAATGAGGCGTTGGATGAATATAAGGCGGGGCGGTATGAAGTGTCTGCGGAGAAATGGGAACAGGTGCTGAAAATGAACGGCAATTACGACCTCGCGTACATCGGCATTGGCCGCGCCGCGCTTCGGCAGGGCGACTATGTGAAGGCGATGGAATACTACAAGTTGAAGCGGGACGATAAGGGCTATGGCAAAGCGTTTCAGTTTTACCGCAAACAATGGATGGAAGAAAATTTGTGGAAAATACTCCTTGTCCTTGCCATTGCCATTATTGTTCCCAAATTGGTTAAAAGCATACTGAAATTCCGCAAGGAGGTCATGGAAGAATGAATGGAGCGATTCAACTCATAATGGACAAGCCAAAATGGGCGCGTTTGGGGACAACACTCAAATACGCGCTATATGTTATAACGCATCCATTTGACGGGTTTTGGGATTTGACGCATGAAAAACGGGGTTCTCTTGCGGCTGCAAATGTTATCACTGTGGTGATGGTGTTGGTTGAAGTGTTGCGTCTCACCTTAACCAATTTTCAGTTTGTTTCTATAAATATGGAATATTTTAACGTCATCACTGTGGCGCTCCGTATCCTTCTGCCGCTTTTCTTGTGGACGGTCGCGAATTGGAGCCTTACGACTTTGATGGACGGCAAAGGTCACCTGCTTGAAATCTATATGGCGACGGCGTACGCATTCACCCCGTACATTATTATCAATGCGGCTATGATAGCGCTAAGCCAGTTTATTACAGCACAGGAAGGCTCCGTCTATTACGTCTTAACCAGCTTTGCGCTTGTGTGGTCGGTTCTGCTGGTGTTGGCGGCGATGATGATGGTTCATAGCTACAGCGCCGCGAAAGCGATTCTTTCCAGTCTGCTTTCTATAATAGCGATGGGCGTTATGGTGTTTATCTTTCTTATGTTTTTTAGTCTTATTAGCGATGCGATAGCCTATTTCATATCGCTGTACAAAGAAATTGCTTTCAGGCTGACGTAGGAGAGGGACATGAAAAAGAATTTAACGCCGGTTTTGCAACCGGTTTTACGGGTTTTGCTGGCGTTTGCCATAGTGGGAGCGGTTTTCATTTCAATCTCCTGCAACAAGGTGAAAACGGAAGACAGAAGGATCCAGTGGTACGAATGGGACGGCAATGAACAAGAAGTGACGCTCCAAAACAATCAGCTTGAACTGCGTTTTTTCCCAAAAACCACTGGCTTCGCGCTGACGGACAAAACCACCGGAACGGTATGGCATTCCACTCCGGAAGACGCGGGAAGCGATCCCATCGCGGACGGCTTGACGAAACAGATATTGCAATCGCAATTTACATTGGTTTACTCGGATGACGCGGGCGTGGGTGTAACATTGCCGAATTCCAGATACAGCATTGAAAAAGGCATGTTTGAATACGCTGTGGTTGACGGCGGGCTTGAGGTGAGCTATACGGTCGGCAATGTGGCGCGTGTTTTCTACATTCCAAAAGCGATTCGGGAAGCGCGCTTCGTTGATTTCCTTGAAAAAATGGAGAAATCGGATCGTGACAAGGTTGAAGGAAGCTACCGTCTGTACGACATCAACAGACTTCGCGCCAATGACAACAAAGACGCGCTTCTTGCGTCGTACCCGGATTTAGAAGATGAAAAGGTGTACGTGCTGAGGGACACCACGCAGGATTTTATGAAGGCGCAAATTGACGACCTGCTCGCCTCGGTTGGGTATACAATAGAAGATTACGAGGAAGACGCCGTACGGTACAACGCGTCGGCTGAGCCTGAAAGACCCGTGTTTAACGTAACCATCCGCTACGAATTAGATGGCAACGCTCTTGTGGTGAGCGTTCCGTTTGACAAATTGGCGTTTAGGCCTTCATTCCCTATAACTCAATTGAGCCTTTTGCCGTATTTCGGCGCGGGCGGCGTTCAGGACGAGGGGTATCTGCTTGTGCCGGACGGAAGCGGCGCGCTTATCAATTTCAACAATGGCAAACAGGGTCAGCTTGCGTACAACAACTACGTGTACGGCTGGGATGCGGGCATGTTCCGTGAAGCGATCATCCACGACAACAAGGGGCCGTTTCCGGCGTTCGGCGTCCAGAAAAACGGCGCCGCGCTTCTGTGCGTGATCGAAGAAGGCGCTTCTTACGCAAGCGTCAGGGCGGATGTTTCCGGCAGAAGCAGCTCCTATAACAACGTATACGGACAGTACGCCGTCATACACGGAGCGAGTCTGGATATTTCGGCGAAATCCGACAAAGCCGTGTACATGTACCAGACGCAACTTCCGGCAGGCGAGCGGATCGTTCAGCGGTACATACTCTGCGCTGAAGACTCGTATGCCGGAATGGCGAAAGAATTCAGAAAGCGCCTGCTTGCGAAAGAGAAAGGGCTAAACAACGAAATCGATGGCGGCGCGCCTGTCGCGGTGGAGATCATTGGCGCGGTGAACAAGACTCAGCATCGAGTTGGCGTTCCTTTTGACCTGCCGTTAAAGCTCACTTCATACGAAGAAGCGGAAGGAATGGTGGAAGATTTCGCCGCTTTCGGCTGGAAAAACGTGAACGTCAAGATGATCGGCTGGTTTAACGGTAGCGTCGAGCATTCGGTTCCGTCGAATGTTCGCCTGATTTCCGAATTGGGCGGCAAAAATACATTCATACGCCTTGTTTCCACAGCGCGTGACTTTGGCTTCAAATTATACGCCGAGTCCGATTTCCTCCATATGTACGACAACAGCCCTTTTGACACGTTCAGCCTGTATACGGACGCGGCGCGGTACGTCACCCGCAAGCGGATAGAAAGCTATCCCTACAGCTTCGTCTGGTTCGGCGAGCGGAAAAATTGGGGCAAGATCAATTATATGGCGACGCCTCTTTATATGAAAGAACTCATCCAGAACTTTAGGGAGAAAACCGGAAAATTGGGCGTAACAAACATCGCGTTCAGAACAATCGGCGCGAAACTCGGCGGCGATTACTATGAGAAACGGTTTGTAAGCCGCGAGGCGTCCATGAACATGCAAAAGGAGACGCTTGCCGAATTAAAAGGAAAGGGGAGGGGAGTCCTCGTGAATACGGGCTTTCTGTACACCGCGCCGTACGCTGATTTCATCACTGATGTCCCGCTTGTGGATCAGGCGTTTGGCATCACCGACGTATCGGTGCCTTTCTATCAAATCGTTCTGCATGGGCTTGTACCCTTTGCCGGGCGGGCGATCAATCTCGCCGAGGATTACCGGCTCAATTTGCTGAAATCCATTGAGGGAGGCGCCGGTTTGTACTTCAGTTTTATGACTGAGGACAGCGCCATTCTTCAGGAAACAAAATTCAGACAATTTTACGCCAATGAGTACGGAAAATGGGTGGGCGATGCAAACGCCATCTATCAGCGGTTTGCGCGTGATTTTGATGGGTTGTTCAATCAAAAGATTGACAACCACGAAATACTCGCGCCGAATATAACGCTGACCGTATATGAGAATGGAACCAAGGTTCTGGTGAACGCAAGCAAAACGAGTTGCAACTATGAAGGCAAAAACATAGCCTCGTATGATTATGCGGTAATAAAGCAGGAGGAATAGTATGGAGAGAAATAATCTGACGCTTGAAACCAAAAACGCTATAGCGGGCTATCTTTTCATATTGCCGTTTCTTATTGGATTCTTGGCGTTTATGGTGTTTCCTATTATAGAGTCGGTGAGGATGATATTCAGCGATGTCAGAATCGACACGGTGAAGCAGGGGTTTTCCATGACCTTTACGGGCTTGGCAAACCTGAACAAGGTCTTTTTTATTGACGCGGAATTCAACCGCATGTTGGTTGAAGAATTGGGGCGCATGGTGCTGATTGTGCCGGCGGAACTCATTTTCAGCCTTTTTGTCGCGTTGATTCTGAATCAGGAGTTTAAGGCGAGGGGATTTGTACGCGCGGTTTTCTTCCTACCGGTTATTCTGTCATCGGGCATTATGATTGGACTTGAGACGAACAATACGCTTTTAAACGGCATGGCTGAAATGATACGGGACGGCAATACGATGAAGGCGTCTGTCACTAGCGTGCTTGAGGATATCCTTGTCGTTTCCGAAGGGTCCGGAGACAACGCGGTGGCCGATTTTATGGGCTATATTTTCGCGGTCGTCAATCAGGTTTACGATATTGCGATGGCGTCCGGCATACAGATCATCATCTTCCTGTCAGCGTTGCAGTCAATCTCGCCAAGCGTGTATGAAGCGGCGGATATTGAAGGCGCGACTAAATGGGAAAGTTTCTGGAAAGTGACATTTCCCATGGTAAGCCCGTTGATACTGGTCAATATCATCTACAGCGTGGTGGATTATTTCATAAGAACGGACAATACGATAATGACAAAAATACGTACAACACTTATGCAACGTCTGGAATACGGCTTTGCGACGGCGATGGCGTGGGTATACTTCCTGGCTGTCATCATCATTCTCGGCGTCGTGGCGTTTGTCATTTCAAAGAAGGTGTACTACTATGAATAATATATTGGAAAAAATCGAGCGGTTTTTGGAGCAAAACCGCGCTTCAAAAGGAATCCTTCTTAAAAAGAAGACAGGAGACGTTTTATTCAAAGCATGCCGCGCCTTATTGCTGTTCGGGCTTTGTTTTCTTATCCTACAGCCGCTTTTAGACAAATTGAGCATATCCTTTATGGCGCGGCAGGACCTGTACGACCCGACTGTAATAAGCATACCACGGCACTTCACGCTGGAGAATTTCGGGTTGGCGAGTCAATTGATGAACTTTTTTCCCTCGCTTCTCAGGACGCTTATTCTGGTTGTCGTCAGCGCGACGTTGCAAATCGCCGCATGTACGCTCGCGGGCTATGGATTTGCGCGTTTCAAATTTCCCCTGAAAAATTTCTGGTTCACCTGCGTCATGCTTATCATTGTAGTGCCGCCACAGACAATAATGGCGCCTCTGTACCTGAATTTCCGGTTTTTCGACATATTCGGACTTATCCGTGGGTTGACCGGCAAACCGATTAACATGTTGAACAGCGTAGCGGGGTATTTGTTGCTGTCAGTGACGGGCATGGGCTTAAAGAGCGGCTTGTATATCTTTATGCTCAGGCAGTTCTTCCGCAGTATGCCGAAAGAACTTGAAGAAGCCGCGTTTATAGACGGATGCGGCAGGCTCAGGACGTTTGGCGAGATTATTCTCCCCGATGCCGCGCCTATGGTTACGTCGTGTTTTTTATTCTCCTTCGTATGGCAATGGACGGATTCATTTTACTCCGGACTTTTCCTGACGACGTATAGGGTGCTTGCCGCCCAGCTTGGCGCGGTTTCCGACCGTCTGCGCGAATGGTGGGAGCAAAGCGTCGGTTATGCAAGCGGCGCCTTGCCGCCAGTCGGGTATATGCAGGCGATCATCGCCACCGGCATGTTGATGAGCCTTATACCGCTTATAATCCTGTACCTTCTAGCCCAAAAAGCGTTTGTTCAGAGTTTGAGCCGGACGGGTATTACGGGCATGTAGTCTGGATGCGGGAAATTTCACCGAAATTTCCCGCCGTATTAATGAGGCTTTTTCAAAACTAGTCAAGACAGAAGCGAGCCTTCGTTCAAACCAATGCAACGTTTAAGATGCCGCGCCGAACCGCAGGTTCGCGTTTGTTGGGCGGAGGCTCATTATAAAGGAAAATATCGCTTTAGGGTGATTTTTTCATACTTAGGGAAAAAACCGGATGGTTTTTTTATAAATCGCTTTTATTGTAGATAGTCAGGAGGAAGATATGTCAAGAAAAGCAAAACAAATTGGTGTTGTGTTGCTCTCACTTATGATTGCGGTAGTATTTATGGGATGTCAGAAGAAGACGGCTGCTGGCGAAGCGGCTGCCCCGGTTGCGCAAGTCGCGGAGCGCGATCTCGGCGGTTTGGAAGTCGTCTTCGGCAACTGGTGGGCTGATTACGATACAGCCACTTACGAGCCGACTGACCCCTCTGCTGAAAGGACGCTTGAATGGCGCAAGGAAATTCAGGAAAAGTACAACTTCAAGATGAGCGAAGCGAATGTAACCACATGGGAACTTATGATGGAAGAAAGCGCGTCCTCCATTATGACGGGCGCGCCTTTTGCGCAAATTATTCAACTCCAGCCGAACTGGGCGATGGCGCTGTATGGGCAAAAATTGCTTGCGCCCTTGAATGTGCCGAGCGTTGATTTTAACCAGGATAAACCCATACAATGGAATAGATCGGTTAGGGACGCCTTTAATTTCAATGGAAATACGTATGCCATGTCCATTGGGTATGGTGGGTCGCTACATGGCGGCGGCGTGTTTTATAATAAACGGCTCTTTGAAGAAGCCGGTTTAGACCCGAATCTGCCCTATGATTTGCAAAAGTCAGGAGAATGGACATGGGAAAAATTCCGCGAGATTTGCGAAAAAGTGCAACGCGATGTTGACAACGACGGTGTGATTGACGTGTATGCCATGGCATCAATATCTACCGATGCGCTGGATTTTATCATTGCCAGCAACGGCGCCCGCATCGTTGACAAAGATTCCAGCGGCAAATTTGTCCTCGCCACCAACAGGCCCGAATTTCTTGAAGCGCTTCAGTTCTCTTGCCAGTTGTTCCTGGACGGCTATATCAGAACCCAGCGCGCTGACGAGAACTGGAACTATTTCGAGCCGCTGTTCCATGACGGGAAGATAGCCATGCGTATAGCTCAACAGTACGTCGCCTCACAACTTGCTGAGATGCAGGATGACTGGGGATTTGTACTGTTTCCCAAGGGCCCAAGACTTTCCGACTACCTGTTCAGCCAGGATGAAAACGTATGTATCATTCCCTCGACCTATACGCCGGAAGAGGTTGACAATATCATGTTCGCCTATAAGTTGTGGCAGACTCCCGCTCCGGGGAACGATGATGATAATGCGTGGAAAGCCTCCCAGTACAATATATACCGCGACACCCGCGCCGTTGATGAAACGGGCGCTATGATTCGTGATCCCCAATACAGCATCTTCAAATATGAAAACCTGCTGAGTGGTTTTACCAACAACGCGAGAGGCCAAATGGCGTGGGAGATGTGGGTTGACGGCGTAGCCCAGAACCCGGCGCAACTCATTGAGCGAGTCACCCCGTCATGGCAAGCCATTGTTGAAGACGCCAATGCGGAAATGTAAGTCATAACCTATGCAAGAGTGATACATGCCCCGTCGCATTGCGGCGGGGTTTTTTATTCGCAGTGGAGTCTAATTCGGGGAATAATGATGATAATGTGTGGAAAGCCGCCCAGTACAACACCTGCCACGACTCCCTCGCGCCGTTGATGAAACGATCTCTGTGATTCGTGATCCCATATACAGTGGCTTCAGCTACGAACAACTGCTTGGCGGGTTTGACAACAACGCGAGAGGTCACATGGCATGGAGCATGTCGGTTGACGGCGCAGCCCAGAATCCGGCGCGATGTATTAAGCAAGTCGTCCCTGCATGGCAAGCCATTGTTGAAGACGACAAGGCGAGATACTAAACGAGATGCTAATACGTCGTAACCGTTATAACCCCTGCAAGAGGGATTGCGGCGCCCCGCCGCTTTCCTGCGGCGGGGTTTTTCGTCCCTGTTCCAGATCGTCCCGCTTAATTGATTGAGGCAAGACTGTCCAATCCCAGATCGCCGCCGACAAGCGCATTCCTGTGTATGGTCTGCGCTACCATCCGGTAGTGAGCCGGGATTGGCCTGCCGGCAAACGGTATGGCGCCGCTCATGGTTCTGCGGAGACATCCCCGATGTCAAGGACTATGCCGCTTATCGGCTGATTGGTTACCGAATTGGTGGCGGCGGGGCTAAAGGTTTTAGTGGTGAAAAGCTGGTTAGAGCCGGAAGCGTCAAAGCCGTACACTCGGAAGCTCACCGCTCCTCCCTGCTGGGCGGGTATGGTCAGGGACCACGGAGCGTTGTCAGCTGGCGAATAAAGGATCCGCTGGTTATCGATAAGATTGGTTCCGTCGGCCTGTATGCTTACGAGCGGTATACGCTGTCCGTCGTCATGTACCGTTATGGTTCCGCTCAAAGTGACGGAGGCGAGGCTCACCGAACCAACATCGCCTATGTTCAGATTTCCGCCCGACAGATCGCCTGCCGCAAACTCCTTGTGACTGCTTATCAGGTACCGAGGGTATTGGCTGTCGCCGGAACCAATGAACAGCCTAAAGGTGCCGAAGTGCAGCGTTCCAGTTTGCAACGCGGAGAGGAACGGTTGGGTAAAGGGAATTGAGAACGAGCCGGAGCCGGAGCCGTCATACGCTACATCGTAGTACGAACTCCGCCCGTCTACATAGCCACCATCTCCTTCCGGGATGTAATAAGGCGCGAGGATGCGCACATCCGGTTTTGGATTGGGGATTTCGGTCAGGGTGACGCTGCCGGTTATGTAGCCTTGCGCCGGGTCCGGTTCAAGCGTCTTGAAGTCCGAAAAAGCCAGGGTAACGCTGTCGCCGTCGAAAGACTTCGCACTTGTGGTGATATGCCAGTCGAAGTTGGTGTCGGATGCAATCCCAAGCGCCACATGCCACGAGCCGGTTCCCGACCACGCGATCCCGTCGCTGAAATGTGTCAAGCGCAGGGTCGCCGCGCCGCCCTGTAGTATTCCTTGCCCTCCAATGGCATCTCCGCCCGATATGACTTCCGCTATCTTCACCTTCGCCTCCGCTTCCGATGAGCCAAGGATGGCAACAACGCTGCCGTCCGGCGCGGATACGCCGGTAATGACAACGGTCTTCGCCTTTGTTCCCGCTTGCTTCGCATTATTGAATGCAGTTATCGCCGCCGCCAACACGGTATACGCGGCATCCCACCCGGTGTCCGCCGCCGTCCCCGCCGCTTCAATCGCCGCGTTGAACGTGTCCATAGCGGACTGCGAAACCCAGTACACGCTGGACAACTGATCCGTTCCATCCGCGCTGATTGCGACATCCGTCTTCGCGACGTTTGCGCTTGCGATCAGGGCGGTCAATTCCGCCTCGCTAAAGCCTGTGGTTTTCGTCCCGTCCGTCTTGATGGCGCCCGTGAAGGCGGCAATTGCGCCGGTCAACGCCTCCACTGCGGATGCCGCCTGTTTCGCAGTCGCTGCGCCGTTGTTGTTTACGCCCCGCGCCGCGTCAATCGCCGCATTGAACGTGTTCATACCAGACTGCGAGACATACTTCACGCCCGCCGGCGCATCCGCTGCGGAAGCGCCGATCAGTACGCCGGCTTTAGCCTGTTCCGCCTCGGCGATCTTAGCCGCCAGCGCGGTCTTGTCAACAGGATCGGGCGTATCGTCGCGGCGTCCCGCCCGCTTCGCATTATTAAACGCGATTATCGCCGCCGCCAGCGCGGTATACGCGGCGTCCCGCCCGGCGTCCGCCGTTGTCCTCGCCGCGTCAATCGCCGCGTTGAACGTGTCCATAGCGGCCTGCGAAACCCAGTACACGCTGGACGGCTGATCCGTTCCATCCGCGCTGATTACGACGCCCGTTTTCGCGGTAGTCGCGATGGCGATCAGGACGGTCAATTCCGCCTCGCTAAAGCCTGTGGATTTCGTCCCGTCCGTCTTGACGGTACTATTGAAGGCGGCAATCGCGCTGGTCAACGCCTCCACCGCAGACGCCGCCTGTTCCGCAGTCGCCGCGCCGTTGTTGTTTACGACCCGCGCCGCCTCAATCGCCGCGACAAATGTGTCCATAGCGGCCTGCGAGACATACTTCACGCCCGCCGCCATCTCCTCTGCGGAAGCGCCGGTCAGTACGCCGGCTTTAGCCTGCTCCGCCTCGGCGATCTTCGCCGCCAGCGCGGTCTTGTCAACAGGATCGGGTGTATCACTATTGCCCAAGTCGCATCCGGCAAGCGACAGCCCGAATGCCAGCGTTGCACCGAGCATTCCCAATCTACATCGTGTGGATAACCTCATAGTCATCCTCCTCTTTGTATCACGCCGCCGCCGCCCTTGCTGGGCGCGGCGGCGCGTTTTACAGCCGCCCGTACGGGCGGCCTATCAAAAAAGAGGGCCGAATGAGGCGCATTCCAACGATCCCTTTGCAAAAGAACGCCGGTTAGGTATACTTATACCGCGCCTTTAGGCGCGCCACATTCGGTTGCGCCCCGCTTCCGGCATTGTTCCTGCCAAAGACCTAACCGGTCGCGGGGCTTCCTCTTATATGCCTTGTCGCCATAGGCTTCGCGTCTTGCAAGCGCCTCGCAACTATGACGGCTAAACTCTCGACGCTACGCTTACGAATGTCTCGAAACTACGCTTGCGAGAGTCTCGATACTACGCTTTCGAGGATTTCGACGCTACACTTGATCCGTCGGCACCGTCAATGCCACGCTGAACTCCGCGATGTGCGGCTTCTTGACCTCCGTCCCGCTTCCCGAATACTGCGTGACAAGCCTCAACGTCCACTCCCCGGCGGCCAGAGCCGGTATCATCACGATCACTTCCGACGGCTTGTTCTCCACCATGTCCGTTATGTCCACCTTCACTTCGCTTCCGTCCGCTCCCTTGAAGTACACCCCCACAGACGGATCGTCCCCCGTAATCTTGAGCTTGCTTCCATAGATGCGGAGCGGGCGCCCGGGCGTGAGCAGATTGTTCGCCGAGCCGCTTTTCACGTCCGTTACCGACGCGATGAACGCGCCCGTCTGTCCGGGCTGAACCTTCCTGGTCTTCACCTGATCCTCGACGCTCCGCAGACTCGCGCCCTCGCTCAAGTGTATCTTGACGCGATGCCGTTTTGGGTCGAAACTGTCCTCAGCGCCTGAGAACACGCCCTGGACGCTGGGATAGGCGTTAAAGAGATCGGTCGTAACGGCCTCGCCATCCGCGAGCATGGCGTAAATGACCTGCTTTTCCGCCTCAAGCACGGAAAGCACGTCGCTGCGGGTGAGACCCGCGCCTGTTTGCAGGATGCGGTCGATGACCGCCAATTGATTGCGGGATATGACATTGACCGTTTTGGCGCGCATGTCGTCCGGATTGGTTGTAAGCTCGTTAAGCTCCAAACTATACTCAAGCATAAAGCCTCCTTGTGAATGAGAGAAAAGATAAAGAGACATACGATAGATAGTGGGAAAACAGGGGAAAAGGCGGGTTGCGTCAGCGAGTGGGGGGGGGGGGGGGCATCCGCGATGCCGGAAGCCCGCCGCTTTGCGTGAGAGCCACCGCAATATGTTTCAAAAGAACAACTCGTTTCATACTGAAAGAGAGTATAAACGCTGATGCGCCTTTTGTCAAGGGGGACGCGCCCACAGGCGATTGACAAGGGAAAATTGTAGCGTTCAAAATAACGAGCCTGTTTCAAAGCGCGAGGCTATGGATCTGTTGGGAGCTTTCTCCATTAAGCCCGTGTCTGACACCTTTGTTCTAAAGCGGCTCTTTTTTCCCGCAGAGCAGGGCGGCTCGTTAAGCCTGTGTCTGACGCTATTTTGTTCTAATTCCATACCCTGCCGCAAGTACAAAGCCTGTGTCTGACACCTTATTCCCGCAGAGCAGGGCGGCTCGTTAAGCCTGTGTCTGACGCCATTTTGCGCTAATTCTATACCCTGCCACAAGCGCCTAGCTCGTGTCTGACACCTTTGTTCTAACGGCTTTGTAAAGAAAGACATTCGCATTTGCCGACCTTGGCCGCGTTCCTGTGGAACGGTCATATACAACGCCCGTCGCGTCAACCCTTGACAGTATTCCACTCTCATTCTATACTCTCGACCCAGATATATGATTACCACTACTACAAAAGACGCTCATCGCGCCGTACGCCGCGTTTTTGTCATGGCAATAGTCAACTGCAATAGCGACTCTTTTTACCCGCAAAGCAGGGCGGCTGACACTGAGGCGGCGGTGGAAAAGGCGTTGCGCGCTGTGGAGGATGGCGCGGACATCATTGACATCGGCGGAGAATCGACAAGACCCGGCGCAGCGTATATAGACGCGGAAGAGGAGGGCAGACGGGTGCTGCCGGTCATTCAGGGAATCAGACGCTGGTCTAATGCGCCCATATCGGTGGACACGCGGAAAGCTGCGGTTGCGGAGGCGGCGCTGGAAGCCGGGGCGGACATCATCAACGACATTTCCGCGCTGGAAGATGATCCCGACATGGGAAGGGTCTGCGCGGCGCATCGCGCGAAAGTCATTCTTATGCACAAGAAAGGCTCGCCTGAAACCATGCAAAATGGCCCGTTCTACCATGACGTTGTCGCCGAGGTCGCCGCTTACTTGCAAGACGCGGCGCAGAAGGCTTTGGACGCGGGTGTTGCGCGGGAAAACATCATACTGGATCCGGGCGTTGGGTTTGGAAAGCGTCTGGAAGACAATACGGCGCTCATCAGGCGCCTTGCAACAATCCGCGCTTTAGGCTATCCTGTGCTGGTGGGGCTTTCGCGGAAGACCTTCATTGGAGAACTGACCGGAAGGGGCGTAGAGCATAGGCTCGCCGGCTCCCTTGCGGCTAACGCTGCCGCCATTATTGCCGGAGCGGATATCATCAGGGTACACGATGTTAAAGAATCGGTTGACATGGTAAAGGTGTTGAATGGAGTGGTTGCAGAAACTCTCGGCAATGTATGATGTGATACGTCCGGCGCTGGATATAACGATCCTCGCGTCGCTTCTGTACCTGACGTATGGACTCTTGGTGAAAACGCAAGCCGTACAAATGATAAAGGGCGCGGGTTTCCTCGCCTTGGTGTATGGACTGGCGACCTTGCTGAAACTCTCCACGCTGGTGTGGATACTCAAAGCGCTGGCTCCCGGACTGCTCATCGCGGTCGCCATTGTGTTTCAGCCTGAATTGCGCAAGATTATCCTCCGGCTTGGGCAAAGCGAGTTTTTCAGACCGAACGCCAAGCCGAATCCGGGTCATCTGGAAGCTGTCATCACGGCTGCGGAAATTCTTTCCCAAAAACGGCGCGGCGTGCTTGTCGTGTTTCCCCGAAAAATCAACATCAAGAACATCATTGATACGGGCACAAAGCTCAACGCGGAAATTTCTTCAAGCCTTATCGTCGCCATTTTTGAGTTTGACGGGCCCCTCCACGATGGGGCCATGATCATTCAAAATGAGCGGATCGCGGCGGCCGGATGCTTTCTTCCCCTGTCCGAGCAACAGGACATCAAAAAAAGTTTCGGCACCCGCCATAGGGCGTCGTTGGGCATGTCCGAGCAATCGGACGCGGTGATTCTGGTTGTCTCCGAAGAGACCGGGGCTATCAGCCTCGCTTTTGACGGAAAACTGTACTACGATCTTTCGCCCGCAGAGTCCACCCGAAAGCTACAGGATCTGCTTGAGCATGGAAAACGCAGCGCTGGTATTGGAGAGACAAGCGTGGACGCCGGTGATACAAACTTGTTTGCAAACGGCTCGTTTGACAGCGTTAATTTGGAAGCCGCTCCGTTCAAGAAGTAAGAGAGGCATCTGTTATGAAAACACTGGATTATAGAAAAATGCTCTTGAAAATCGCCGAAAACTGGACCGCAAAGGCGCTATCCGTTGTTTTGGCGATTCTGTTGTTTGCGTTTCACAAGGCGTCTTCAATGGAGGAGCGTTTTTTTTCAGCGCCGTTGCGTCTGGAAATTGACGGAAGCTATACGCCTTCCAGCCCGTATGAGCAGACGATCCGTGTGGGACTGCGCGGGGAAGCGAACAGCGTCTACCCTATTCTGGAAGATGACATTATCGCGTACATTGATCTTAAAGGAAAAACCAAAGGCACGTACCGCATTCCGGTACAGATACGGAAAAAGGGAACCGCTTTGGGTGTTGAGCCTCTTGAAATAAAGGTTGAGCCTGGGGAAATATCGTTGACCATAGATCATAAGGCGAGCAAAACCGTGCAACTCAAAACAAATGTCAGGGGCAGCTTGCGCGACGGCTACCAGCTTGCGGGCTGGAGTCTTACGCCGGAACAAGCCGTTGTCGATGGTCCTGCGGATGTGATCGCAAATATTTCAGAGCTTTTCACCGAAGACGTAGAGATTGACGATCATGATTCGGATTTTTCCGTTGTGGTGAACATTTTGAATCACGAACCGCTTGCCATACTAAGGGGCGGTGCGACTGTGGAATTCAAGGGCGTTGTGCAGGAAATTCTTTCACAGAAAACCTATGAAAACATCCCCATTATCCTGAAAAATCTGGATTCCGCCCGCTGGACGGCAATCTTGAACATTGAGAATGGAAGCGTCTCCGTTGAGGGCAGGCAACGCGATCTCGACCGGTATACGGCGCTTGACGCATTCAGCGTAGATTGCGCGGGAGTTCAGGAAGCGGGGTCTTTTTCCTTGCCGGTTGATGTGAATGTACCCGTATATCTCAGCGCTACGGCAAGCGCGCCCAAAATGGTTGTCGTTACGGCGCAGATTGCGGAACCATCCGCCGCTGGTGAGACCGGCGGACAGTCCGGCGATGAGGGGGAAATGGCGCCCTGATAGCCCAGCAACCCTAATGCGCACACCCGGTTGTGAAGTTCGGTTCTAACCCCAACTAACCAAGCGGGGCGCGCTAGTGTGCGGGAAAGGTCAGCGCAAGGTTCTCAACAAAGCGCGTAATTCCGGATCCGCCGCAGGCGACTGATCCGTACGTGGAGGCGAAGCGGCGTCCTGCGTTTCCGGCGACAACAACACCTCGTCTCCGTCGGCAATCCGGTCAAAAAAGCCGATGCGGGTAAGCGTACCGGACGCGACTTCTTCATCAACAACGGTAATGACCAGCTTGCCGACCACATCTTCCGGCGAGTAGAGGATTCCTACGCCTTCATTTTTGATGACGGGCTGCTTCTTTTTCACCACATCGTAGGTTGCTCCGGCTCTCACTCCGTCCGCCTTTCCCTTGTCAATGAATCCCTGCCCCTGTTTATGCTGAAGCAGTACGCCCCGGAACGGCAAAGACGCGCTTAATTGTTCGGTGATTCCCCGTGATGCGTTCCGCAGTTTTTCCGCGCCGGTGCGGTAGGAGGAAAAAACGCCGGCGGGGGATCCGGTGCGGGCCACAAAAAATTCGCCCTTAACCGATATATCCCGCTCATTTTCATTTACCGATATGATGAGAAAATAATCCGCGCCGGCTGAACGCGCTTCCCTAAAAGCCGCTGAAAAAGATGGCTGCCTCAATTCAATGTTCATGGGAATGATGTTTCTGTCGTGGATCATAAAGTCTTTTATATAAGAAGCGGTGAGGGCACCCGCGTCCGCGTGGTAAAAACTCGACTGGGAGACAACCGAGAAGATAGCGACGTTCCAATGGCGGCTGACGCTTGACGCGGGGTCAACGCCCCATTGCCGGTGAAGCGCGTCGGCTAAGAGCGCGTCATAGGCTTCCATCGCGTCGTCCACGGTTTTGTCTGCGGCGCCGAGTTGTTGCATGAAGCGCAATTCATCAACATAGCGAGCCGGGTAGCCTTGCAACTTGAGAATCTCGGCGTATTCCTTTCTGGCTGGCGCGTACGGATTGATGCGGAGTCCGCGGCGGTATTCAAAAAGCGCCTGATCCGACAGGTTGGCGGCTCTGTAATCGCGGGCGCGGTTGAAATGGTAGTCCGCCCAACGGACGCGCGCCGGGTCTTCGAGGGTGGTGTCGGCTATAAGCCTCTCTTCCAGCGCAATGCGGATAAATTCATCGCTTTGGTCGATGGCGAGCGCGTTTATAAAAATGTTTCTGGCATCGCCCTTGCGTCCAAGCTGGGCGTACGACATGCCTTTGAGATACCACGCGCTTAAATTCCCTTGGTTAAACGCGATTGCCTCATCAGCAAGACGCGCCGCCTCTTCGTATCTGCCTGTTCTGTAGCGGAGGTTCGCAAGAAGAGAACGCGCCGGATCAAATCCGGGTTTATAGAAAAGGGATTTCTCCGCGTACGCTATTGCGGAATTGACTCTTCCCGCCTCCGCGTCGAGGTAAGCCGCGTAGTAGTAGACTCGGTAATCGTCCGGGTGCTGAAGGAGGGCGCGTTCTATGTAGGACTTCGCCTGCTCCGTATTGCCGAGCGAGCCTTGCACAAGCGCAAGGGAGACGAGAAGGCGCCGGTCGTCCGGGTAGCGGCGGACTGCTTCCTGGTAGCGCTGAACCGCGTCCCCTGCGTGGCCGCGGGCGATGTCAAGCTCAGAAGCGGCGAACAGCGCTTCTTTGTTGTAGGGTTCGCGGGAAAGCGTCTCGGCGATCACCTGGGAAGCCGCGTCGAGCCGCCCCAGCGCGATGAGGATAAAGGCTTCAAGGTTGGCAAGGGCCATGTTTCCTCTCGCAAAGACGCGAGCCTTCCGCGCCCACGCGAGGGCTTCGTCAAATTCGCCTAAATTGTAGTAACACTCGGCGAGTGCGGCGGTGGCTTCCACATGGGCGGGGCTGAGGCGCAGACATTCAAGCAGGGCTTCCGACGCGGAGTACCAATCTTCCTCCACCATGAAAGCGCGTCCCTGATTGTAGTATGAGGTCACGCTTGCGGGCGCTTGCGCGGCTTGCGCATAGAGAACGCTGGCGGTTGTAGATAGTATTATTATAAGGATGATCCGGTATTTCATTTTTACTCCTCATTTTCACGCTTCACCACGATCTTTACCTTCTGGATTTTGTAGCCTTCCATTTCCTGAATGATGAAGTCACAACCATTATACACGGTCTTTTCATATTTAACAGGAATTTTACCAAAAAGATCGAAAACAAAGCCTCCCAATGTGTCGAAATCATCAATCGGAAGGTCGATGTTGATCTCTTCCGCGAGGTCTTCAAGGTTGACGCGGGCGTCACAGAGGTAAACGCTCTCGTTTATTTTGACTATGTTCTCGGTTTCATTGTCGAACTCGTCCTGAATGTCTCCGACGATCTCCTCAAGGATGTCTTCCATGCTCACAATGCCGGAAACGCCGCCATACTCATCGACTACAATCGCAATATGCACTCGTTTGCGCCTGAGTTCCCGAAAAAGCTCGTCAATGCGTTTTGGCTCAGGCACGAAAAACGGTGTGCGGAGCAGTTTTTGAATGTCGAATTCCTGATTCTTGACAAGGCAGGTAAGAACATCCTTCGCATAAAGGATGCCGATAACGTTGTCTATGGTCTCTTCGTATACCGGAAAACGGGAATGTCCGCTTTCTGTAATTGCGGCGAGAATTTCATCTCTCGGCGCGCTTGCGTGAATAAAAACCGTGTCAATGCGCGGCGCCATGATTTCTTTCGCCGTGGTGCCGGAGAGTTCTATGATGCCCCGTATCATTTCTTTCTGCTCATTTTCAAGAGCGTTGAAGGTTTTTTGTGTTATTTCAATGTCTTTTTTGAAAAAAGGTTTCATTTTTTCTCTTAGCGTCCGCCGAGCGCTTTTCGCGCCCGCTCAGCCCCGCGCCGCGCGTCGGTTAGCTGCGGGTTAATTGACAGAGCCTTTTCGTAAGCCGAAATCGCGTTGGCGTAGTCCCCCGCGCTCTCGCGGGCGTAGGCGAGGCGGGCGAGCCATTCCGCATTTTTCGGCTGCCAGTGAACTGCGGTTGTCAGGGCTATGTCCGCCGAACGGAACTTGCCGAGCCTGATGTACAATTCGCCCATAAAGAAGTAAACCTGATCGATGTATCCCCCGTCCGGCGCGTAATTGACGTATTCCTGAAAGAAGCGCAGGGCGTCCTGATTTCTACCCTGATAATAGTTGGTTTCCCCAAGAATTTCGATGATCCGCGGGTCGTACCGGCTGACATTGCGTCCTGCTGTCGCATAGGTATGAGCTTCTTCGTATCTGCCTAACCGTATGAGGCTCCACGCCGCGACGACATGGGCGTCGATGTTGTTGGCGTTGCCAGCTAATTCTTCCTGACAAATGCTCACCGCTTTTTCGTAGTTGCCCGTACGGTATTCAACAACCGCATCCGGTTTTGTCTGGGCGTTTTGGGGAAAAAGTCTGAACGCGGAAAGCAGGAAAATGCATACACTGATACACCTCATGCAACGGCGCGTACGGGACAGGTTCATAGTTTGGGCGCGGTTTCTTGAACAGAAGGAGAGGGGCTTGCGGTCATGGAACAGCGTCCGTTGAACAAAGCTCCCGATTCCAGACAAATTTCCGTGGTGATGATGTTTCCTTGCAACTTGCCCGTTAACGTGATGTGGACTTTCTCCGATGCGTTCACGTTGCCTTTGACAGTTCCTCGTATGACAACACGGGGCGCGGTGATATCCGCGTCCACAACCGCCTCTTCATCGACAACAAGGAGGCTGGTCGAAAGTATCTCTCCGGTAATTTTACCGCGCACCAAAAAGGGTCTTTCGAGCCTTGCCGTTCCTGAGAAATCTATATCATTAGATAATATAACATCAAAGTCACTTTCATCCAGCGTTTCATTGCGGGACTCCGTCATTATTTCATAGCCTCCATTTTTTCAAGTTAAACCAACAAGTTTACCGAAAAAGTCTACCAATGCGCCTCGTATTTGTCAAGAGGGTCTTTCAAATAGAACGCTTGTCATAGAAAAAACGCTATAATAACCGGTGATTTCTGCCGATAGAATAGTATGACTTTTATTCTTATTCTAGCGCTTGTTGTTATTCTTGTAGCGGCGGTTTGCGTCATATTTGCCGGACGTGTTTTAAGAGGAGGAGATGGAAATTCCACTGGCACCAACAACGCTAAATTGAAAGAAGCGAACAAGAAACTCGCCCAAAACCCCAAAGACGCGGAAGCTCTTCTTGTGGTGGCGGACCATTTTTATACGCAAGGCAGTTGGGAAGAAGCGTATAGGACATATACAACGCTTGCCGAAGTTGGCGGCAGCAGTGATGAATTTACCGTATACTGCCGTTACGGCATCTGCGCTCTCAAACTTGGCTTGGTTGACAACGCATACAAAGGGCTTACGGTCGCCCGTTCTCTGCGGCAAAACGATTTTGATGTCAATTTCAGTCTTGGCATTATTGAATTTCAGAAAAAGAACTACGAGAAAGCGGTGCAACTGCTTCAAAACGCTCGCGTTGTCAATCCCGAAGACGCCGCGACTTTGCGTTGCCTTGGACATGCTTTTTTCAAATTGAACAGGTATAAGGAAGCCATGACATTTATCCGTCAGGCGATGGATATTGCGCCGGACGATAAGGAATCCCTCTTTGTTTTGGGCGAGTGCTACTTTGAGGCGAATCAGGTGGAGCAGGCGCTAAAAATTTTCACGCACCTGCGTCCGGATCCGGTTATGGGATCAAACGCATGCTTGCTCTCCGGCGCCATTCATTTGAACGTGCATAATTACGATAAGGCGATAGAAAATTTTGAGATCGGCTTGAAGCATGAGAATATCAGCCCCGATATAGCGCTAGACTTACGGTATAGATTAGCCACGACGTACTTAAAACGGAACGATATTGGGAAGGCGTTGCCGTTGCTCAAACAAATACAGACGAGTAATCCGGGGTACAAAGACGTACCCGCGTTGATAAGCCGGTATCAGGAGCTGAACGCGAATAAAAACCTCCAAATCTTCCTTATGGGAAGTCAGGCGGATTTTGTCGCCCTTTGCAGAAAAAGCGTAATAAGCTATTATCAGCGGGCAAAGGTGAAGATATCCAGTATAACCGTAACAAAGAACGATTGGGCGGATATAAACGCGGAAATTGACACCCCAAAATGGTCAGACGTGGTCGCATTCAGGTTCGTCAGAAGCCAGGGTACCGTGGGGGAGCTTGTCGTGCGGGATTTTCACTCTCATCTCAAGGAAGTCAAGGCGGGCAAGGGCATCTGTTTCACGATGGGGACGTTCAGTGATGAAGCCAAACGTTTCACCGAAGCCCGTCTCATTGACCTTATTGAAAAAGACCGCTTCACCGCCATACTGAATGCGGCCAGCGCGGGTGCCGGTGGCGCTCAGAAAAAATCGAAATAATCGGGAAGCGGACTTGAAACATCGATCTCAAAAGCGCCGCCGCTCTTTGAGATCGCCGCAGCCGGAATGATCAACCGTGAAGCGTGCAGAAGCAGGCGTTTGACGCCGAAACGCTTGCGGAGCCGCTTGTTCAGCTTGAAATCGCCGTACTTGTCATCGCCGGCTATGGGATTGCCGATGCCGGCAAGGTGGCGTCTGATTTGATGCATACGCCCCGTACCAAGCTCAATTTCCAAGAGCGAAAACAATTCTTCACTGTTCTCAATGGCAACGCGCCGCTCATTGATTTTTTTGTAGCGCGTTTCCGCAGTTTTCCACGCGCCTTTCACCTCAAGATCGAGCCTGATGCCGCCCGCCTCCGGCGCTGGCGTTCCCTTGCAGAGGGCAAGGTAGCGCTTGATGACGCCGCCGCCGGCGCCGCGATCTTCGGCGGAGAAAAGCCCGCCGAAAAAGGACGCGGCTTCGCGGTTTTTTGCGACGAGGATGACGCCGGACGTGTCTTTGTCAAGCCGGTGAACCAGCAACGGACGTTGTGGAAATTCCGCCGTCAGGATGGAGTCAAGCGAGGCTCCGACTCCCTTCCCGCCCTGCGCCGCAAGCCCCGCCGGTTTGTCAAGCGCCATGCATTCGTCATTTTCAAAAAGAACCGGTATGCCGCGGATTGCGGCGCCGCAGTCTGCGGTGCGTTTGCTATTCAACTGATCCCAGCCTTTTCAGCGATTTTTCCGCAATGGAAGCCAAGAGCGCGGACGCCGTACCCAGCGCCGCCGGATTTGCGGCAAACCGCGAATTATGCGCGGGTTCCGGGCTGGCGACGCCTATGTTCCAGAACACCCCGCGAATGCGTTCCAGATAGAAAGCGAAGTCCTCTCCTCCCATAGTCGGGTTGCTTGGTCCCGTCTTAAACCCCAGTTCCTGAGCCGTTCGCTTCACAAATTCAACCAGTTCGGCGTCGTTGTTTACGGCGGGCGCGTTGAGTTCGCAATGAAAATCAATAGATACGCCGCAGGTCGCTTCAACGCCCTTGCACACACATTCAAGCCGTCCCTTTATAGCGTTGAATTGTTCCTTGCCAAAAGCGCGGATCGTGCCTTCCGCAAAGGCGTCTTCCGGTATGACGTTCCACGTATTGCCCGCCTCGACATGGGTGAAGCTCAGCGCCACGGGGTCAAAAGGGTTGGTCTGCCGGCTTGCAATGGTTTGAGCCGCGCCTACGATCTGGCTGAGCGCGACTATTGGGTCGCGGCACTCGTGCGGGTGGGCCGCGTGTCCGCCCTTCCCGTGTATATGGATGGCGAACGATCCCACTGCGGCGTACACCGCGCCCGGGCTGACCCCGATCATGGATACCGGCATATCGGGCGCGGTATGCAGCCCATATATCTCCGCCACGTCGTCAAGCGCGCCGGAAGCCAGCACAGAAATCGCGCCATTTACCGTTTCCTCGGCAGGCTGAAAGACGAGCTTGACGGCGCCCATGAGACGGCTCTCCCGCTGTTTCAGGATCGCGGCCGCGCCTATCATGCTTGTCAGGTGAAAATCGTGTCCGCAGGCGTGCATACAGCCATTCTTCGAGGCGTAGTCAAGACCGGTCGCTTCGGCGATGGGCAGGGCGTCAATATCGCACCGCAGAGCGACAACCGTTTCGCCGCCGCCGACGAGCGCGACCAGTCCGGTTTTAAGCCCCGTGTCAAGGATTTTCACACCGGCGTCCTTCAGAATATCCCGTATGTGGGCGGTCGTTTCCCATTCATGGTGTCCGAGTTCGGGATGGCTGTGGAACCATTTGAAATGCGTTGCAAGCGTTTCCTGTAGAGCGGAAAATTCCATCGCTGTTTCTTCATCCATATTTTGGCACACTCTTGATATTTCCTCTTTTTTGTAAAATCCAGGCGCAAGCCGGACTTGCCGGGGCGGACGAGCCGCTCTTTTTTCCACTTGCTTTCTTTACTAATATACCGTATTATTTTTATAAATAAAAGAGGTTTTTATTATGAGAATTTCAACAAAAGGCCGCTATTCGCTTGAAGCCTTGCTTTATATGGCGTTGCTTCCGGAAGGGACGTACGCGAGCACCAGATCCATTGCGGAAAACACCGGCATGTCGGACGGCTACTTGGAACAGCTTTTCATTCCCTTGCGCAAGGCGGGGATTGTATGCGGAGTGCGCGGATCGCAGGGCGGTTACTTTCCGGGCAAGGCGGCTGACGAAATAATGGTGGGCGAGGTGCTTCGCACGGTGGAAGGGTCTATGGAGCCGGTTGACTGCGTTCATTCAAAAATATGCCCCAGGCAGAACGCCTGTCTTTCACGGCATACGTGGAGCGAACTGTACACGGAAATAAACAAGTGTATTGACACGATCAGCTTGCAGGACCTTGTTGACGCTTATAAAACCATGGACAAGGATGAGTATTGCATATAAGGATCGCAGCCTGCGGCTGTTTCCTAGCGCCTTGACGTAACGTTGCGTCTCGCCTCGTTACCGCCCAGTAACGCGCCGCGTTATAGGACAGAGTCGCGGCGCGTTATAGGACAGAGTCGCGGCGCGATCAAGGACAGGATCGAGATGCGATCAAGAGTGGAGTCGCGGCGCGATCAAGAGCGGGATCACGACGCGATCAAAGAGAGCCTCTTCCGCCAGTCTTGGAGGTTTGCGAAGCGAAACTCCACGCTCACTAGAGCGGATCAGCCGCTTTAGCGAGCCTTCATGTTCATTCCACGACAACAGCGAGGGGCAGGGCGTAGGTTATGGCGCGGGGGTCTTGCACCAGCGTTTTTGCGCTGGAGAAGCGGGTTATGATCTTGAGCGTATACGAGCCTGCGGCAAGCGCCGGGACGCGGACTATCAGCTTCTTGGGCAGGTTCTCCGTTATCTTGTGCGTAACCGGATGTTCCACGCCGGACTCGTCAACAAAGAATACGCCCAAGCCGCTCTCGTCTTCCGGCGCTATCTTTATCTTGTCTCCGGTTATCAAAATGTCTTCGTCCGGCGTTATCGCGCCGTCCGTCCTGCCTGTGGCGATGTCCGTGACCAGGGCGATGTAGCCCGCGCCCTCCTTTTCGCCCAAGACCTCAACGCCCACGGTTTCGAGCGCGGCGCGCATGTCAGCGGTGAGGCTCGCGTCGACGCCCAGTTTGTGGACTTTGGGGTCGAAGGCGCGGGAGGCGCCGAGCCACGCGCCGCTCACGCGGGGGGACATGCGGACGCAGCCGTCCTGAACTGCGGTTCCCTGCAACAGGGACTTTCGGACGATCTCGTCGCGGGCCGTGAGGATGCTCATGATGGTTTCGAGGCGGAGTTCCGAGCGCTCGGCGACGACGCGGGCCGCGATGTCCTTGTTGTGGATGGTGGAGCCGGCGGTGGAGACTTCGGCGACGAAGTCGTTTTCAATGTCTTTGGTGAGGCGGTTTGGCGTGAGCCAGACCTTCCAATAGGTTTCTTTTGCCATAATTTCCTTCCTTAAGTAAGATATAAAATAACGGAGGGGGCTTGCGCCCCTCCGGGATGAACTGAATAACGGGGCGGTGTCAGACACCCGCCAGCCGTTTGCGTTTACCAACAAAATTTGGCGCCAGGCGCCCTTGCGCTTATCCAGATAAATGGCGGGGCCTGTCCCCGCCTTCACACATACCGCCTACCCTCGCGGCTTAAAACTTTCGCACGGTACGAGTATATTCGGCGTAGTCGTAAGAGTGGTCGTAGAAGTAAGAGAGGTTGCTATTTACGCCTCCATTCGCAAGACGGACGTAATATGAGCGACCGTCGCTGTCTTTTTCTGAAGACAAGTAGTAGTCTTTAGGGTAATCATCATCATGGTCAAAATCACCCATACCCTTCTTGTACAGGTTATCGCTCATCCATTTGAGTTCCTGTACGGAAGGTACATACCAGTCTTCATAACCGCCGAAATTGGCATATCCATCTTTGGGGGCGCATTCCAGATAACGCCAGCCGTCCGAATACTCGCCTTTGTCATAGAACACATAGCCGCCCGCAGGCCCCGGCACGCCGCCTTCCAGCACGATTGTTGGGCAGGAACACAGCAGAAGCGCGAATGGCAATACGCCGTAATAGTATGCTTTCATAATAATTCTCCTTTATTCGCAACGGGGACTCATGCCACGCCCTTTAGGGCGGTTTGGCAGCGCCAACAAAAATGGCGGCAGCCCCCGCTGGCATATAATTTCTTTACAGAACAATCCTCGTAAACAACGCGGCGCTTGCAAGCCGCCGCGCCATTCAGTGCGGGGAGGTTCATTTGACTTTTCCAAACCTATAGATCAAGTTTATGGATCCTTTGTGATTAACCCCTTTGAAATCTGTCCGCACTGAATAACTCACATCAATGGCGTTGATGAGCAAAAAGCCCGCGGCGGCATTAAAGGTGTGAGCCACCGCGCGATTGTCATAGTCGCCGAACCTGTAATCGGCTATCATGCAACCGTAACCAACTCCGATGTGGAACCCGAACTTGCTACCAAGTTCCCTATGGCTATCATCGAAAGGTATAAACGCGCTTGCCCGTATATAGGGGTAGTATGAGTTATAGGACAAGTCTTTGATATAATCGGCGTTGCTAAGAAAGCCGAAGTCGCAACCCAGATCAACATAGGCGGCAGCAACAATGGGTATAGTTATATTCGGGCTCAGGGTCAAACGCGGCGTTAGAAAAGTGGAGCCAAAAGCGGAGCCTATGCTCAAGCCCGCGCTCCAGTATGACAAAGGATAACCCTTCTTTAGTACATTCCCTATAGCCCGCTTAACATCCTCCCTTTTCCGCCGCGCCTCCTCCTTTTTCCGCGCCGCTTCCTTTGCCGCCGCCCGCTTTTCCACAGCCTTGTCTTGTCCGGTAAGTTTCAGCGCAAGCTCTTCCATTATTGCCAAGCCGTCCTCAAGGCTTTGATAATTAACCGAATCCCCGGCTTCCTGTATTCCGGTTTCAAGATTGACAACCGCCGCGTTGAACATGGCGCGGGCGCCCAGCCGCCGCGCCGTTACAGACAGCGCGAGCCGCGGGTTGCCCGCCTTCCCTATAGCGGGCAGGTACTCGTCCGCCGTATCGCCGTTAAACTGATTGCCGTACTCTTCCAGCACCTGCTCAAGGCTCTTGGTGCGCGGATACACCGCGTATGCGCCGCTCTGTATCAGGTGTACCGCCAGTATCTGCGCCAGCGCGTCCGCCTCGCGGCTGTCCGCCCCTTCCGCCAGTTGCACCGGCGGAAGCGCGAGCAGGGGCAGTTTCGACGTGTCCTTCTTGACCGCCTCGGCGATGTTCCGCGCCATGGCGGGCAGCTTGCCGTCTATCTCCTCGATAGTCCGGTAGGTCTCGATGCCTCCGGCTATCTGCTGGAGGTTTTTCATGCGCAGTATGGCGATGATCAGCAGGTTCTGATCGCCTAGTGTGGTGATGGTTCCCGCGACCACGTAGTCCGCGCTGAGATGCTTTCCGAGCGCCGCGATGGTGTCAGGGTCGGTCATGCCGGACTCCATCTGGAAGCCCCGCTCGTTGCGTATGGCGCGGGTGATGCTGGTGCGCGGCACCGGGCTGAAAACGGCGGTCAGGTCTTTCTGAAAGGAGAAGAGTTCGGCGATGGTCTCTCCGTCTTCACCTTGGGCTCCGGTGAAGGGGAGGATGGCGAGCGTGTCTTTCGCCTGCGCGTTCGCGGCGGAGCTTAGAGCGAAAAGAAGGAGGAGGAGATTACAGAGAAACCGCCCCGTGCGGGGGGGGGGGGGGGCAAACCGGAAACTGTTTTATACATAAAAAGCCTCCTTTGGAGGGGTTGTTAAAATGCGCCTCGCTACGGAGGCGGCTTCTTTGCAGAAGCGGCGTTTCTGGAAGCTACACTGGAAGCTGCGCTTCTTTACGAAAGCGTTCATAGCATAGCATAATTTGCCGCGTGTTTCAAGGCTTGGCTATACCACTCATGCGTTTGCCTCGCATGAGCGGACGCTTTGCGTCCGCCGCTTCACCACTGCTTTGGCGCAAAGCCGTCCGGCGGCGGAGCGAGACGAACCGTTTCGCCGCTCAGCTCAAGCACATAAAAGCCGCTTTCATAGGCGTATCGCTGGACATCGCCGTCGACAACGCCGCCCGCCATCGCCCCCAACAGCTTTTTGCCCGCCACTTCCGCTGGAGGATATTTCCGTATAAGCTCCATTCGTTTCAGATGGTCGCTCACATCTTCTTTCTTATTGAGTTCGCGCTTGACCTCAACCGCCATCGCCACACCGGTGTTGGAAAGCAAGATGTCTATGTCCGTCATGACGCGATTTTTCTCATCGAATATCGGCATCCGCTGGTACGCCCGTTTAAGGTTATACTCCGGAAATTTCTCCCAGAGGCGGGCGGCGATCAGGGTCTCGATCAGCTCTCCCAGCGACCGGTTCAAACCGCCGACGTTTTGGCTCACCCGCTCAACCGTTTTCCTTAAGTTTTCAGTCTCTCTGGCATTCTTGTCTAACTGCCGGTCGGTTTCTGCCTGCCGTAAAGCGGTTTCCTTGACTATACGGTCGGTTTCCTTCAACATGGCCCAAATTTCGTCAGCCGCAGTTTTCCACTCCGGCAACAACTGTGTCGTCTCCATAATGACCTCCACCTTAACCATACGTCATTTCCGGCCGTTTGTAAAGGGCGCGTTCTTTTGACAGGGATGACGCCCTCCGCCGCTGGCGCAATTATAGCATAAGCCAAGAAAAATTGCGGGTCACTTTTAACGTGGAGCGGCGCGGTGTCAGACACTCATCGAACGGCGGGGCGCTTGGCGCTCCTGTCGCGGTGTCAGACGCTCATCGAATGAACCATGACGGGCGAACTCACGAGCCATTCGGCTCTGGAGCCTCCAGCTCTGGAGCCGTCCGGCTCCTTGACAATTCCCGCCTTCCCGTCTATAGTTATGTATGCTTCCTCTTTATCTTATTGATTCATACGCTCTTATCTATCGTTCTTATTTCGCCTTTTTGAAACGCCCTTTGAGAAACACTTCGGGTAAAAACGTCTCCGTCCTGTTCGGTTTTGCCCGCGCGCTTGCCGGACTTTTGAACAACGGTGCTCCGGCGGCCGACGAGTGGGAAAAGCCGCTTGAAACCCCGCAAAAACCGCGTCTGCTTGCCGCTGTTTTCGATCCGAAAGGCAAGACGTTCAGGCACGAATTGTACGCCGAATACAAGGCGAACAGGCAGAAAGCGCCGGAAGACCTTCACGCGCAAGTGCCGCTTGTGGAAGAATTTTTGGCGGCCCTCAACATCCCCATACTGCGGGCGGACGGGTTTGAAGCCGATGATGTCATTGCGACGTTGGTGAAGAAATGCCGCGCTGAAAAGCGCCAGTGTTACATACTTTCCAGCGACAAGGACCTGTTGCAACTCGTGGGAGACGGTGTGTATGAACTGCGTTCGTCAAAAACAGTCGGCGAGATATGGGATTTGATCGGCGCCCGCGAGGTGAAAGCCGAATGGGGCGTGCCTCCGGCAAAAATGCTCGACTTGTTGTCCCTTACCGGCGACTCTTCGGACAATGTGCCCGGCGTGAAAGGCATAGGCGAAAAAGGCGCGGTCAAACTCATGGCGCGGTACGGATCCCTTGAGGAGATTTTCAATAACATCGCGGGCATTGAAGGCGCAATCGGCAAGAAACTCGCGGAAGGAAAGGAAAGCGCGTGGTTTTCAAGAACGCTTGTCGCGCTGAAAGACGATGTGCCGCTTCCCGTGTCCGCGATTGACGAGCTTTCGATAGAAAACATGCGCGGGAGCGCGGGCGCCGCTATCCTCGTTCGTGAAAATTGCCGTGAAACTGCGGAACTATTCAACGCTGCCGCCATCTCTTCCAACTCCTTTTCCTCCCAAGAAAAAGGCGCCCAAACCGCGCCGCCGCTGGCGTCGGCGTTGGATGCGGCGTTGGACGCTTCCGATGAAAAGTTGCTTGGCGAAGGAACGTACCGTACCGTACTGGATATTGAGGAACTGCGCGTCCTGCTTGATGAAGCGCACAAGCGGTCGCTTGTGGCGTTTGATTTTGAAACCGATTCTCTTGACGCATGGAATGCGACTCCGGTGGGCGTTTCCCTTTCTTTCTCACTCAAAGAGGCAGTGTATGTGCCGGTCGCTTCGCACGGCATGGGCAGTCCTTTCATTGATCCGGAACTGGTGCGTTCCGCCATAAAACCCCTGTTTGAAGACCCGGGCATGACCATCGTCGCCCATAACGCAAAGTACGATTACGAGGTGTCGCGCCGCTGGGGGATTGACCGCTGGCAATGCAATATCTGGGACACCATGATCGCGGCGTGGCTCAACGAGCCTGATCGCGCCGGATTCTCCCTTGATTCGCTTGCAGGCTATTATTTTAACTATACGCCTATTCTTTACAAGGACATTGTGCCGAAAGACGAGACATTCGCGTTCGTTCCGCTTGATCTTGCGACCCGCTATTCGGCGGAAGACGCGGATCTCTGTTTCCGTTTGAAGACGCTTCTTGAGAAAAAGTTGCGGAGCGCCGAATTGCTCCCGCTTTTCCAGAACCTCGAAATGCCCTTGCTCCCGATTCTTGCGGAAATGGAGGGCGAGGGCATTATGATTGAAAAGCAGGCGCTTGTGGATTATGGGGACGAATTGACTGACGCGCTCGAAGACTTGGAAGCCCGCATTTTCGCGCTGGTTGGGCATGATTTTAATATTCTTTCCACGCAACAGCTTCAAAAAGTGCTTTTTGAGGAACGGGGGTTGAAGCCCGGCAAGAAAACCAAGACCGGCTATTCCACCGATATGGTGGTTCTGGAAGAGCTTGCCCGCATCGATCCGGCGCCGGCTATGGTGTTACGGCACCGCACCCTCTCGCGGCTCAAGTCCACCTATGTTGACTCGCTTGGTTCCCAAGCCGATGCGGAAGGCCGCGTGCACACCAGTTTTCTCCAAACCGGCACCGTAACCGGACGGCTTTCGAGCAAAGATCCCAATCTCCAGAACATACCGATTCGGGACGAAGAAGGCCGCCGCATACGGGAAGCCTTTATCGCAAAAGACGGGCGTCTCCTCATTTCCGCAGATTACAGCCAGATTGAACTCGTGGTGCTGGCGCATCTGTCCGAAGACCCCGCCCTCATCTCGGCGTTCTGTGACGGCAAAGACGTTCATGCGCGCACCGCAAGCCTCATCTTCGGCGTTGACGAGGATGCCGTCCTGCCGGAACAGCGTCGTGTCGCCAAGATCATCAACTTTGGGGTGATGTATGGCATGAGCGCGTTTAGGCTCAGCAATGAGCTTGGCATAAGCCGCCATGAGGCCGCGGCGTTCATCGAAGCCTATTTCAGAACCTATTCCGGCATCAACAGCCTTATTGAGCGCCTCGTCAAGCAATGCGAGAAGACTGGTTTCGCCTCGACTCTTTTGGGCAGAAGACGGTTCATACCGGCGATCAACTCAACGAACAAGACCGAAAAAGCTGCGGCCGAGCGGATCGCGGTGAACACCCCGATCCAAGGCTCCGCCGCGGACATAGTGAAAACCGCCATGCTGAACGTTGACAAAGCCCTTGCCGCAACTCATAGCAGCGCAAAACTTCTGTTGCAGGTGCATGATGAACTCATCCTTGAAGTCCCCGAAGATGACGCGGAAAAAGCTGCGGCGCTCGTACGGGAACACATGGAAAACACGATCTCACTGAGAGTTCCGCTGAGGGTCAGCGTGGAGATCGGCAAACGCTGGGGAGATTTTCATTAAACGCCATGCTTATCGGTTTAACCGGACTGTATTGTGCGGGGAAGAATTACATCGCCTCATTGCTTGAAGAACAGGGGTTTCCCGCGCTTGATGTTGACAAGCTGGGACACGAGGCGATCCGCCGGGAACGGGATGCGATAACCACGCGTTTCGGCGCGGATGTGTTGGGAAAGGAAAGCGGAGAAATAGACCGGAGGCTGCTGGGCGAAAAAGTCTTTGGGAGTCCGCCTGAACTGGCGGCGCTTGAAGCCATCGTCCATCCTACGGCAAATGCGATCACCAGCGAATGGATCGCGGCGCAGGGTGGAAAAACCTGTGTCATCAACGCGGCGTTGCTCCATAAGTCAATCGCGTTTGACCGTCTCGATGCCATTGTCATTGTCAAGGCGGGGCTTGCGACGCGGCTCGTCCGCGCTAGAAAACGGGATCGGCTGCCGTGGCTCGAGCTTATAAAACGCTTTCGTTGCCAGAGCGGTTTTTCGTCTCACTATGTACAAAAAAATGCCGATAATAGAAAAGTCAATATATACATAATCAATAACACTGCCGGAAGAAATGTTCGAAAGCAACTGGATCGCGTGGTTCAGGCTTTTATAAAGGATAGATAGATGGAAAAGAAAAAAATACTGTTCATATCGGTGATCATTGGTCTCTTTTTATTCATTGCGATAGCGCTTCCTCTATCGCTTCTTTCGTCTAAAGACAACGCGTTGGCCGCAGTCCCGCCTGCGGTCTCCGGTGTTCCCAAGCCGGAAGACACGCCTGCGGATCGCCCGGCTTCTATGGATGTACGGGATGCGATTGTCAATCCGGCGGCTGAGCAGGCGCCGTCTGCGTCATCCGGAGGCCAGAATGTTGTTATCAACAACTACGATGCGTCTGGCGCTGTGGTTTCCGAAAGCAGATCCGCGCTTAATGAAGGGGAAACGGTAACGATTACCGTCGTACCTGCGGCGCCCGCCGCCCAAACGCCTGACGCAACCCAAGCGCCGACGCCGCCCGCGTCTTCCCCGGCTCCAGCCGCATCACAGAGCGAGCAAAGCGCACAAAGCGTCCGCAGTACAGCCCCACCCGCACAGCCGAAACCTCCGGCAAGACCCGCAACAAAACCTGCGGCGCAACCCGCCGCGAAACCAGTGGCAAGCCCCGTGAAACCGCCAGCTTTTTCTGGCAAGTACAACTACTGGATACAAACAGGTTCCTTTGCCACAAAGCCGCGCGCCGAAAACGTTCAAATAGCCCTTAAAGATAAGGGCATTTCCTCAAAAATTGAGTCGGCGGTCGTGAAAGGGAATAGTGTATACCGCGTCCGCACCGGTCCCTATACAACACATAATGAAGCGACCTACTGGTTGAAGCTCATCAAATCCATTGATATGGAGGGGCTTGATGAAAGCTGGATCGATCAGGTCTCCAAGTGAGTTGTCGCGGCGCCTGATGAACCGTTCGCCAGAAACAAAAAAATGGCGCCGACATTGAAGACACGCCGTCCGTCCAACGTCGGCGCCTGAAATAACTTTCTTACACTACTTCCAGTACCAACAAGGTCTTGGGATCGAGTTTTAGCGTCGCGGAAGACGGGGTGTACACATTTCTATCCTTGGATACGGAAAGCTCTATGTGGGAAAGCTTTTGCTCAAGCGTAATGATCACATCAATGATGTCAACATAATCTTTGATCACAAGCGGGATTTTCCGGTTGTCATACACGCCTTCGGGCGCCGAGCAACTGTACCACACGGAAAGGTCAAGCTCAGACCCAAATTGCTTGATCGCCCTGAAAAAACCGGCGTCCGTAAGCGAGAAGTCAAGCCCGTCTATGATGAGGGCTTCGGCTTTGAAACCGCCTTCAACGATTAAGGAACGCAAGCTCTTCAATATCTGTTCGCGCGTCATGCCTTCTTGGTTGAAGTTCATCAACACCCTGTTTCTAACAAGGCTGTTTTTCACTTCATTTGCGTGTTCAAGACTCTTTTTTTTGGTGAATTCGTCAAAAATATCTTCGTACCATGAAAGAACATGGTCTACGTGCCTGACAAACGATACGTGGATGACTTTATGCGATTGCAACAGTTTATATAAGGCGATCTGCACCAGAACGGAGGTCTTGCCAATACCGTTAGGCGCCGCAATGACGCCGGTTTCCCCGCCCTTCAAGCCCCCATGAATAGATTGCTCAAAAATCCGTATGGGGCTGCGCCGTATCAAATCTTCTATAGTCATTTCTGCTCCTTCTTCCGCTTTTCTTCATATTCCTTGATGAGCGCATCAGAAATACTTGCCGGAACCTTCCCGTATTTCTCAAATTCCATAGAGAATTCAGCCTTGCCTTGGGTCATGCCCCGCAATGCGGGCGAGTAACCGAACATTTCACTCAACGGCACTTCGGCTTCAACGCGGGAATTTATTCCATCTTCGGTGGACGAAACTATTATACCACGCCTTTGATTGATTGAGGCGAAAATATTTCCCTGAAATTCCGTCGGCCCTTCAACGGCAACCCGCATGATCGGTTCAAGGATGCAGGGCTTCGCCTTGGCGTACGCCTCATGGAACCCTCCGATTGCCGCCAACTGGAACGCGATGTCCGAAGAGTCCACCGGATGGGATTGACCGTCGTTGATGAGGCAGCGCACGTTGACGATGGGGAAGCCGATAAGCGACCCTTTCTGAATCGCATGACGGAACCCTTTGTCGCAACTTGGAATGTATTCCGTGGGAATCGCGCCGCCCTTGATGTTGTCCACAAACTCATAGTCGATCTCGCAGGGTTCCATGTAGCCGGCCACACGGCCATATTGTCCTGAACCGCCGGTTTGTTTTTTGTGGGTGTAGTTGAATTCCGCCCGCACGGTGATGGCTTCACGGTACGCGACCTGCGGCATACCGGTTTCAACCTCGCAACTGTATTCACGTTTCATACGGGTGATGTACACGTCAAGGTGAAGCTCGCCCATGCCTTTGATGATGGTCTGATTCGATTCAGGGTCCACGAGGGTCTGAAACGTGGGATCTTCTTTTGTGAACCGGTTGAGCGCCTTCGCCATTTGATCCGCTGATTTCTTGTCTTTCGGCGTAATGGCAAGCGATATGACGGGTTCCGGCACGTACATTGAAGACATGGCGTAATTGAGTCCGCCGCCGCAAAACGTGTCGCCGGACGCGCACTCAATGCCGAAAAGCGCCACGATGTCGCCCGGAACGCCCTCGCTGATGTCTTCCATTGTATTGGCGTGCATACGCACCAAGCGCCCTACCTTGAACCGCTTGCGCGCGCGAGTATTCATAAGCTCATCGCCTTTTTTGAGTTCGCCTTGATAGATGCGTACATAGGTGAGTTGTCCGTATTTGCCATCTTCCAGTTTGAATCCAAGCGCGACCGTGGGTTTTTTTGCGTCCGCCGCCAGTTCCACGTGATCTTCGTTGTTGTCGATGTCAAGCGCGTAATTCTTCACCTCCGTGGGATTCGGCAGATAATACGTAACGCCGTCAAGCAGGGGCTGGACGCCCTTGTTTTTGTACGCTGACCCGACCATCACCGGCACCAGCTTCTCCGCCAGCGTTCCCTTGCGGATAGCCGTACGGATGATGTTTTCGGATATAACCCCGCCTTCCATCAGCAGTTCCATGAGCGTATCGTCGAACATGGAAACCGCGTCAAGCATTTCCTCGCGGCGCTTCTCGACATCCGCCTTGAGGTGCGCCGGAATTTCCGCGATCCGCACGATTTCGCCTCTGTCGCCGTCAAAGTACAGGGCTTTTTGGGTTACAAGATCAACCACGCCTTCAAGTTTGTCTTCAAGACCAATGGGGATTTGGATCATAACCGCGTTAAGCCCCAGTTTTTCCCGCAACTGATTTTTCACCTTGAAAGGGTTCGCGCCCGCTCGGTCGCATTTATTCACAAAGGCGATGCGCGGGACATGGTAGCGCTTGAGCTGCCTATCCACCGTGATGGACTGGGATTGAACGCCGCCCACCGCGCACAGCACGAGAATCGCGCCGTCCAGAACGCGCAAAGAACGCTCGACTTCAATGGTAAAGTCAACGTGTCCGGGCGTATCGATCAAATTGATGGTGTGTTCTTTCCATTCCACCTGAGTCGCGGCGCTCTGAATGGTGATGCCGCGCTCCCGCTCAATGTCCATGGAATCCATGGTCGCGCCCGCTCCGTCCTTGCCCCGCACTTCGCGGATGATATGGATTTTATTACTGTAGAACAAAATACGTTCAGAAAGCGTCGTCTTTCCTGAGTCAATGTGCGCGCTGATTCCGATGTTCCGCATCTTACAGATGTCGATGCTCATAACATAACTCTCCTCAAATTCCTATGTTCAAATTGTATTGGGCAAAACTAAACGCCGTACCACGTCGTCTGTTTTGCATATAGCGTTAAAATATAGCGCTATTTGCAAAAAAAATCAAGATATGGTTTGCTGGCAATGTAATAAAGGCGCTTCTGGAAATCCCGGTTGGGTTCCCGGCGGCGTCAGGCTACGAAAACCTCTGAAACCTGTCGAACCGCAGGTTCGCAACCGCAGGTTCGCGTTTTTAGAGGTTCCCATAAAAGGCTTTTTCAAATCTCTTTGACAGGCTCTGGGAGTGAAGAGCGATGGCGCGGAAGGCGAGCCGCTGTGCGAGTTGGACAACCGCTTTTTGATCGCCATTTTATGTGTGAGGAGGCGTGAGGACAAAACGGCCTCCTCATGCGTTTCATGCTGGCATTTCTTGCTTTTTTATGCTATACTGGAAGGCAAGCTAGGGGGTGGACATGGAGGTAGTGACAGCGGAACAGGCCGTCGAGTGGGGCAAAAGCCTGAGTTTTGAAAAAGTCTGGGCGGCTTTGATGGAAGACCGCGAGCAGATGCGGAAGACCGATGAGCGGATGCGGAAAACTGACGAGCAGATAGCCGAAACCAGCAGAATAGTAGCTGAAACCAGCAGAAAAGTCGACGAATTGTCGAAAAATGTCGGCGGGCTTAACCGTTCTATGGGGGAACTGATAGAAACCCTCATCGCGTCCCGGTTGTGGGAGAAGTTCGCGGATTATCCATACAACCTTAAAAGGGCCTATCAGCGCGTCCCATTGTATGATGAAAACAACCATATAAGAACGGATATAGACATATTGCTTTCCGACACGGAATGGGCGATGGCCGTCGAAGTCAAGCGGGAACTGAATAGGAGAGACGAGGTTGACGCCCATGAGAAGCGCATGGCGCTCATACGCAGATATCCGCCGTTGGAGACTGCGGGCAAGAAACTTCTTGGGGCGATGGCCGGGGGCGTAGTTGACCCTGACGTAAAAGACTACGCCTATAAAGCCGGTTTTTTTGTTCTGGAGTTGTCCGGGGAATCAGTCGATTTGCTGAAACCGCCGGAAGGTTTTGAACCGCAACAATGGTGAAACGCGGGGCAGAGCGGCGTGAAAGAGCGCGTTATCGCTCTATCAATAACAAGAGGGCATTTCGCAAAACCTCGGATAGGTTTTCAAAAAAACGTCATCCGCCGCGCAGGAGATTGGAGCGCAGCGGGTACCCGGAAAGGCTGGCTTTTTGCCTCTTGACTACGTATATAATCAACAGTTACACTACTTGCAATGGATGCGCAGGGGAGGCGTTCTAAACTTTCTTGAAAAATTTGGAAATGGTCGTTGTTCTGGATAATCAGGATATTTTATCACGGGTATGCGGCGTAAATGACGATAATTTGAAAACGCTTGAGGCTGAATTGGGCGGTGGGGTTTTTGCGCGCGGCAATGAGCTGCGCATTGAACACGCCGACGAGGAAGTCGCGGCGCGGTTCAATGCGGTGATAAACGGGCTTGTCGACGCGGCGCGTTCTGGCGAAAGCCCTTCAAGCGAATACGTCAAGGCGCTCATCGGCGCCGTGGAGACCGCCGCGCCAGAGCGCGATCCCATACGGGAGGCGGTTATCCATATTCCAAATGGATTTAGCCGCGTGTACCCAAGAAACAGGAATCAGGCGCGGTACATACAGGGCATGAGGATGTGCGACATCAGTTTCTGCATAGGTCCCGCTGGAACCGGCAAGACCTATCTCGCGGTCGCCGAGGCGCTTCGCCTCGTATTGTCGAAAAAAACGCGGAAACTGGCGTTGACCCGTCCGGTTGTGGAAGCAGGAGAAAGCCTTGGGTTTTTGCCCGGGGATCTCATGCAGAAAATAAACCCCTATTTGCGCCCTTTGTACGATGCGATGGAATCCCTTGTGCCGTTTGAAGTCATTCGCCGGCTTGAGGAAACCAGAGCTATAGAGATAGCGCCGCTCGCATACATGCGGGGAAGGAGCCTCAATGACAGCGTCATCATCCTTGACGAGGCGCAGAACACGACCAAAGAACAGATGAAAATGTTTCTGACGCGGCTTGGACAGGGATCTCGTTCCATCATCACCGGGGACACAACCCAGATTGACCTTCCAAAACGGGTCGATTCAGGGTTGATCCATGCGATTTCCCTGCTCAAAGATGTTGAAGGGATACATTTTTCCTATCTCCATACGGCGGATGTCGTCCGCAATCCTCTTATTAAGAAGATAATACAAGCTTATGACAATGAAAACCAAATTTAACCTGTGGGAGGCATGCGCTAAACTATACGCCAATGTCATCCTCAAAAAGATCAAGGACGCGAAAATCAGTCCGGGTCCAGTGATTGTTACGTTAGCCGCGTTTTTGCTTTCGTCCATTGTGGTGATAAATTCGGGGAATTCCCGCAACGACATCGGCAATTTAAACGAATTCGAAGTTGGAAAAGTCGCGGAACATGACGTAATAGCGGTGAAACCGGTTGCCTACATTGACGAAGATGCGACAAATCTGCTCATTGAAGAGCGGAAACGCCTTGTGTTTGCGGTTTTCCGCTATGAAAGCGAAAAAAAACGTGAAGCCGAAAGAAACTATGACCGTTTTGCCTCCATGTGTCGGCAATTTTTTGAAAAAGCCAACGTAAATGAAGAAGCCGCTCCGGAAGCCGATTCGCAAGATTTCCGCTTGGAAGACTTCCGCATACTGATGTATTCGAAATTCCCCAATGTGTTTTCGGTAGAAACGCTGGACGCCCTTTCCCAAAATCCAGATCGGAACCACATGCTTTTGGAAGCCGGAAATGTCCTCTCTCATTTCATGGAAGAGGGAATTTTCTCCCTGCCGCAAAACGAGCTTTCCCGGTACAATCCCGTCACGCTTGAGGTGTTGCGGGATTCTGGATCCCGCATGGGCAGGGAACAGGTGGATTTCAATCGTGTCGTCACCATGGACAACCTGCGCGATTATATGACCGCGCGCCTCGCGCAAGGCGAATCCTCCGCCGCTCTCAAAGGTATATGCTATGATCTGCTCAAACATTTTTTTCTGGAAAACGTGTTCTTTTCAAAAACGGATACGGAGGAGCAGGTGAAAGAAGCGGCCGCCCGTGTGGAGCCGGCTCTTATCCATATTGAGCAAGGGCAGCGGATCATAAAGAAAGGGTTTGTCATAAACAAGGAAGAGATGATTTCATTGAACGCTTTGAATTCCGCCCTCTCTGAAAAGGATTTCAGCGGCGGGGCGGGGCGGTTGCTGCTCCTCCTTATGCTCTACATCCTTTTTATCTTTATCGGCAGCATTAAACTCGTGGGACGGGATTTGCACAACAGCGAAATTTATCTGCTCACCGCGCTTACGAGCCTATACATCATTGCGGCCGCGCTGGCGAAGAGTCTTCCTTTTAACAACGACTTCTTTCCGGTTTCGATCCTGCTTCCCACAGCTCTGGTAATCATGTTGCCGTCCATTCTGATAGGCGCGTACCTTGCTCTTGCGTGGGCTTTTGTGTTGCCTTTGGCGGGTTTCCTGACCGGTTGCTTTGATATGCCGGCGTACATTATAGCCCTTGCGTCGGGTGTTGTGGCTTCCCGCGCCCTGTACAACGCCGAACGCCGTATGGACCTGGTGAAAGCCGGCGTCCACATTGCCGTGGCGAACTGCGTTGCGGTCATCGCAATAATGCTCATGCAACATTCGCCGGTAAAAGACTACCCTTTCCTGCTGTTCTGGGCTGCGTTTAACGGCATGGCGTCCGGTATGCTCGTTTTGGGAATTTTGCCGCCCCTGGAAAGCGGGCTTAACGCGGCGACAACGTTCAGGCTCATCGAATTGTCCGATCTGAACGCGCCCCTCATACGGCGGCTTTTTACCATAGCTCCCGGCACATACAGCCATTCGTTCATGGTGGCGCAGCTTGCCGAAGCCGCGTGTCAGGAAATCGGGGCGAATTCCCTGCTGGCGCGGGTTGGCGCGTATTACCACGACATTGGCAAGATGGAGCAGCCTGAGTACTTTGTGGAGAACCAAGCGGGGTATAACAAGCACGATGAGATTCCGCCGAGGCTGTCCGCGACCATTCTGCGCAGCCATGTGAAACTTGGCGTTGAAAAAGCCCGCGGCATGAAGTTGCCCAAGCAGGTCATAGCCATCATCGCGGAGCATCACGGAAATTCGGTCATCCAGTTCTTTTATCGCAAAGCGCTTGAGCAGGAAAAAGAAGTGAGCGTTGAAGACTTTTCCTATCCGGGCAATCCGCCGCGCTCGCGAGAATCCGCAGTGGTCATGCTCGCCGACACGTCCGAAGCCGCAGTGCGGACGCTTGAGAAGAAGACCGCGACAAAAATTGAGGAATTCATCCAAACGCTCATCAACAGCAAGCTCGAACATGGACAACTCGCCGAATCAGAGCTTACGTTTCGGGATTTGGAAACCATTAAAAAAGCGTTTGTCCGCGTACTGGCAAGCTACTATCATTCGCGCATAGAGTATCCGAAAGAGAATAAAGAGAAAAAGGAAGCCGCGCCTCACGGCTGAACGCGGCTAGACGCATATACGCGCGTCTGACAGGCGGATTTTCATTCGCTCTGTTCGGTTCATGTGCGCGAGGCATTCACGCCCTGTTTCATCTGCGGTTTCCTTGATCCCCCCTGTCGCGTGGCGAACATCGCTAAACAACACGCGGCGTCTCCGCCTTGTCCGTTATGATAAAAATATAAATATTTTCTAAAATAAGGCTTGATGAAAAAATAAAGAAGCGCTATACTTTTCATGTGGACAGAGTAGAGGTATGGAACGTTTCACTCATGAGAAGGCGCTCCACAAGATTTCAATAAATTCCTATATAAACAAGTTGTAAATAAGATTTTATACATAAGGAGGAGGTGCGTATAATGGAAAGGAGCGTTGGCGTTCCTTTTTATAAAAGATTTGCGAGGAGAAAAAGTGTAAAGTTTGTATGTAAACCCTTTTGAAAAGGGCGTCCCCTAAGGACACATTTTTTTGCTTCATAGACAGAGGAGAAGATTATGAAGTTACGGTTGAGATTGACTTTAATTATGGCTGTTATGTCGATTGGCATGATAGGTATTATATCTGTTGTTCTGATTAATCGCGCAAGCTCAATTCAGAGCGCGTCGGCGTTGGAGAATTTGCAAAATATAGCTGGAATCACCGCAAAAGACATACAAAGAAACTTTGAAAACTATATGGACATTCTCCGTACGTTATCCCAGATTATGAACAGTTTTCAAGACATTGATATTGAAGCAAGGCGCGACACTTATAATAGCACTATGTACGGCGTGCTTGAGTCAAACCCTGATTTTGTAAGCATTTATACTGCATGGAAACCTAACGCCATAGACGCGGGAGACGCCGATTATGCCAATACGCCCGGCACTGACGAGAGCGGACAGTACATAACCATGTATACGAGAGAGACAGGCGCCATAGCCATGAGGCCATATCCTACTTATAGAGAAGCGCTTGCCGCGCTCAACGAAAATGAAACCATATCTAATCCGGCCAAGTCGGTTGTACAGGGAGAAGACGCTTTTACTATCGAAATACGAATTCCAATAACTAGAGACGGCGTCATATACGGACTTGTGGGGGTGAGCGTTGTCATTACGCCGTTGCAGGGTATAGTGCAGAATCTGAAACCCTACGATACGGGCACTGCGGCGGTTTATTCCAATGACGGAACCATCGCGGCTCACGCTGTGTCTCAGTTGCGCGGCTCCAAATTCCAAACCGCGTCTTTACAAACTCTTGGGCAAACAGGGGTTAACACCGTTCTTGAATCAATACGGACAGTCAGTCCCGCCGTAATGGATGAAGGGATAGCGTTGTTCGCCATGTATCCTTTTTGCGCGGGCAAGTCGATTACGGCGTGGGTGGTGATTATTTCCGTGCCGCGTGAAACGGTATTGCAGGAGGTGAATGCATTAACGTTATTCACGGCTGTTTTTGCGATCATCGCTATTGTCATTGCCGTGATTGCCATATTCTTTGTGTCTGGAAGTATAGTGCGGCCCATAGTGGGCATTGTCACTATGCTTAAAGATATATCTGAAGGGGAAGGGGATCTTACAAAGCGTCTTGACATAAAGTCGAAAGATGAAATCAGCGACATGGCGCATTATTTTAATCTTACCATAGATAAAATTAAGGGGCTTGTTGTTATTATAAAACAGCAATCTGCGGCTCTTTTGGGCATAGGAAATGAACTTGCGTCTAATATGACGGAGACGGCGGCCGCTGTAAATCAAATCGCCTCCAATATTCAAAGCGTCAAAGGGCAGACCGTCAGCCAGTCGGCGAGCGTTACGGAAACCAACGCGACTATGGGGCAGATAACTGAGAATATTGAGCAATTAAGCCGACATATTGAGAAGCAGTCTGAAAATATCGCGCGGTCTTCGTCCGCGATAGAAGAGATGCTCGCTAATATAACCTCGGTGACGCAAACGCTTATACGAAATGGAGATAATGTTAAAAATCTTGCGGATGCGTCTGAAATCGGACGCAATGGGTTGCAGGAAGTCGCCTCTGACATTCAGGGAATCGCAAGGGAGTCCGAGGGGCTGTTGGAAATCACCGCAGTTATGGAGAATATCGCAAGCCAGACCAACCTTCTGTCTATGAATGCGGCTATCGAAGCCGCTCATGCCGGAGAATCGGGCAAGGGATTTGCCGTTGTCGCTGATGAAATCAGAAAATTAGCCGAATCTTCTGGAGAACAATCCAAAACCATTGCCGGTATTCTCAAAAAAATCAAAGAATCTATTGATAAAATAATGAAGTCGACAGATTCGGTGTTGAATAGATTTGAAGCTATTGACAAGGGGGTTAAAACGGTTTCAGAGCAGGAGGAAAACATCCGCCATTCTATGGAAGAGCAAAATTCCGGAAGTCAGCAAATACTTGAATCAATAGGGCAACTTAACGATCTCACCAAATTGGTTAAGAGCGGTTCAGAGGAAATGCGGACAGGAAGCCGTGAAGTGATTTCAGAGAGTAAAAACCTCTCCGGACTTACGCAGGAAATTACCAATGGAATGAATGAAATGGCGTCTGGCGCGGATCAGATTAACGTGGCTGTAACTCGCGTAAGCGAGATAAGCGTTGAGAACAAGAATCATATAAACACGTTGGTCAGTGAAATTTTAAAATTTAAAGTGGAGTAACTAGAATATATATATATCCGTGTGATATATTTATATATATATATCTTTATGATATATAAACTTTTTCTAAAGGAGTCTTTTATGAAAAAGACATTTTTGGGAGTGATTGTATTGCTGTTTGTAGTGTCCGCATTTGCGGTCGCTCAACAGAAACCGCCCGCAGGCGGGACGGTGTCGGCTACGGACGCGGCCAGCAAAGTGTCAGCTGGTTGGGTGTTGGTAAAAGGCGCGGCGAGCATTTTCGTTATCAACGACGGCGCGGCTGAAGTGACGGTTACGTACAGCGCGGATGGCGTCAATGAGACGCCTGTCAAAGTGGCGGCAGGGAAAACAGCTACCGTCGCTTACAAAGGCAAGGGGTATAAGGACGGCAAAGGCGTTATCAAAGTTGTGAAAGTCGAAGCCGCCGCCGCCCCCGCGAAGAAATAACTGGTTGCAAGGAATTGTGGAAATGGTCCGCAATTCCTCCCAGTACTAATCCCACACGGATTGGAGCGGATATTGCGTCAATGAGACGATGGGATTCTTTGATTGTTTCCTGCTCGTCTCATTGATAAACCGGCGCTTGAAAATCATCCTCTCATCATCCCGCATAAAAAATGAGTTGCTTTTTAAGTTCGTACATTTTACCCTTTGTTGTTATAGTCGTATTACGCTTTGTTTTCTCAAAAATTGTAGTTTTCAACAGCGCCGCGTTGATCGGTTTCGCTTTGAGGTTGCAGGCGAAAGCAAGCCGATGTCCAAAGTGTTTTCATATACAACAGAAAATTCTTCAAAGCCGCTTCTTCGTGAGGTTTTGATCGCCCAAAAGACGTTTGGTGGAGTTGACGTACATCAAGTTACATTATATACTATACAGCAATCTTTAATGTACACGGTTTTAGTCAAAGATGAAGATACTTTGTATATCGGATCATTTGGATCCGCTTGTTTACACAGCCAGCATAAAAGAGCGGTTTAAGGATGTCGACATCATCTTGAGCGCGGGCGATTTGCCGCAGGATTATCTTGATTTTGTCATTACGTCCCTCAATAAACCGTTGCTTTCCGTGTACGGTAACCATGATTTGGAAGGCTTTCCTGGACGCGCGCACGACAGTTCCACATTGTGGGAACGGGAAGAAAAAAAATTTGGTTCGGGAGCGATTCATATCGGATCAAGAGTAAAAATTGAGCGAAATATCATTTTTGCCGGACTCGGCGGTTCCAGGCGGTACAACAGGGGAGAGAATCAATACACCGATTGGCAGATGTTGAGGGAGATTTTCCGCCTTGTTCCGCGCCTCCTGTTCAACCGGCTTGTTCACGGACGTTTTGTCGATGTGCTTTTGACTCACGCGCCCCCGCTTGGCATACACGACAAGCCGGATCTTTGTCATAGAGGGTTTAAGGCTTTCCTCTGGTTTATGGAGGCTTTTAAGCCCAGATACCTTATTCATGGTCATGTTCATCTGTACGATTTATCGGATATACGTGTTACTACATACCGCGATACGCAGATTATCAATGCGTATGGTCATTATATCATTGACACCGAAACTCTTTAAGGCAAGGACATAGGGAGAAAAGAGGCCGAAAGATGGATTCAAATGATGCTATGCAGATTTTGCAGTCTGCTGAAGATTTTACCAAGGCGAAAAACAAAGCGTTGCTCACCCGTATTCAGCACTTTATGGATACGGATAAGGACAGACTCCTTTCTTTTAACGATGTAAAGGAAATTCTTAGACCGAAAAATCAGTCTTATAAAGGAATGGAGATAGTGCCTGTTAAACTTATCGTGGGAAGCGAGGGCAGGTACCAGGACTTTAACCAATATTTCCTGCCCAAATCAGAGCACATGCGTTCGCGCTGGGAACGGGTGGATCAGGCGCAACTTAAAAATATCACGTTGCCGCCGATTCTGCTGTACGAAATAGGGGGGGCGTACTTTGTCCGAGACGGGAACCACCGCGTATCGGTTGCCAAGACGCAAGGAGTGGAAGCCATTGACGCGGAGGTGATAAGCCTTTCCAGTGAAATCGCCATAAAGCCGAATCAGACTATCGACGACTTGCGGCGTAGCCTTATTCTGTATGAAAAGAATCTTTTTTATGAAAAGACCTATTTCGGCAGATTGACGGAGGACTATACGCTTGATTTTACGCAAACAGGACGGTACGATGTCATTTACAATCATATTTTGGTACACAAGTATTTCATCAACCAGGGCGTTAAAAAAGAAATTTCGTTTTCCGAAGCTCTCGTTTCGTGGTACAAGAACGTGTACAGCCCCATAGTGCAGATCATCAAAGAAGGATGGATAAAGCTTGATTTTCCAGGCTATACCGTGAGCGATCTCTACGTGTGGATTGTAAAGCATTGGGATTTTCTCAAGAAGAAGTACGGGGTTCACTATTCGCTTTCCAAAGCGGCGAAGGATTTCACTTTGAAATACGGCGACGGCAGAGGCAAATTTATGCGTTTTCTATCGTGCAACATCAGCAAAATTGTCGCCGGCATCTCTAAATTTTCTAAAAGGAGTGTATGATGGGGATTTTATCTATACAGTCCCATGTGGTCTACGGACACGCGGGCAACAGCGCGGCGGTTTTTCCGCTTCAGCGTCTTGGACACGAGGTGTGGGCTGTCAATACGGTGTCGTTTTCCAACCATACGGGGTACGGCGACTGGACGGGCAGGGTGTTTGACACCGCGCTCGCCGGTGAATTGGTGGATGGGCTGGGCAAGCGGGGCGTTTTGCCTCGTGTGGAAGCCGTGCTTTCCGGATATATGGGAGATGCGGGTACTGGCGGCGCGGTTATGAATGCTGTAAAGCGGGTACGCGCGGAGAACAGCAAAGCCATTTACTGTTGTGATCCGGTGATGGGTGATGTTGGACGCGGGTTTTACGTGAAAGCGGGCATTCCTGAGATGTTTAAAAATACGATCATCCCTGTCGCCGACATTGTTACGCCGAATCAGTTTGAGCTTGAAGCAATAACCGGCATTGATGCGTCAAGTGTAGAAAATGTAAAAAAAGCCGTCGTTGAACTGCACCGTATGGGTCCAAAGGTTGTGCTGGTAACGAGCTTCAAGGAAGAATGCGATGCTGGCGCGTCGCATATCGGTATGTTGGTGTCGGACGGCGCGGAGATGTACCGGATAAAGACGCCGGAACTCCCGTTTTCTGAAATTATAGCCGGTTCGGGCGATGTTACGGCGGCGCTTTTCCTCTCTCATTATCTTGCTACTGTCCTGCATGGTACAGGCGGTGTAAAACAGGCGCTTGAGCGGGTCACAGCGTCAATCTACGGCATTATGGAAGCGACGTACAAGGCGGGCAACAGGGAACTGCTTATTGTTGAGGCTCAGGAAGAACTGGTTAATCCGAGCAGGACGTTCGAGGCGCTCTACATTTAATCCCTTGCGAAGAGTCATGTATTGTCGCTTTGCGCGTGTCGCTTTGCGCGGTGTGAAAACCATGATTGGCGGTGAACCGTGAAGCGTTATGGGAGCCTCCAAAACCGAAATTTTTAGCGTTCACAAGGAGAAATGAGATATACGCCGCCTTTCAACGCGGAGGTGGCGCGGTCGCTTCAAACTGTCAAATATTGAAACAAAAATAGTAGATTCAAAGAAAAATGGATGTTAGACCAATTTTTCAAAGCTGGCTTTCAGAATGAGCTTTGAAACCGGCTCAATTTGCAATGAAGTGGTATAGTTGAAAAATTTGAGATCGCAAAAAAAAAAGCAGGCGATTCAGGACATGTTTCCGCGTGAGATTCCCTACTATTGTTTCAAGGAATTTATTGCGCTTGATGCGGATCGATTTGTTATGCTTAAAAACCTCCTTGACGATGTACATTTGTGTTATACTGTGTGCTATATCGACGGGAGCCGTCATTTTTTTGTATACCCTGATAGTCTTGTGCCGGCAAGCGTGAGTTTTAGCGCCATAGGCTGTCCTCCGGAATTGATTTTTCAACAGGCGCTTGCAAAAGCCCATGTGACTACGGTGCTGGCCGCCCACTATGACCGCGCCGCAAATAGTCCAGGCGCGAACGATAATAGCGCCGCAGTATTCGAACTGATTAAAACTGCGCTTGCCTTAAAGAAAGAGAATATCGGAAACTGGCTCATTTTTTTTACCGATAAAGAAGAATTGAAATTCGGCGACAGCCTTTTGGAGCAGGGTTCGTACGCCCTTGCAAAAGCGCTGAAGGAAGTCGGTCTTGACAAGGCGCAGGTGTTTATTTTCGACTGTTGCGGAGTAGGGGATACGCTTGTCATCTCCACGGCTGTGGATCATCTGATTAGAAATGACGAAGGTCTTCGAGTTTCACGCTCCCGTCATCTTATCGCCCAGATGAGGGAACGCGCCCTTACGACCGCTCGCGGCATCCGCATGGAAAAGGTGTTGCTCGTCCCGACGCCTTTTTCGGATGACGCGGGGTTTTTTCGCGCAGGTCTTGCCGCCCAAACCATCACCGTATTGCCTTCTCATGAAGCGGCTGGACTCGCTTCTTTTTTGCGCGTAAAGCCGGACGCCGCGTCCGCGCTCGTGAGCAAGCAAGAGTTGTCCGCGTCCGGTTTTCTTCCGCCTACATGGACGCTCCTCAACACCGCGCAAGACACCATTGACACCCTTACACCGCGTTTCTTTGAGAATATCGTCGCTTTCGCCTATGCGCTCGTAACCGGACGGCGGGGACATACGTGAGATATACAAATTTTCGGAAAAGCTGAAGGAGTAGACGAGGGAGTCAGGTTGCCGAAGGATCACGGACATTGACGCGGGAACTGCCGATTGCCGACATACTGCGGCTCCTATTTTCTGTCAAAAATAAACACACTCGGCAGATTAGGGTTTTCAAGATGCTTCTCTGTCTGCTCAAGGTAGATTTGTGCGCATATATCATCAACATCAAATTTGACAACCTGTTTAAAGCGTTCATACGCTCCCTTATAGTCTTTTGTATGGTATTTGCGTATGCCGGATTCAAAAACATTTTTGGATACAAGTCGTTTTCTACAGATAAGTTCGGGGAGCGCGTCAAGAACGTCAATCACGCCGATGACTTCGTTGACTCCGGCCGCCTGCACCATACCGATAAACCGGAAATTAAGCGAATCCCTTCTGTCGCCAATCTGATTCAACGTGTCGCGGGTGATGAGCATACCGGAATGCGTCTGTTTGGTAAGAGTCTCCATCCGGGAGGCCAAATTGACGTTTTTGGAAATAACCGTGCCAGACAAACGTTCATTTTCCCCAACCAGCCCCATCATTACCGAGCCACTGTGAATCCCAATCCCGATACTGATGCCATCTCCGCCTATATGCACTTTGGTGGTTTTATCAAGAATGAGTTGTCGATAAAGCTCTATGCCCGCCTGTACCGCGTCATACGCATCATCGAACAATACCATCGCCGCGTCGCCCATGTATTTATCAACAAAACCATTGTATTGCCGTAATATGGGGCCGGCTATGCCCAGCACCTTATTTATAAACAGAAAATTTTCCCGGGCCGACATCATTTCCGAATTTATCGAAAAAGAACGTATATCAAAAAACAGTATCGTCAAGTCGCGCTGGACATGATCGCCCAGCTTCATTTTTGTAATATCCGGTACGCCCAGATGTTCCATGAATTTGACGGGGACAAAGCGGCTTGAAGCCTCATTCAAGCTGGTAATATAGGCAAACTGCCGTTGGAGCTCTTGAACCATGACATTCAATCCCGAACTCACTTTGCCAAGCTCGTCCCGTCCGCGGTAGTTCACCCGCACTCCATAGTTGCCTTTCGTGATGGTGCTTAGTACGTTGACAATCCGCACCAAGTTGTTGACGATAATCGCCGTTACTATTATCAAAACAATAAGGATCACCAAGCAAATAAGCGCTCCGATAAAAGAAACTCGTTCTTGCAACGCTATATTGCCGAGTTGATAGCTGACCATGTCGAGTCCAATTTCCAGAACGCCGATCAACTCACCCTTGCTGTTGAACAGACCGGCTTCCGAATACGCCCATTTACCGTCAAAGAGATCCGATATATCCGCGAATGATTTGCCCTCTTTAAGAAGGCTATACTCAGGAGATTCTTCTGTTAGGTATCCTGCGGGACGGAACATGCCCGCTTCATCATTGGATATCAACATACAATACTCAAATCCCGTTCCTTTATAAATAGCGGTGTAATACAGCTTGCTCCATTCATCGGCGTTGTTTCTGACAATCTGTTTTAATGTTGCGGATAGTTTCTTATAGGAATCCCCGCCGAAGTCTTTTAAGCTTTGCAGATTGTCAAACGCACTCTCGTCAATCAAATTCGCCGATATGGACGCCGCCATATTCAATTCCTTAAAAATCTCATTATTGAGGCGTTTTTCCATTATGCTGAAGGTCAGATTATAGAAGGAAATGAAAGCCACAATGGTAATCGGTATGATAATGATGATCTGTTTAATGAACAGCGATACATAACGGTCAAGGATAAAAATAAATAAAACGCATACTCCAAGCAGAAATGCGAGCACGCCTATTATAAAAGCGACCTGTACTCCGATGACCGTCATGCGCTCGGACATTGAAATCGTCACTTTTTCGGAGTACGTTTGAAATACATCCCCATCATAGCGCCAGACGGTTTCGCCATACACTCCGGTAAAAACACCCTCCTGAAAACCAAATATCGTAAGAAGCGGACTTTCTCCCTTGTCGTGCAGTTCTTCAAAAAATACATCGGGAACCGGCTTGTCGACAACGCCATCTTTGCGTATCCGGCAAATGGTTCCTGAAGCCATATCAAAGAAAAGGATGTTTCCCATTGCGTCATAATCAAGATACCATGGGATAACGCCGTTCTTCTCTATGGTAAAATCACATGAAGCGCGTAAAACCGGCATACCACCTTGTTTTACTTCATATATATTCCCATTGCGGGTAGAATAAATGAAATTATCAAGATCGTTCACCGCGAGTCGCGCCACCGAGTAGTCTGAAACGCCCTCGTTGAAAACCGCAGTCTCAAGAATATCCCGAAACGTATCGTAACGGTACAGCGTCACCATATCTTGTTTAACCCGTGAAAAAGTGAGTATGCCGTCTTCACAGCGCAGGGAGCCGAATTGAGCGAAGGTATGGGGTCTGTCTTCCGAGCCCGTGTAATCCAGAACAAAAATATCTTTTATAAAAACACCGCTTTTGTCATATTTTTTTATCATATCCTTTTTTGTAAGAAAAGCGTCATATTCTATTTCCATTGCGTACACATACAGATTTCCTTGCCCGTCTATAGCGCAGTCATACAGTTTTATGTAGTCCTTCATTTTATCTATATTGATGGAATATTTGATTCTCCCATCTGGAGTCATGCAGCTAATTCTGAAGGCGCCTCTGTCTATAATGTAAATATTGCCATCTTTTTCGTATTTTGCGCACAAGGCTGAAAGAAATTCGGTGTATTTCTGGAAGAAGGGTCTTTGTAAGAATTCGATATATACTATACAAATATACAAGCCAACAAAAAAAGATAGAATACATACTATAAAAATTCTGACAGCCGTTTTTATCGCCATATACTTTCCAATGTAATATAGAAAATTGTTGGAGATAAGGGGATTTGAACCCCTGACCTACGGCTTGCAAAGCCGCCGCTCTAGCCAACTGAGCTATATCCCCTGAACATGAGCAACACGGCTCATTTGCAGAATAATTATATCTTTTGAACGACCCGTTCATTCTTCGTTGTTTTTTTGTATGATGATGATTGCCATGTTGCGATAAAAAGAAGGGAAGGGAGGGGAGGGAGGGCGTGGGAGGGAGAAGCGGGGCCGCGCTTGGCGGCGGTCCGCTTCTCCGATGCGGTCGGGCTTGCGCCCGACCAATAAACCTTTCACAG
>JAISCC010000038.1 GCA_031265845.1 Treponema sp.
GTGGGGGGAGCGATTCTACTCGCGCATAATCAACGGGATGGCGAATCTCTTGCGAGTGCGGGAGTACATAGCGGAGAATCCGGTGAAGGCTGGGCTTGTGGAGCGGGCGGCGGAGTGGGTGTTTGGCGGCTTGTATCACAGGCTGCACAGACGCTCCGGTTTATTGGACGACGCGGTGTCAGACACTTTTGACGGCGCTTTTGACAACGCGGAGCTATGAGTTAAATCTGCGGCCGTTTGTTGGTCAAGTTTAGACTTTTAGGGCGGTGGGCTTTCCCTGATTAGGGGGCGAGCGCATCCCCGACTGACTCTGCAACGTCCCTGTATGGCCATCCTCTAAGTAAATTCTACGGTGTTTTCATGTCCTTCAGGGCTTTCTTCGGTATATTAGGAGGCGGGAGATATAGTATAGGAACTTTTATGGAAGAAATTACCTTGGCAACGCCGAGGACAAACTGATGGTTGAATGCGGACTTCTCAAGGAAATCCGCGCCGTTACACTGGATGCCATGCCCGACACCGGATACTGGACGTTGACTATTAACGAGGAAACCAAGCAAAAACTGAGGCTAGCCATCGTGGAAACAGTAGATTCCAGTCTGGCGATGGTTCCATCACACAATACGGCCTGACCGAACCGGTGGAAATCCGCTGGAAAGACCGTAGCATCAGCCTACAGGCAGTGGTCATACCGGACGCAAACGACATTCTCCTGGGCGTGTTGCCCCTGAAAGGGATGGATCACATCTGTACGTTGATCCGGTAAACCGGCGTCTTGCCGACATCCACGGCGACCGGCGGATACACGTGGTAAAATAGGTGTCAGTTACATGAGGGCATCGTCATGAGTTCGTCCAAAAGTTCGGAGCATATTCTGAAGCGTGCAACGGGAACGTTGAAGGAGAGTGTCAAAGGGAAAAATATCCTGTTCCGGCTTGGCAGCGGCAATGACTCCCTGGAGACACTGGAAACGCTGCTGGGGAAGGACGGGCAGGCGGCGGGGAAAACCTTCCGAGAGGGGCGGGATATCGTCATAAAACGGAGCTTGAGACAGGAAAACAAGGGGTTATGGCTTTCCCTTTTAGGACATAGTGAGTTATTTTGTTTTATGCATAGTAAATTTCATAAAAACAGATAAAAACAATAACTATTTAAAAATAAATCTGTGGGAAGAAATTATTTCTCCCCGACTTTCTTGCCGCGCCATCCTTGACGCGGGAAATTTTTGCCAGTTTGAGGACGCTTTTTTATGTCGAGGCGTCACTTCCCGCACCTTCAACTCGCCTACGGAGGGCGCTTGTTGACAGACATTTTGAATGTCTCAAAGGGCTTGATTGCATAAGAAAGATATGGCAAGCCTTCAATCATTGAAAAAGGCCGGATAGCAGAAAATTATAATAGATGCTATAAAAAAAGAAAGATGGAACATTTATTGATGATATTTCCGGCGAGGAAGCAAGCGTTGCGCCCGAAGAAACCGGAGCGATGCGGGCATTCTCAAAACAATTGGACCAAGACTACGGCTAAAAGAACATATACAAACGCATCCACGCTGCCGGGTGAAACTCCGCCCGACAAAAAAGAACACCCCCTTGGTATTGCCGTTTTCAAAAATGAGAAAAAAATCGAAAGTGAACGCTTTATCGTGGTGGAGTGCAAAAAGAAAAACCACAAAGACCGAAGGATGCGGCTTGAAAATTATTTAACCTTATCAAATGAGTATCTTGGCGTATGATTTAACGGCGGAGAAAGAGCGTTTATCCATAAATTTATAAAAAAGAACGGCGAATTTATTTTTGAAGAAATACCCAATATACCGCAATTTGGACAGCGAATAGAAGACGCTGGTAAATTTGTCCGCGTCAATTTAAAATCCGCTCATAACTTAAAAGCGATATTTAAATCAATCCGTAATTATATTGCGGCAAATACCACGGGCGCGACCTGCGGCGAGGTTTTCACCCATCAGATTCTCAATGTCATTTTATGCAAGAGCAAACAATATGATATAACAATAGAGAGGCTTTATGCGATCTATGTATGAATTCACTCATCCTTCAATTCCATCTTGTTTATAAATTGAACCGCTCTAAAGGGCAATTATACCTCACAATATGAAAGAATCGATAAAAAACGGCGCCGCGCAAAGGCTATTCAGCCATGCGGTCGTTCTTCGCTATGGCGGTTCTGACAAACGCCGCGATGCTTTCGCCGTCCAGTCCGTTTATGCGCAGCAATTCGTCCCGCTTACCAAGACCGCCGAATTGTTCGCCTGCCGAAAGCGTCGCTATATGGGCATGACAGCGCCGCTCCACGGCAAGAGACGCCGCGTATTCACAGAAACCGCCAGAACGGACGCCTTCTTCCGCAAAAACAAAGAGCGTATAGGCGTTCATAAGACCGGCGAGGTAGTCTTCATCAATGGGTTTGAGGAACCGGAGGTTGTATATATCAGCCGCAACGCCCCATGAAGCGAGCCGCTCGGCCGCATCCAGCGCCTGCGTGTAGAGGCTGCCGGTAAAGGCGATGCATATTGGCGCGTTGTTCCTGCGGATGAATACGCCGCGCCCGTTTTTCAGGGGCGAGGCGAAGGCGCCGCACTCTTCGGGGCAGTCGGACTTTGGATAGCGTATCATCACCGCGCTTTTGCTTGACAGGGCGAAATCAAGCATGGCTTTCAATTCGCTTTTGCTGGCGGGCGCAAGAATCGTCATGTTCGGCGCCATGCGAAAAAACGCGATGTCGAACAAGCCTTGATGGGTCTCCCCGTCGCCGCCGACGAATCCGGCGCGATCAAGGCAGAACACCACCGGCAACTGTTGCAGACTCACATCATGGATAACCGCGTCGTAGGCTCTCTGGGCAAAGGTGGAATACACCGCGACCACCGGACGAAGCCCCTGGCAGGCGAGCCCCGCCGCAAAAGTGACGGCGTGACCCTCGGCGATGCCGACGTCAAACAACCGTTCGGGAAACCGCTCCTTAAACGGCGCAAGTCCGGCGCCATGTTCCATAGCCGCAGTGATGGCGGCGACAGCGTGGTTCCGCGTCGCCGCTTCAACGATTGCCTCCCCAAAAGCGTTCGTAAAAGACCGCCCCGTATTCGGATCGGCGATACCTTCATCTATTGAAAAGGCGCCCACCCCGTGATAGGCGCTTGGATTGGCTTCCGCATACTTGTAGCCCTTGCCTTTCTGGGTGATCACATGCACCACCACCGGATGATCAAGCTTCCTGACATCAGAGAGCAGGCTTTCAAGCTGCGCTATATTGTGTCCATTGATAGGACCCACATACTCAAAACCAAGATCGACAAAAAAATTGTCCGTGTAGAAAATGGCTTTCACCGCCCGCTTCAAGCGGTAGATGACGTTATAAAGCGTCTCGCCGACAACGGGAGTCTTTTTCACAAGGGCGTCAAAACCCCGGCGGAAACTCTGATACTTCGCCTTCATGGAAAGACGGCTTAAATACTTGGAGAGTCCGCCGACATTTTTGCTTATTGACATGGCGTTGTCATTGAGAATGACGATGAGCGGCAATCCAAGCTGTCCCGCGTGGGACAGGGCTTCGTACGCAAGTCCGCCGGTGAGTGCGCCGTCTCCAATAACCGCTATCACCCGTTGATCGCCGCCCTTGAGCCGATCCGCCGCAAGCAAGCCCAGCGCCCCTGATATTGAGGTTGAGGCGTGACCCGTATTAAAGACGTCGTGCGGACTTTCACTGTACTTCGGAAAACCAGCCAACCCGCCCATCTGTCGTAATTGGGAAAAGGACAAACCACCGGTATATCTGCCTGTAAGCAATTTATGCGTATAACACTGATGTCCCACATCCCACACGATTTTGTCGTGCGGAGAATGAAATGCCCGATGCAACGCGATGGTTAATTCCACTACGCCTAAATTAGACGCCAGATGACCGCCGTTTCGGCTTACTGTCGCAATTATCACCTTTCTTATTTCTGCGGCAAGTTCGGTCAAAGCGGAATAATCCAACCGCGCCAAATCACGCGGATCGCCAATGTGTGATAGGATGTCTTCCATAATGAGGTTTAGAAAAGGGCAGGGAACCTCCCGTCGGACGTTCCCGAATTCGCCCCGGCGGAATTACTTCTTCTTATGCCGGTTCTTTCGAAGCTTCTTCTTGCGTTTATGGGTTGCAATTTTTTGCAGCTTGCGTTTTCTTCCACAGGGCACGGTGGGTCTCCTTTTGTATTAAAGTATAGGATAGTATGAACTGGAATGACAATTACGTCAAGAGGTCGCCGCGCTCTTTATGGAAAAACCTGTGGGAGTATGCGACGCATAATGCGCAAAATCATTTCAAGGCGAATTTTTACGCATGGAAAAGGCTGTTTCTTCAACAGCCATAGTAAAGGAAGTCAGGATAGCGTCTGGCGCCTCTGCGTTTGCCCAAGTCTATGCGCGGGGAGGCGCGGAGTCCGTATTAGGGAGCGAGTTCCGGCGTGGGGTTCCTTTAGGAGAAAGCTGCCGGAAAAGCCGGCGTTACGCCGCTTTGGGAGGCGGAAGACACGCCGCGCTGATTGCGGATGACATCCAATTCAAGCTCAAAAAGCGCGTATTATTTTACATAGAAACGAGCGATCCTTTATAGACAAAACCCAAAACTATTGCTATAATTTATTGTTAGTAAACAAAGAGGAGTCTTATGTTTTATATAGTAAGACAGCATGCGCCATTGCGGACGCCGTATGCGGAGCATGCCCCCCCCCCCCCGCATGGGAGTGGGTAATCTCAAATGGTCTTTCCAGGACGGAAAAAGCCATTCCTTGCGGCGCCATAGCAAGAAAGCGTAAGTTGTATGATGAGAAAATAAAGCATGCGCAAAATAGAAAGGATTGCTAATGATGTACCGCCTTAACAGCACGATTAACCATAAAGTAGTTGTCTTTTCGGTGTTTTTCTTTTTTTTCATTCTGACAAGCGGGAGCATTGTTTTCTTTCAGGTAATGCGGCATTTTATCACCGCTCGATCTGCGGAAGAATTGACGCAGTTCGCCGAAAGCAAGCGGTTGCAGTTGGAAGCGCGGCTCAGCCGGGAGATTGAATTGACCGTGAGGCTTGCGGAGTCTCCCCTTGTCCGCCTTTTATTCCGCAATCCCGACGATCCGGTGATACGGCCAATCGGCGTCGCGGAGATACTCGCGTATGGAAAGGCTTTCTCCAGCGGCGTCGTTTCGTGGGGTTGCGACGTGGACGGGCGGTACTATGAAGGCGACTCTCATCTTACGACCTATGACCCTGACGACGCGTATCATCAGTGGTATCCGGCTGTCCGCGATCAAAAAGAACCGTTCAGTCTGAACGTATACCATGAGTACTTTACGGTGGAGGACTGGTATTTGTATATCAACGCGCCGGTGCGGGAACATGGATCTGAGGGCGCCAGGGGAATCGGCGTTGTGGGCAACCGGGTTGCCCTGACGACATTTCTTTCTTTCCTGTATGGCGTTGACTACGCCCCCCCGCCAGATTCGGACATGTACCTGTTCAACGGCAGCGGTGAAATAACTGCGGCCCGCGATTCCGCTTTTATCGCCGGCGCGGCTGAAAAACCCCTGCTGTCAGATCTCTTCGCAAAAGCCGGCGAGAAGATAGTGTCCGAAATCCAGGGTCTCGCGCCTGATTCATCCTTTTCTTTCATTGACAACAACACCCAATATATGGTCATACCTATAGCTTCGCTGAACTGGTATATGGTTGTGGTTAAACCTGTCGCCTTTTCTCTGATTTTAGGCAACTCGGTGACCATTGTATTCGCCGCTATGATGGGAGTTGTCTTTTTGGTGTTCGTCATCTTCAATTGTTATATTTCCACGCTCATCAAGCCGGCGCTCACCCTTGCCGGAATAATGGATATGATCCTTTCGATTACTCCCAATCTGCTCGCCGTGGTTGACGAAAAGAGCCGCGTCATCTATATGGGCAAGGCGATGCGGGACATGACGAACTTCTATAATGCGAAAGACTGCGAGGGCAAGCCGATTCTTGATTTATTTAATAATGAGGATATGAAAGCGGTGATCGGCGAAGCGATTCAGCAGAGCGGGTATTTTGAGACCATCCGTAAAGCGAGGATAGGCGACAAGGGACAATTTTTTAAAGTTATGGCTAATGATATAGATTCGATTTTTCGGGGAAAATTTCTTCTTCTTGTCAATGTCACGGCGACGATGATGTACGGTCTCACCGACCCATTGACCGGTCTTGCGAACAGACGGAATTTCGATCAATGTCTGAAAGATGAATGGAAACGCGCGATACGAGATGGGTCGCCGATCTCATTTCTGATGATGGATTTGGATTTGTTCAAACACTACAACGATACGTATGGCCATCCGCAAGGCGACCAGTTGCTCAAGGTGGTGGCGGACGTTATTGCGAGAGCCGCAAAACGTCCGGCTGATCTTGCGGTGAGAATGGGCGGCGAGGAATTCGCCCTGTTGTTGCCGAACACCAAACTCTTGGGCGCATTGGAAATCGCCGAACGCATCCGGCGCGAGGTGGAAGAGACCTGCATTCCCCTTGCCAACGGGAAAGGAACAACTTCCATAACGATCAGCGTCGGCGCCGCCTGCATGATCCCGGACATGCAAAAGGTGGCGGAAGAGCTTGTATCCAGCGCCGACGAGCTTCTGTACGAAGCGAAACATCAGGGCAGAAACCGCGTCTGCTCACGGGATCACAGTGAGCCTCCGCGATGGTCGATTTTCGACGCAACATGACGCGCCGCTCCGTCGAGGAGCGTTCGCAAGCTTCTCATGCTTATAATACGGGATTGTCATGAGCGTCGCTTTGGTGTCAGACACCCGTTCCGCGCCTGTGTCTGATACCTCGCGCAGTGCAACATCCGTGTCGCCCTGTGTCAGATACCTCGCCTCGCGCAGTGCGACACCCTTGTGTCTGACGCCAAAGCGCAGTGCACACCCGCGGTGTCAATTTGGCGCCAGGCGCCTCGTGTCTGACACCGTTCCGCATAAAAAAAGCGGCCGTGTGTTTCCACGCGGCCGCCGCGCCCAACGGATTAGTCCGCAGACTTTAGCGACGACGCCTTGCCGGTATACGGATCGCCTACGTATATGAGGTCATCATACTCGTCATAGACATGCCGTTGGTTGGCAAGCTCTATCGTCTGGAAATTATCCCCGTTCGCCGCCGGGTTGCCCGTTGCCCATTTGTATATGAAGTCACGGTCGTTGATGTAATCCCCGTACGATTCCACATCCTCGGGAAACACACGTCCGTCGAGGATGTCGCCGAGACCAGTTCCGAATGCTCCTATCTTGTCCGCATCCTGGTGTATCCTGAACGATATATCGTCGCCCGGCCGAATCTGGTCGAACATCTCCCGGTGGGTTATGAACAAAGGGGACAGGGTCATGCACTCGTCCTCGGCCCCGTCATTGTCCGTATCTATCGAAACCCTGCGAGAACGGATGATCTGCGTTTCATCGTCCCTGTCCATATGGTTTGGTATCTTGCTGTCGACTATGTTCAGCACCTTGCCATCGATAACCGGCGTAGTCGCCTTGAATGGAATTCTTTGATACGCGTAGCAGTCTTTCTCATGGAGATCGTCGGGATAGTAATCAAAGTAATTTGCCGGAATATACATACCTCCAGTAACCATGTGCCCATCAACATAAATAATTCCAGGACCAATTAGATTAGACCATGCAACATCATCGGAACCATCCCACTGCCTAGCCATCAAGGAGCCTTCATGCGTCATCATGACATCAAAAGTAGGAGAATTTCTCCAAAATGTCACTTCGCCGGGGGTGTATCCCGGGCCGTATCCCATTTTCGCCTTGATCTGGATTCTCCGCTGCAATGCATGGACAAGAAGAGGATAGTCAATACCGGGCAAATACATCTTGTACGGCACGCTGTCCATCACCTTGTATATCGCGGCCTCCTCGGCATAGTAGTTCTCCGGGAAGTCAAGTTTCTCGCCCTTGGCGAATTTCGCGGTGTAATTGGCGGTTCCGGTCACATTTACCGGCGCCGGATTCCACCCGAGCGTATGGTTGTACAGCCTCGCCTTTGTGGGAAGGCCCGAGACATATAAAGCCGGGCGGCCCGTCGCGAAATCCACGCTCTCCGGCAACGTCGGCATCGGGCCGTTATAGGCGGGCATGGCGCCCTCCTTCACATTTCCGACCTGAAGCACGCTCCCGTCGGTGTCGATCCACTTTATAAGGAATTCCTTCGGGTTCTCCGGGTCGGGATTCACGGGCTTGTCGGGGTCAGGTTTTGGCTTTTCTGGATCAGGATTTACGGGGGGGGGGGGGGCCTTCTTCGGGGACAAGGGCGCAGGTCTCGCACGCCACCATCAAAATGATGGACAAGACGGCATCGAACTTTTTCTTCAAGCGTTTCATGGTGTTCTTTTTCATTCCATTGCCTATTGCCTTGCCTCTTCTTGCGTGGACGTGCTTTGTTGAGGCGGAGCCTGTTCACCCGCCTTTATGTTGTAGTATATCTGACGTTTTTTCTTATGTCAACATAAATTTTTCATTTTTCACCTTTTTTCTGATGATTCGCGGCCCGGTTTGGAAGCGTATGAAGTTTTGTCATCAGCGCAGAGGCGCAATGGCGTTCCGCAAAAAACCGGAAAGATGGAATAGAAGCGCGTCTGGCGCCAGGCGGGATTATCGCTCCCTGTACGCGTTGAGTTTTTCCAGCAGCGACCGCGCCTTCTTTTTCACCACGCTTGCATACGCTCCCTGTGAGATGCGGGAAATGGTCTGGCGGGTGGCGAGGTTTATCTTGCCGCCCTGTTCGCTGTATTGTTCGAGCGCGTCCAAATACGCCAGCGCAAGGAGGTTGTCCGGGCGGCGGGCTTCGACGCGGCGCATCATGTCGTTAAGAACGATTTCATCTTCCGCGATTACGCCGATCTTTGCAAAAGCGTAGAGCGCCGGTGTCAGCGCCATCCCATCGGATTCGACTTTAAGCATCTGGATGAGGATTTTCCTGGCGCCTTCCCCGCCGTAATCGCCCAAACAGGTCGCGGCTTTCGCCCGTATGTCCGGGTACGTGTTGACGACTTTTCCGTTTACGCGCCTCATGTTGACGGTTCCTTCAAGAGCCAGAAATTCCAGGGCTTCCAGTATTTCAGGATTTTTCTTGTTTTGCGCAAGCAGTCTGGCGATCAGGGCAAGCGCGTTGTTTTTCAGCTTCAATTCGGACGATCTGCTCTGTTCCGTGATAAGGATAAGATCCGCCATATCCGGGGAATAGGATTGTTCGGTCTCGACATCCCGTTCCACGCCGGGTTCCTGGGCCGCGACTGTTTGCATCGTTTGCAGGGCGAGGAAAAAAACGGCGATAAAAACGCCTGTTTTCAACGCCGTTTTACATGGAGACCCGTGGCGCCGCGGGATGGCAAGCCAGCCGAATTCTAACATAAAAAACGCGCGAACAGCCGCCACGCGGATCACGCGGATCATTCTGTCAATTCTTTGGCCGTATCGTATACAGCCTGATACACCGCCGGTATGTCTTCTTCTTCGATGCTGGAGAACGCCACGCGGAGGTACACGCCGCCCAACGCAATCGTACCAATGCCGTGTTTTGCGAGCAGGGTCTGGCGCAATGTTTCGGCGTCAAGTCCGTTACACCTGAAACTCATAAAATACCCTGAATTGAAGGGCAGCGGTTGCAGCGCCTTATGCCCGGGATGAGCCGCTATAAAGCGTTTTACCGTACGGTACCGTCTTTGCAACAGATCAAAACATGCGTCTTTTTCAGCGCCAGTTCTGGGATCGTTCATGGTTTTCAGCATAAGGTGCTGCGCGGGCGTGTTTGCGCAGGAAACCGACGAGCGGATGCAGCCCATGAGCTTTTTCACCAGCGCGTCGTAGTGACGAGCCTCCATGCCCTTGCAGCCGAAGGTGATAAAGCCCATGCGCAAGCCCCATGCGTAGTCTTCTTTGGTAGGTCCATCGATCTTTACGGCTAAAATTCGCTCATGGAGGTTGGTGAGCCTGCAAAAAATGGATTCCTGAATGATGTGATCCTCGTAGAAAAGCCCGAAGTAGGCGTCATCGCAGAAGACAAGCACATCAGCCCCCTGTTCCGCGACATCCTCAAACAGACGGAATAGCTGTTCCGCCTCGTCTATAGTGGGCGAATAGCCTGAAGGGTTGTTCGGGAAGTTGAGAATGACGCGCGCCGTTCCGGTTTTCGCCGCCTCCCGTACGCCCCGTTCTATTGACTCCATAGCGAGTCCGGGACCTCCGTTGAAAAAGGGGATTTCTTTTATAACCGATCCGCTGCGCTCTTGAAACACGAGTTCGTAATTGTCCCAGCACGGATCGCTTGCTATGATGACGTCTCCCTCGTTGAGGAACAGATCGGACATGTAGGAAATGCCTGCGGTGACACCCGGCACAACCACGGGCAGCGATATATGCGCTGGATTTATGGAAGGGTTTTTCTGAATGAGCATGTCCTTCCACGCTTGCCGCGCCTCTTCCACGCCTGCGGTCGGCGCATACGCCACGATTTCTTCGGGTTTGAACACAGGCATAGCCTCCGCAATGGCGGACATGAGCAACGGGCTTCCCTTGCTGTACGCCATGCCAATCGTGCCGTTCGCTTTATGGGCGGACGCTCTCGCTTCCGCAGCCTGGGCGATAATGCCCTTGGGAAAGTAGATGCGGCTTCCCAATGTGGACAGCAGCCGCGAAGCGACCGTGCCTTCCAGTACGCCGTTGAGTTCCTGCGCAAGAATGTGCATATTGTTCTCCTCATGAAAAGCTTTTTTAAATGAGGCTGTTTCAAAACGCGCGGAGCGACTGTTTTTGGAACAGCTTCAAATATCCCTTGTGGGAATTCTTCAAACAATTTCTTACTTTTTTATTTTAGCGTCGCCTTATCATATAATATATGAAATGCATTAGTCAACCATACCGCAACTGCCGTTGTAGCAGCGGCGTCCCTCGCGCATTCCAAGACGCCCGGCGTCTCGTATAGACGGGCGTACCCGGACGCTTCAAATTTCCCCCTTGATAGTTCTTCTTTTTTATGGTACCGTTATCTTACATTTTTCTATAATAAGGAAGTTACAGTATGAACTCAGCACTTTTTTCAGTATTTTCATTTCACCGCGCCTTGCTTATGGCCACGCCTGACGCCGGCGGCGGCGGCGCGGGTGGAAACGCGCTTGTCTCCTTTGTTCCCTTCATCTTGATCATAGGGATATTTTATTTTCTCATCATCAGACCGCAAAACAAAAAACAGAAAGAGACCCAGAAAATGCTCGGCGCGCTTAAAAAGGGCGACAAGATCGTCACTATAGGCGGCATTCATGGGACTATTCAGAAAATCAAAGAGGCTTCCGTCATTGTCAGGGTTGATGAGAACACCAAGATGGAGTTCAGCCGCTCGGCTGTTTCCAGCGTTGAGGCGGCGGCTAAAGAAGCGGACGACGATGAAAACGGAGAAGAAAAGAAGAGCGAAGAAAAAAAAGATGAGAAGGGCGGCGGGGAGAAGTCATGAGCAAACGCTACCGTTTCTTGATTATTCTGGCGGTAGTTGCGCTTTGTTTGGTTTTTCTGTATCCGACTATCCGCTGGTATTTTATGATTCCCAAAGATGAACAAACTTTGGCGTTAAACTCGCGAGAGCAGATAAAGATATACGCATCCCAGACCGCGCAAGCCGATTTGCAGCTTTTGCTTGACAACGCGAAGACGGGCGGCGACATGCCTGAAAAACTCCTCTTTTTGCAAAAACAGGCGAAGAAAATCTTAAAAGAATCCCGCGCTCCCGCTCCTGAAAAGTGGAACGCGAGAGCCACGCTTTCAGCCTTCGCCAGCAGGCAGGAGGCTCTTGACGTAATAGAAACCAACTATCGTGACAGGATATTCGCCCTGAAAAACCTTCAGAAAAACGCGGTGCAACTGGGGTTGGACCTTTCCGGCGGCTTGAGCATCGTGCTTCAGGCCAATATGGATGCGCTCCAGGAGATAACGGATCACCCGCTGACCGAAGCCGACCGCGAAGACGCCATGAGCAGGGTGCTTGAGGTGCTTAACAGCCGCATCGACCGCTTCGGTCTTACCGAGCCGGTTATCAGACGGCAGGGAACGGATCAAATATATGTGGAAATCCCCGGAACCGCTGATCCTGAACGCATCAACGACATCATCATGGGAAAGGGAAGCCTCACCTTCCGCATGGTTGACACAGAGACGCTTGAAACGTTCAACCAATACTACACTGATCATCCTACAACCACATTTGACGGCGCGGGCAATCTCATTGATCCTACGATCATTCCCGATGATGTGATGATTTTAGGCGTTTATACCAAAGATCGCTATGGGCTTGACGAGTTCACCGGCTATACCGCAGTCAAGCGAGAGATCGGACTGGACGGCAACCACATCAAGAGCGCGGTCGTTGACCGGGCCGATGTTGACGGCAAGCCGGAAGTCACCTTTATCCTTGACAGCGAGGGCGGCGAGATATTCTATAAGCTCACCTCCGCGAATGTCGGGAAAGCGCTCGCCATTGTGCTTGACGACCGCGTGAAATCCCAGGCGACCATTCAGAGCGGCATTCACGAGTCCGTGCGCTTGACCGGTTTCAGTTTGGACGAGGCGAACAACATCGCGCTCACCCTGAGAACTGCGGCTCTGCCCGTGCAGTTGGAAGTTGTCAATCAGCAGAACATAGGGGCGAGCATGGGCGAAGATACGATCCGGCAAGGATTGTACGCCCTCATCGGCGGATTGGGCGCGGTCATGATATTCATGTTGCTCTTCTACAAAATATCCGGCTTCAATGCGGTGATAGCCCAAATTTTGAATATTTTCCTCATGTTCAGCATCCTTTCCGCGTTCAACTTCACCCTTACATTGCCGAGCATCGCGGGATTCATTTTGACCATCGGCATGGCGGTTGACGCGAACGTCATTATATTTGAACGCATGAAAGAAGAGATGCGGCTTGGAAAAAGCAGAAAAGCCGTGGTCGACGCGGGCTTCAACAAGGCGTTCTGGGCGATCATGGACTCAAACATCACCACATTTATCGCGGCGCTGTTCCTCTCGCAACTTGGTTCGGGACCAATACAGGGCTTTGCGGTCAGCTTGGCGATAGGCGTTATCTCGTCGGTGTTCACCGCGCTCTTCGTGTCCCGCCTCATCTTCGACTTTGGCACGGATGTTCTCGGCAGCAAGAGGGTCTCGGTGAGCTGGAGGATTAACTAATGAAAAAAATCATACATTTCTCAAAAACGTTTTTGGCGTGCGCTATCGCTTCGGTTGTATTGATTGGCGCGGGTCTTGTGGGCTATATTTTGAAGGGCGGTTTCAATCTGGGCGTTGACTTTCAGGCGGGTCTCATTCAGGAAGTGCAGTTTGCGCCCCCGGCGCTCCGTCTGACCTACAATGGAGCGGGCAACGCATCCATTTCATTTGATAGAAACACCCTGTATATTGTTATATCGGGTTCGGGAGTTGAGGGAAAAACCTATCCCTTTCCCTACGCTGAATATGCCGCAGTTGGTTCCATAGCAACCGCCCTTTCCGGCGTAAACGGGATCAGTGTGGTGACGGCCGCTCCTTCGGATGTCCAGACTTCGCTCTTTGTGCAAAGCGCGTCGGGCAACCCCCACCTCGGCGCCGAGCCGTTTGTGGTTCACTACCTTCCCTTGAACGCCGCTCCGATCTCGATTGAGCAAGTGCGCGGGAGCCTTTCGTCTCTGGGAGAGGTTTCGGTGCAGGTGCTGGGGCGTCCCGAAGAGCGCCGGTTTATGATCCGCATGGAGGACAGCGAGATGGAGGGCGGGGCGCCCGCCGAGGCGATCATAACGGCATTGGAAACCGGCCCGGATTTGAACGCGGGAATTGACGGCGTGGCGGTGACAAGCTCCAACTACGTTGGCTCGCGCTTCTCAAAAGCCCTTTCCCATCAGGCGGCTATTCTTATGGCGTTGACCTTGTTGCTTATCTTGGCGTACGCATCCATCCGGTTCAAGCCCCAGTACGCGATTGGAGCGGTGCTTGCCATCGCCCATGACGCGCTCGTCATGGTGGCGTTTGTTACATGGACGCGCATGGAGTTCAACACCACCACCATTGCGGCGATCCTCACCATTCTGGGTTACTCTATCAATGACACCATCGTTATATTTGACCGTGTGCGTGAAAGCCAGCGTCTCTATCCCGAAGACGCCTTTGTCGATGTGCTCGACCGATCCATCACCGAAACGCTTGGGCGCACCATCATCACGACCTTAACGACCATGCTCGCCGTTCTCTCCCTGTACATCTTTACGACAGGCTCCATGAAAGACTTTGCTCTCGCCCTGCTCATTGGCATGGTGAGCGGCGTGTATTCAACCATTTTCATCGCGTGCGGTTTTGTGAACTTCTGGGACATCGCCGCAAAAAAGAACGGAAGAAAACGGCAAGCTAAAAGCGCGGTTGCGGCTGCCACAGCCTGAAAGCCGTGAATGTCATTCGGGCTTCCGTGTTAGGCTATTGCGCGGGCGTACGCAGGGCGGTTGACATCGCCCTGCGTGAAGCCGCCGCCCGCCAAAAAGTATACACGGCTGGTCCGCTTATTCACAATCCGGCTGTACTCGAAACCCTAAAAGTGCGCGGCGTTGAAATTTTGGAAGAAGACGTGGATGCGCCCTGCGCCGCGCGGGGCGCGGTTGTCATTATACGCGCCCACGGCGTCACCCCGCAGTCTGAGGCGCGTCTTAGGGATAGAGGCTTCCGCATTGCGGATGCGTCCTGTCCAAAAGTGAAGAGAAGCCAGACGCTTGCGCAAGAACTGTCCGAATCAGGACGCCGGGTTTTTCTTGCCGGCGAAAAGCGCCATGCGGAAATCGCCGGCATACAGGGGTACGCGCCTGGCGGCATCGTAGTGGAAAGCGCCCGCGACGCGCTGGAAAGCGCCCGCATCCTTTTCGCCGAGGATCCTGCGGCTGAAACAGCCGTGATTGCGCAGACAACTCTGTCCGTCGAGGATTATGCGGCGATATGCGATGCGTTGCAAATGGTCTTTCCCCGCATAACAATATACGACACGATATGCTCCGCAACGAGAGAGCGGCAAAACGCGCTGAGGACGCTGTGCGAAAAAGCGGATGCGATCATCATTGCGGGCGGGAGAAATTCCGCAAATACGCGGCGTCTGGTTGCGGTCGCACGGGCGGCGCACACAGTGTCTGGCGAAGCCACAAATGGAGCCGCCGTTGCCGGCAAACCTGTTGTTCTTGTTGAAAATGCTCGCGAGATTCCAGAAGCGTTTGTAACAGGAACATACAACACCATCGGCATATCCGCCGGGGCGTCCACGCCGGATGAGGTTATTGACGAGATAGAAAGGGCGTTGTTGTCATCAGGCGGCGCTCTAAAGGGACAACCCTAAAGTTGCGGGGCATTGCGCCCGCGCATTCCAGTGAAATATAATAGGACAGAAAAAGGAGAAGCTTCGCGAAATGGGTGTTTTTAGCGATTGCGATAGCAAGAGAGACATCGGCGTTAAAATATTCTGGTGGATTTAAACATAAAAACTGGATATTTAATAATAAATAGGATGAAAACGCCATTCGATCAATAATTCATTTTTTTACAGAGAAAATATTTAAAATATGCAATAAACTGTTGGATAAATTTATGAGAGGCAAAAGCCTGATCGCTATTAATGTCGAAAAAACGAAAAATTTCATTTCTGTGTTGAAAAAAACTCCTGAAAAAGATGATAAGACTCCAGCGTTCATACCAAGAGATCGATTATATGAATATATTGAGCTTCGTGATTCCGAATCCAATCTTGGTGAGAGGGAAAGAAGAAAGCGGCAAGAGCGAAATTGTTGCAGAGTGCGGTGATTTATACCTGATAAAACAACCAGAATCCGCTGGAAGGGCGGATTTTGCCAGCAAGAATGGCGTGCGCCAGCCTTGCTGGCAAAAAATTATAAATGCTGGCGATTGCATAGTTGTTTCTCCAAACTACAGGCGTTCTGTTGATTTTCCCTTTCCTGAATATCAACTTTCTTTCAAGCGGATCTAAAGCGTTATTGACAAAACAGCGCGTTCAATGTATTATAATTTTCTATAATGGAGGGTGGCATGCTCAACATAGATGAAGAAAAAGACAAACTGACCAAAAAATTGTCAGAGCAATATTCTCAAAATATAATAAATATGAATGAATATGAACGGATGCTGGATTATATAACTAACATAGAAACGGGAAAAGAGATAAGTGTCATTGGAAAAATAATAGATGAAAATAATATTGAACACAGCGCGTTGACAAAAACTGAAAACAATGAAATAGCGGCTCCAAAGGGAGGTGAGAAATATTTTTCAGTATTTTCATGGAGAACGTCAAATGTAAAATCAGCGAATGGGAATGGCGGTAAATATGTCAGTTTGTTTGGAGCAAATAGAATAATTGTGGATAATTTGCCAAAAGGAAGAACAATAATAAACGTCAGTTCAGTGTTCGGATTAACCGAGATAATTGTATCAAAAAATATAAAAATAGTAAACAAAACAACACCAATATTCTCAGGAATATTTATGCCCAGTGAAATAAATAAAGAAAATGAAGAGTTGCCGGAATTATATATTGCCGGGAAGGCGGTTTTTGGAAATATAACAATAAGAACAGTTGAAGAAGTAAAAAGAGAGAATGAATTTGGAGAAAAATTGAAAGAGAAAATAATTCAAAAAATAATTGATAGAACATAAAAGCGGGAATATTTGCCCGCCGTTGTGGAGGACGACGCGCAAGCCGGCGGCTTATCTGCGGAATCGGGCGTGACAAATCCGGCGCACTCGCTTTGATGCATTTCTAGCGTGCCAGCGGGTTTGCCATCCTCGGCTTGTTTTTTATTTTGCTGTTGATTATGATAGAATTGAATTATGAAAATAAAGAATCCCTGCGGCAAACCGCATGGTATTGAAGATTTCTCCTTGAAAATATTCGCGCCCAAGGGGTGGGGAATTAAACCTTTTTTATAAAAATAATAAAATTCTATGATAAACGGCTGTTGACAAATAAATTGTTATAAGCATAAAAAAATCACAAATTTTAGTTGCTTTAAGAGATATATTAGACCAGAAAGGCTTCAAAGTCATTGCTTTTGGCGAATATTTTGAGTTGATATACGAAAACAGCATCATTTCAGACAAAACTTTGAATGGAATCTTCATCAACAAGGAGTATAAAAACATTCGCTTGACATATCTAAACTTGACAAGAAAATTGAACGCGATGAATATCCGGATAATTACGCAAGCCGGTAAATGAAAGCAGGAAAGCTGGCAAGACACAGCGCTATCGGATCGGCGACGTCTTCAAATACTCGGAAGACTTTCTTTTGACGGCTTTCACCAACAAGGCAAGCAAAATAAGAATAGCAAAGCCCGCTGAATTGCGAATCGTCATCCCAGTGGATAATCGCGATGAGGTAAATTTTTAAACTAAAGGAGTTCGAATAATAGCTTACAGAAATGGCAGTTACGTCGCTTTTAACGGTTGCGGTGTGCGAAACCCCCACAGAATCCGGCGTCAAATTTTATAATACTCTGAAAATGTGGGACGCGAACAAAAACATTGACTTTGGATTTGTCAACAGTCACGATAAAACCTGCATTGCCTTTCTTGTCGCAACTGATAACACGAAAAACAGCAGCGATATTCTAGATTGCGAGATAGTTTCGTCAAAAACGTTGCGCCAAAATTGAAAGCCAAGTTGTCGAGAGTATTACGGACAAAAATCGACAATGGCGAAGTGAAGATTTTATTTATACCGTTTAAGCTCAAGGCTATAGAGACCGCTTTCGATAACTTCGGCGTAAATGACGCCCATGACAAATCTAACGGCGTATACTAATCAGTGTTGACAGGTGGGACTACATAGGAAGACCATAAATGAGTGTAACCCAGTACGGTCTTATCGCCTGCGGGCGGATGCGCTTTCTCTTAAAAGAACCCCTGTTGCGCCATCGTGAAGTAGACCGTTTGATCGAACCGCCGTTCCGGACGCAACTTCTTTTCCCCGCCGTTGAGAATAATCTCTTTCAAGGTTTCTTTCCTGATAATAGGCGTCGTCTTTCTTTCAGAAGCCATATAGTCCCGCGTTATCATACCGCCGACTGCGAATTCCTTGTCCGTCTGTCGCCCGAAAGCCATTTCGGTATAGATTTTCGTGATTCGTATCTTACTTTGGGCGCTGATTTCATACAGGATACGGCAAAGCCGCGCCGCGCTCCGCGTCATTCGGGTCGCCTCCTGATTCTATGTAGACCGGCTCGAAGATATCACGGACGTCGTGTAGGCGTTCTCTGACCGCGTTGACAATCCCTAGCGCGATGTATTTCGTGGTAGCAGGACGAATGACGAGATCGGAACCCCATCTTTTGGGGAGCGTCCTTTGTGGCGTTGTCCGGGATGACCGTCAATTTTATTTCAAGCGGCGCGAGAAATACCCCATTCGTATCCTTGACGACTAGATCGATGCCTTGAATGTCGTCGTGGGAATAAATCTGATACGGCTCGAACTTCGATTCAAACGAGAAGTAAAGCTCATTGTTTGGCAAAGTGGACTGAAACACGTCGTTAAAGTCTATTTCAACTGTTTCCGTTTCGAGCTTGTCGTTCAGACGGATATAGACCGCTTTTAGGTTATGGTCTCGCATATAACACGCGAGAGCGACGGGAAAAGAACTGTTGAATTGATTCTTGCCCCAGAAGTCCGCTTTGGTTCGGTTTGATCACGCTATACCGTAAAGCGCGGGTCCCCCGCCGAGAGAAAGCCGCGCGTTTTCCATGAAACTGCCTTTTGGCGTCAATAATTTGACGTCTTTTAAAAGTATGCTATACTAGCGCTATGATTATAACAGATAGACCCCTCAAAGCGGTAGACCTCTTTTGTGGTGTAGGCGGACTTTCCCGTGGTTTCCAAGACGCCGGCGTGGAAATAATCGCCGGCTACGACAACTGGGATAAGGCGCTAGGCGTTTACAACGCGAACTTTGAGTCCCACAAGGCGGGCAAGCTCGACCTGTCGGACGTTTCCTTGGCGGAAGAAACGTTGCGCGAGCTGTCGTTTGATATGATAATCGGGGGGCCGCCATGCCAGGACTTCTCGCATGCCGGCAAGCGCGTGGAGAAAGAGCGCGCGGACTTGACCATAAATTTCGCGCTCATTGTAACGGACTTACAGCCGCCGCTGTTCGTGATGGAGAATGTGGACAGAATAACGAAAAGCAAGGCGTGGGAGACCGCGCGGCGGATTTTCAAGAGTCGCGGTTACGGCTTGACGGAGCGGGTGCTCGACGCCTGCTATTGCGGAGTCCCGCAAAGGCGCAAGCGGTACATTTGCGTAGGGGTTTTAGGCGGGACGGACGGCGAGCTGTCGCCGCTGATAGAAGCCCGGCTTACGCCGAAGCCGCTGACTGTGCGCCAGTATCTGGACGCTGAAATCCCCGTTGAATATTACTACAGGCATCCGCGCAACTATTGCCGGCGGGCGATCTTTTCCGTGGACGAGCCGAGTCCGACCATCCGCGGCGTGAACCGCCCCGTGCCCAAAGGCTACCCCGGACACCCCAACGACCCTGCGCCCGTGACGCCGGAACTGCGCCGGCTCACAAGCTGGGAACGTTCCCGGATTCAGACGTTTCCGCAAGACTACGTCTGGCTAGGGTCGTCTTCGGACATGGAACAGATGATAGGGAACGCGGTGCCGGTCAAACTGGCGAATTTCGTAGCCGGAGTCGTCAAGGAATACGTGGAAAGTGGCGGAGCCGCAATGGAGGAAACGCATGATACATACGGACGCGAAATTTTCTGAATGGCTTATAACGCGCAAAAAATTCGGCGACAAGACGGCGCGGGATGTTTTATCAAGAATCAACCGGATTAACGGCTTCATGGATGCGGATGCAAGCGAACCAGTCGAGAAAATGCTCTACACGCTGAGCGTCGTTCCGGCGTTCAAAGCGTTAAGCCTTTCCGTGCGCTCGCAACTACGGCGGGCGATGAGACTTTACAAGGAATACCGGACGGAATAGTTTCGGACAACCTGACGAAAGAGCGACGCTCGTACGCGATGAGCCGCATAAAATCAAGAACACCACGCCGGAAATCGTCTTTCGCAAACTTCTGCATCAAGTGGGGTTTCGCTACCGGCTTCACGACAAGAAGTTATCCGGCAAGCTGGACGTGGTTTTGAAGAAATATAAAATTTGTTTTTATTCACGGAGACTTTTGGCGCAAACGAAAAAACTGCCTTTGGCGAAATATAACGCCGAAAGACAGCGCCGTGTATTGACTTGTGAAACAAAACCGGAACGCGCTGAACGCCGGAGGCTGGAAGGCATTGGCTGATGGGTGTTTACCGTGGGAGTGCGAACTGAAACAGCCGGAGGAACAACTTGACCGGTTCAAGCGGTTTGTGGGAACCGCAGATAATCCCTGCGCACGTTCCTTACGGCCGTGGTTGCGCTGGCGAAAGCGTCGTAGTTTGGTAGTCCTATTGATTAAAATTCGGTTTGTAACTTATTATAACATACTGTATTACAAAAAATTATACACAGGGGGGAATTAATAGAACTATGATACATATAAAGAAGCGACTTCTTTATATGTATAGAAGATCGCTTGACAAAACGGCGTTCTCTCCCTATAATCGGGTTATCTTTAGGATAAAGACGCTGGCATGATGGCGCCAAGGCGTCAACATGAGAGAAATTATACGGAAAACCCCATGATGTGATCGAGGCGATTCCTATGAGATTGAACAACTAAAAATGAGTCTCCCCGCCATAGAGGGTGTCTATGGCAAACTGTTTGCGTCCGAATGTTAGATCCCGGACTTCCAATCAAGAAGCATCGTCTAAAAGAGCATTGGCTGTGGTTCAACTATTATATTAAAACAGATTGCGCCGCGCTTGCGCCGCTGTTCCGCAGGCGGAACGGAGATGCGGCTTTGTGGTCGCGCCAAACGCGCGCCGCTTGCTCAAGGCGCGGATCAACGAGCGCTGGTGAAGCTGATTCAAGCCAAAACCGTTTTGAACCAGCTCCTTTATAGTACGAACATAATGATAATATGAAATAATGGAGCATTTATGGACGAGCCGCAAAGAAAAGAACGCATTATTGAACTTGAAAACCTCATACAGGGCTATCAGTCTGCGTATTACAACGGCGAAGCTGAAATAACAGACGCCGAATTCGACCTCCTCTGGGATGAGTTGAAACAGCTTGCGCCGGACAGCCCTGTGTTAGCCCAAATAGGCGTGGATGACATAGACGGATTTCCCAAAGCCGCCCATCTTATCCCGATGGGCAGCCAGGACAAAGCTGCGGATCCGGAGGCTTTTCGCGCATGGACACAAAAGATACAGGCGCCTGTCTATGTGGTGCAGTTCAAGCTCGACGGCGCGAGCCTTGAACTGCAATACGAGAAAGGCGGCCTCGTCCGCGCCGTCACCCGTGGAGACGGCGTTATCGGCGATGAGATAACGCGGAACGCCCTGCGTATGAGCGGCGTACTGCCCGCGCTCAACGCGGACTTTTCCGGCGGCGTACGGGGCGAAGTGCTTATGCCGCGCGCCGTGTGGAAGGAAAAGCACGCGAGCAAGGCGAACTGCCGCAACGCCGCGAACGGCATCATGCGGCGCAAGGACGGCGCAGGCTGTGAAGACCTCATTTTTCTCGCCTATGACGCTTCCGCAACTGGAAACGATGGTTTTTTTAAAAATGAAATTGAGAAAATCGCGTGGATTAGGGCGCAGGGGTTTACGGTTTCCGAAACAAAGGAATTTATGGACGTGGAAGCGATCATCGCGTACCGCGCAATAATCACGGAGACGCGGCGAGACCTTGACGTGGACATAGACGGGCTTGTGGTGAAAGACCGCGAAACCAATATGGACGATCTTCGCCGCGTCCGCCCTGAACGTCAAATCGCCTTCAAGTTTGAGCTTGAAACCGCCTATACCGTGCTTCGCGCTGTTGAGTGGAGCGAAGCCGGAGCGACCTACACGCCGGTTGGACTTATCGATCCGGTGCGGCTTGCCGGAACAACGGTTAAACGGGCGAGCCTCAACAATCCCGGCATGATCCGCTCAATGAATCTTAAAATCGGCTCGGTTGTATCTGTGGTGAAGCGTGGAGAGATCATCCCCAAAATTGAGAATGTGGCGCCCGCAGGCGCGCTTGCCGACAGCGATCTGCCGGAAGAATCGGACATCGCGTTTCCCGTCTCATGTTCGGTGTGCGGCGCCGCGCTTGTTGACGAAGACTCCCGCTTGTACTGCCCCAATCCGGCGTGTCCCAAGTTGCTCCTCCATCGGCTGGACAAATGGATCAAAGTCCTTGACATTCGGGAAATCGGCGAAAAACTGATTAGACAGTTGTTCTCCGTAGGCAGAGTCACGCAGATACACGACCTGTACACGCTCGCGCCTGAAGAACTCGCCGCGTTCGACCGCATGGGAACGCTTTCCGCGAACAAGGTCGTCAAATACATACGCGCAACGCGGGTTATTCCGCTCGCCAAATTTATCGCGGGCTTTGATTTTGAGGGCGTGGGTGAGACGATCATGGAAAAGGTTGTCGATTTCGGCTTTAATACGCTTGAGAAACTCCGCGCCGCTGACGCCGATGCGCTTGCCATTGTGGAAGGCATCGGGGAGGTGACCGCGAAAACCATTGTGCAAGGCATGCGGCAGGCGGCGCGAGAAATGGACGCCGCGCTTAACACCGGCGTCATCGTCATAGCAGAGCCGCCCGATGAATCAAAGCAGCCGCTCAAAGGTCTCTCTTTCTGTTTCACTGGAGAGATCATTGCCATGAAACGCAGCCAAGCTGAAGAAAAGGTGAAAGCGCTGGGCGGCTCGCCAAAGACTTCGGTGGTGAAAGGGCTTTCCTATCTTGTCACCAACGATACGGAGTCAGGTTCGGCGAAAAACAAAAAAGCGCGGGATTTGGGCGTACCGGTTATTGATGAAAAGCAGTTTCTTGAACTTATTGACAAAGCCGTGAAGCTGGTTTCCGGCGCCCCGGATCCAGCGTCTCCTCCGGTGCAGGGAGAGTTGTTTTAGCGGCGTTATACGGCGCGTCTTCGGCTACAAGCCTTTCGCTGGGCTGCGGTTGATTTTCCACATCGCGCTGCTTGGCGACAGCGAATTGAGCGTTTTGATGACCTCCACTCTCCATTAGAATGCGCCTAAAACGGCATTTTCCTCATTTTTTGAAAATCAACGATTCCAATATCTCTTCAAAAAACGGTCTTTAGGACATGTTGCCGCGCTAATTTTTTCTTATCCTCAAAAAATTCAAATCAAACCGCATATCAATCATCTATTTATATATGGAGGTCATTATGATTATACCACAAATAACTATGTCGATCAGACGGCAACATGGACGGGGAAAAATATTTAATGTTTTACACCGGTTGTTGCCGTCCGTTTTATCCATTGCGCTCGCTATGTCCTATATCGGGGCTTTTATGGCGTGTTCGCATGAAGGGAATGTTTCTTCGCCGGTTCAGCAGGACCCCGCCACAGGACGGGCGCACATTCGGATTGCCAAAGAGGGGCAGCAACGCACTGTCTATCCCGACATCGGCGGGTTTGTCAAATTTACACTGATGTTTACCGGTGAAGACGGAAAGAGCGTTCCGGATGTAGTGTTGGAACAGGAAACAAGCGCGGAAGTCGCGCTTGAACCGGGAGACTGGAATATAACAGCTATAGGTTGGATATATGCCGCGAATTCGGATCTTGTAGCAGCCGCCTATGGCAGCGCCAATGCGTTAGTAATCGCAGACGAAACGGCCACAGTCGATATTCTGATGGATAAACCTGTCTTTGAAGAGGGAATGGAGGGAATATTTAAATGGCGCATAAGTTTTCCAGAAGATTTGGTTGAAACCGCCGGCATGATCCTTTCGGCATTGGGGGATGATGGAACATTTTCGATTCCTACCGCTACGCTGAATATATATGAAGAGAGCGAAGGCAGCGTGGGTCTTCCGTCCGGCTATTATCGCGTAGATGTTACATTATCCACTGATTATATAGAGATCGGGAGGTCCGAAGTCGTGTGCATCTACTCCGGTCTTACCACCGTATTACCTGATATGGAGTTTATCGCCGGTGATTTCCCGTTACATTCTGGACCGGAATATTCTATGCTGGAGATCGGTATCAGCATGGAAAAAGGGGATGCAATGGATATCAAGGGATTGCCTGACGAACCGGTGATCCTATCCAAAACTGGCGCTATAGAATTTCCCAACACATTGTCCTTAATGGCAAACGGTTTCACTTGGATTGAGTGCCTTTTGGACGGGAAACAAGTCGTTTCTACAGTTTTTGGCGCGGGAGATAATACAGAAATAACATTTATCATTGACTCAGGTGAATTAAGCGAGGGCAGGCATTTTTTGTCATTTATCGGCATGAAAAATGGCGCGCCTCAAGGGCGGGAGACAATCGTCACCGTCATTTCACAAAATGAGACAAATAGCGTCGAGTCCCTTGCTGAAGCGCTTGCCGCTCTCCCTCTCAACACTCAGGAAAAACCTTACTATATTAAGACAAATAGCGTCAATTTGTCAAGCACGAAAGGAACCGGAAATACCTTGAGGACGTTATATGACGCCCTCGGCGCGCATAAGCGTTATGTCGCGCTGGATTTGAGCGGCTGTGAAGGAGACAAGTTCGCCAACATCACGTTTGAAACCGCTAGTGGAAAACAGTACATCACTTCAATTATTCTTCCGCTTTCCATTACTGACATTGGCATCAACGCCTTTAGCGGTTGCGCCGCGCTTGTTTCTATAGAAATGCCTGGCGTTCTGACAGTAAAACATGGCGCTTTCGACGGGTGTGAAAACCTGGAATCCATATCATTGCCTGAAGCGACAGAAATTACCAACACTACAGCAAGTGGACACGGAGCGTTTTACAAGTGTATTAAACTAACATCCGTATATGCGCCAAAACTTGCAATCATTAGACACAGGTCATTCTACGGTTGCGTGTCACTTGCCGGTATTTCACTGCCCAGTGTAACGCAGATCGATGAATATGCCTTCAAGGGCTGTACCGCGCTTGTTTCTATAGAAATGCCGCAAAATGTGACTATTGCCGACAATGCCTTTGCAGAATCAGGTTATATTCTAGATTAGGCCAGTGAAAACCGGCGTTTTGGGATCGAAGGTCAATATGTTGGTTGTTGCAACATGCAGGTCCGCTTATAAAGCCTTTATAAGCGGACCGTACTATTCGCTCCAAAGGCATGCCCATGTCAACCCTGCAACCTCTGTATGTCCGCTATGCGCCAACTTCCTTTGTACAACACAAGCCGAATCTCATCAATACGGGCTTGAACGGACGGCATAAGCGTGGTTTGCGGTTGCGCTTCTGTATCGCCATGATCGGTCGCCCACAAGTTGTAGCGCACATTGAAGGAAACTTCTCCATCGCTTTCATCTTGATCTTCCGGCGTCGTCTGTAAATCCGTTACGCCAAACACGAAGTATTCCGCAGCGACAGGCTGCCCGCCGGAATCAAGCCAGTCCTGCGCCTTGACAATCGAAGGCTGCTCTTGTACCGCGTTCATCTGATACGCCTGCCTGACCCTATCAAGCGCATACAGGCGCACGGCGACATCTATATCGGCTTTTCCGGCTTTTTTCAGCGCCGCATTCTGCATAAACTCGTGATCTAAAACGGTAAACGCCGTGTAATACGCCTGAACCACTTCTGCGGGAGTCATGCCTTTTGTATTGGGCGCCTTTGAGCGGTCGTAGACGACGCTTCCTATAAGCAAGCCCACGGCAACAACCGCAATGGCTGTCCCCAAAACAATAGCGTTGTTTTTGGTCAAAAAGCGTCTGGTTTTTACCGAAAAACCGCTCTTTTTGATAAAATTGTTTTTTTCCCTCTCTATCTTTTCCACTTCCTCAGGCGCGAGCGCATAAAAGAAAGAGTCGAATCGCTTCGCCTTGTTTGGAGCGTCTTTTTCCTCAAGAAACCGCCGCCATTCTTCAAGAGTTGGATGATCCGTATGACGCTTTGAGAACGCCTTTTTTATCAGATCATCAAATTGCCGGTCAACGCCGGGTTTGGCGAAACGAGGAGGAAAAAACACCCCTTCGCGCATGTCCTGATGGATCGTTATGATGTCTTTGGATTGAAAGGCGTCCGCGTCGCAGAAAATACGGTACAGCATACAGGCAAGCGTCCATGCGTCCGCCGCTTTTCCTTCCAAATCCGGATGAACGAAGCGTTCTTTTTTTTCAAGAACCGCCTTTTCCGCTTCAAAACACCGCGCCGCCAAAAGTTCCGGAGGGAAAAAAAGGCTTCCTTTTTTGTCAATAAATGTTCCGCCCGGCGCGCGCGAAACGTCCCGCTCAGACGAGGCGGGAGCGTCCTCTATCATAACGCGGGCTTTTATCCAGCGCCTCGCTGCGTCAAGCGCAACATCTTTTTGGCTGTCGCCGGCAAGCAGCGCGTCAAAAGAGGCTGATGGCGCGGAGTCCGTAAAATCCGCGCCCCAAACAACCATGTTTTCGTTTCGCTTGACAATTCCTTCGCATTTCCATGTTTCGAGCTTTTCGGCGCCGCCAGTATTCCTGATGACAATTCCGCGTTGCATCAACAGCCGGGAAAGCCCGGCGCGCGCGAAATCCTGTTCGTTGAGTCCGGTGTCAAAGCATATCGCTCGACTCCCGTTGATTTCAGAGTGAAATATGGTATCCGACATGGTTTAAATGTAACGTACCTTGCCGGACGTGTCAATATAAAATTACTATGCTATGCTCCCATTAGAGAATGCGTGAGAAGATTGATTGGATGAAATATCACTTAAATCTACCGGAAGTCTCGTTTATTTTTTCTGCAATACATTTGCGTGAAGGACGTTGTCGCCGCCGCCTTATGATAGAGGTATGGGAGTTTGCGGGCTTCGGTGGTCTTTCCCGCAATGATATTTTGCTTGAAATTGTCATAGACTATACGGCGCGTCAAGCCGCCATACCCTCTTTTTCCTTCTACGCCGCTCTGCGCATTTTTCTAAACAAGCGCCGCGTTGCATCCGATTATTGAGAAAAAGAATGCAAGTGGTTGGAGAATGGGATGCAAGCGGCATGTGGGCGCGGCGCCCGCAAAAATGAAAGATATGGAAGCGTCCCTTTACCTGCACATACCGTTTTGCGCCGGCTCGTGCGATTACTGCGACTTCCACTCGATTCCGGTGAAACCTGCGGATCCCCGATTGGACATCTACGTAGACCGCCTGCTCGCCGATGCGCGGCAGGCGTTTTCCGGCGCCGTTGCTGGCGGTTGCGATGCTGTAACATCCGTGCCGACGATCTACATAGGCGGCGGCACCCCTTCCATGCTGGGACTCCGGCGCCTGAAACGGCTGCTCGCCGGACTTGCCGTACTGGCGCCAAACATCCCATTGGAGTGGACGGTTGAGGCGAATCCCGAATCCGCAGACGGGGCTTTTTTTGAGACATGCGCCGCTACAGGAGTGACTCGCGTCAGCCTCGGCGTACAGACGTTTTACGAGCCGTCCCGCGCGGCGGTGAACAGAGTTGGGGAGGCGCGGATTTTACGGGAACGACTCGATCTTGCGCACTCGTTTTTTCCGGCGGCTTTTTCTGTAGACCTCATCGCCGGACTTCCCTTCCAGGACGAAGCCGTTTTGCAAGCCGATATTGCACAGGCGCTTGCCTTTGAGCCGGCCCATGTTTCACTGTACAGCCTGATGGTGGATGAACACACGCCTTTATGGAATAAATGGAAGAAATGGGAAAAAGCGCGGCGCTTTGACTGCGATGTGGAACGCATAGATCGCCTATGGCTTGCCGGACGAGACGAGCTTGAACGGAACGGCTATGTTCAATATGAGGTTTCCAATTTTTGCCGGAAAGAGGAAGCAAGCGAAATAAGCGAGAAAAATATGTCCGCTCACAACCTGCGGTATTGGCGCATGAAAAACTGGCTTGGAATAGGATCCGCCGCTTCCGGCACCATTATTGACGATGTGACCGGTACGGGCGTACGGCGCACCGTACCGGCGGATGTTGACGCCTACCTTACACGCCCCGCCGTTGTTGTAGAACGCCTCGACAGATCCGTCCTTATAAAAGAAACGTTTCTCATGGGCTTCCGCACCATGTTTGGCCCCGATGAGACGCTGTTCTGCAAGCGTTTTCATACGGATATTGAGTCATGCATCCCCAAGACTATCGCTTTGTGGAAGAATAGAAGGCTTCTTGATCAAGAGCGGTTGCGCCTTACACATGCGGGTCTGCTCTTTTTGGATGCGTTCCTGCGGGAGGCGTTCAGCGAATTGGATTGCGGGAATGGCGCGGGGTAGTCCATCTTTGAAGCGATATGCTATAATGCATGTATAAATGTACAACGCTGAAATTTCCGGTTATCTGCTCTACCATAAAAAAAGTGGCGTCACCTCTTTCGGGGCGCTGAACGCAGTGAAAAAAACGCTGGCAACCGATAAAGTCGGCCACACCGGCTCCCTTGACAAGTTCGCTTCCGGCTTATTGCTGGCGCTTGTCGGCAGAGCCTTGAAGCTCGCGCCCCTTTTTGTTGGCTGTGACAAGCAATATGAAGGAGTCGTCAAATTTGGCGAAGAAACCGACACTCTTGATCCCGAAGGCGCCGTGATTGCAAAAGCGCCGGTTCCGTCCCTTGAGGCGCTTGAGTCCGCGCTTCCGCAGTTTCGGGGCGCTATAATGCAAGAACCGCCTGTGTATTCGGCTGTCCATGTTGGCGGCAGGCGGGCTTCCGCGCTTGTACGCAAAGGCGAAACCGTCGCGTTGCAAAAGCGCCCTGTTTCGATCTACCGTTTGGAGATTGTCTCCTATACGCCGCCTTTCGCTGAAATCAGGGTGCATTGCTCCAAAGGCGCCTACATCCGCTCTCTTGCCCGCGACATCGCCCTCGCCGTTGGCTCCCGCGCCCACCTCGCGTCCCTTAACCGTACGCGCATAGCGGGCTTTCGGTTGGAAGACGCGGTTGACGAAAACGGGCTGTCTGACGCCATTGTGGAAACTGTCGCAGTCGCATCTGCCGATATAGAAAAAAATATGAAACCCACGCCCGTGAGCCGCAGATCCGTGATTCATCCGGTAGACAAAGAAATGTTTTCATTGCTGAACATGCCATGCCGCACGGTCAATGGACAAACGGCGCGGGCGATGACTCACGGCAAAACCCTTGCGCCGCTCATGCGCGGCGCATTCGATGAATGCGTAGATGGCGTTTTCGGCGTCTTCTGTGAGGAGGATGGCGTGGAACAATTCATCGCATTTGTAGAAAAAAGAGAGAACATGTGGAAATATGGGTATGTGTATGCAGGCGCTTGACTGGGATGATTTTATAAATGGCGGATCCGCTGGTTCAGGCGTTGCCGGCGGCGCGACAAATCCCCCTGCCGCCATGACAATCGGCGTATTCGACGGAGTGCATCGCGGTCATCAGTCTCTCATACGGAGGGTTATGGAACACGGTTCTTGCCCTACAGTCATTACATTCAAGAAAAATCCAAAACAGACGCTTGCGCCGCAGACCTATGCGGGGGACATCATTACGTTGAATGAAAAGCTCATCATTTTTGAGCGTATGGGCATTCAAAGAACGGTTCTCATTGATTTTTCCGAGGATTTCAGACGTTTGAAAGGGCGCGAGTTTATCGAATCGCTTATTTATGAAGGAAAGCTTCGATTTCTCGTTGTTGGAGACAATTTCCGGTGCGGACGCCATCTTGATGCGGACGCACAGGCGGTAAAAAGCATAGTTGCGGAGCATGGCATAGCGTGTGAAGTTGTGAAGCCGGTTATGTGTCGCGGCGAGCGGGTCAGTTCAAGCCGTATACGGGCGGCGTTGATCGCGGGAGATTGGGCGAAGGCGGCGGCGTTTTTGGGGCGGGATTCCATTTATCCGTGTCATGCGCCCCAGACGCCGCCTGATCCCGCGTTTTGAAGCGTACTCAAGCAAGGATCGTTTTTCGCCGTACTGTTTGGCGGAGCCCTTGACTTTTTTGAAAATTTCAGTATTATGATAAGGAAATAGATAGGAGTTTTTATTTATGGCATTAAGTAAAGAAGAAGTAACTTCCATTATTACGAAGTACGGTAAAAACGAAAAAGACACCGGCGATTCGGAAGTCCAGATTGCGATTCTAACCGGTCGCATTAATCATCTCACGGAACACCGCAAGCAATTCAAGAAAGACAGGTCCAGTCAAAGGGCGATGTCTATTCTGGTTAGCAAACGCCGCCGCCTGCTCAAATATGTTCAGCGCACGGATCTTGAAAAGTACCGCTCAATTCTAAAAGATTTGGGTCTCAGAAAGTAAATACATGCAAAAATTATCTATGCTCATTGCCGGTAAAGAGTTGACGTTGGAGACCGGCAGAATCGCAAAACAGGCGAATGGCGCTGTTTTTGCCCAATATGAAGGTTCAGTGGTCATTGCTACGGCGTGTTGTTCGGAAGGCGCGGTTTCCGGACTTGATTATGTGCCGGTAACTGTTGATTACAATGAAAAATACTATGCGGCGGGAAAAATTCCCGGTGGTTTTATCAAGAGGGAAGGTCGCCCGAAAGACAAGGAAATTCTCGTGTCCCGTCTTATTGATCGTCCCATGCGCCCTCTTTTTGAGAAAAGCTTCGGACGGGAAATCCAAATTGTGCCGACGACACTCTCAACGGATCAGGTGAATCCTCCGGATATGCTCGCCATCATCGCAGCTTCGGCGGCTGTTCACATTTCCGACATACCGTTTAATGGACCTATTGCGGGCGTACGGGTGTGCCAGGTGGACGGAGAGCTTATCGTGAATCCTACGTACAGCGACATTGAGCGGTCCACGCTTGAAATCGTGGTCGCCGGCTCCAAAGGCGGCATCACCATGGTGGAAGGCGGCGCGAAAGAGGTGAGCGAAGAGGTGATGATAGAGGCGCTTGAGAAGGCGCACAAGGTCATCATCGAATTTTGCGAATTGCAGGAGAAACTGCGCTCTCTCGCCGGAAAAGAGAAACTCCCGCTCACCGAGAGCGATGACACGCTTCAAAACGCTGACGCCATCCGCTCCACTACGTTCTCCAAATTACAGGAGGCATGCTTTAAGAACAGCAAGCAAACGCGCCACGTGGCGATTCATCAGGTGAAGGACGACCTTAAAACCCAATACGCGGACCAGCTTGCCGATGAGACGCAGGCGAAACTGTTTGACGCATTGTTTGAGAATTTGCAATATGAGATACTTCGCTCGTCAATTCTGGATCATGGCAAGCGTGTTGACGGACGCGGGACTGAAGATATCAGGGACATCGCCTGTGAAATCAATGTGTTGCCCCGCACCCATGGGTCCGCGCTTTTCACCCGCGGTGAAACCCAGTCCCTTGCGGTTACTACGCTCGGCACCGTTATGGATGAGCAGGTGTACGATGACATTGACGGCGACAAGCGCGAGCATTTCATTCTGCACTACAATTTCCCTCCCTATTCGGTGGGCGAAGTCGGACGCCTCGGCACCGGACGCCGTGAAATCGGACACGGCAACCTTGCCCGCCGCTCCTTGGAAGCCATGATCCCCAGCAAGGAAAATTTTCCCTATACGATACGGGTAGTGTCGGAAGTCATGGAATCCAACGGCTCTTCATCAATGGCGACCGTGTGCGGCGGAACATTGTCCCTGCTCAACGCGGGTGTGCCTATGAAAAAACCGGTCGCAGGCATCGCAATGGGACTCATCACGGACGGAGATCGGTACGCGGTGCTGTCCGACATCTTGGGCGAGGAAGACCACCTTGGGGACATGGATTTTAAGGTCGCCGGCACCGAAGACGGCATCACCGGCTTCCAGATGGACATCAAGATAGCAGGTCTTAAAATTGAGATCATGCGAAAAGCCCTTGAACAGGCGAAACGGGGCAGGCTCCACATTCTTTCTATAATGAATCAGACCATCAGCAAACCCGCGCCCGATATAAGCGAATTCGCGCCCAAGATCGTTACCATGAAGATCGATGTCGACAAGATCGGCGCGCTCATCGGTCCCGGGGGCAAGAACATCAAGGCGCTTTGCGAGCAGCACCATGTTACCATCAACACTGAAAATGACGGCACGGTTACCATATATGGGAAAAACCCGGCAGACGCCGATGAAGCCAAACTCGCGGTTACCGGCATTGTGTCCGATCCGGAAGTGGGGCGCATCTACAATGGCGTTGTCCGGCGCATCACGGAATACGGGGCTTTTGTTGAAATTCTGCCCGGCAAGGAAGGGTTGGCGCATATTTCCAAACTTTCCCGCGAACATGTAGCCTCTGTGACGGATATACTCCATGAAAATCAGGAGATTCCGGTGAAGCTGATGGAAATTGACAAGATGGGGCGCATCAACCTTTCCTATATTGACGCCATTGATCCTGACGGCGAGAGAAAGCCGTCCGCTTCGGGCGGAAACTCCGGCGGAAATTTTGGCGGAAGACCGCACCACGGCGGAGACAGGCCGAGAGGAGATAGACCTCCAAGAAGGTTTTAGAGGGAAAAGGGCGGCGCGTTTGAACGTGGCATGACTGGAGCTGTGTCATGGGCGCCGCTCCAGTCATGCCGCCAAAGGCGCGTGGCAGTTGAAACGCACCCCTCATAGTCCGTTATGGATACACCTGTCGCTGTCATTAAAATATGTAAAATTTCTCCTGATGTCGCGTCGCCCCGGTATGAGACCGTTGGAGCGGCGGGTATGGACATCAGAGCGTTTTTGGCGGATCCGGTTGTCATAAATCCACTGGAGCGGACGCGGATTCCGACAGGTTTTGCGCTGGAAATGCCGGAAGGTTGCGAGGCGCAGGTGCGTCCGCGTTCCGGTTTGGCGTATAAACAGGGTGTAACTGTGCTGAACGCTCCCGGCACCATAGATTCTGACTACCGTGGCGAGGTCGGCGTTATTCTTGTCAACTTTGGACAGGAGCCGGTTGTCATCAACAACGGCGACCGCATAGCCCAGCTTGTTTTCGCGCCCGTAATGAGGGTGGCGCTTGAGGAAACATCCAGTCTGCCTGCGACCGAACGCGGCGCGGGCGGTTTCGGCTCCACCGGACGGTAGGCTTGCGCGGCCGTACGCCGCTTGAGCAACCTTCAAATCCTCCCAATGACCTGTCGTAACGACGGAGCCTGCTATATGTTAAATTCAAAAAAGTAAAAATCATCAAATTGCCTATAAATAAGCATTGACTTTGCGGCAATTTCCGTAGATAATATATCTACGTGTATGAAACGAAAGGTCGTCTTGCTTTTATTGTTTTTTTTCGCCTTTTTCTCCCCGCTTTTTGGATTAGGGGAATTGACTCTGCGCATCGGGCAGGATGCGGGCTGGTCTTTGATCGAAAAACGGGAAGGCGTTGCCGAGGTTGATGTCCAGCGCCCTTGGGCAGTTCTTTCGCTGATTGCCGCTCAACCCGCTATACAGGGCGTTTACACCGACATGTCGCTTGCCTTTGACGAGGCCTCGCCCGACCGCTTTGACGACGGCGCCGGACATTACAAGGTGGCGTCATGGGATGCGGGCGCCGTGTCTCAGGCGGGCAGACTTATGGCGCGGTACGGGGCGGGCGCGGCGGTTTTTTCAGAAAGGAACGGCGCCGCCTCCAACGTTCCGCTTGTCATTACGCCCCGGTCGCAAGACGCGCTGTTCGCGTCCGGCAAACGGCCCGGGGATTTCAGCGTGGAGTTTTGGGCGCAGCCGTTCAACATGGGCGCGGGCGAACAGGTGTTTTCGTGGAGCGCCGTGAAGCGGCGGACAAAAACTGACTATAGTATGCAGTACATCACGTGTACCGCCTCTAAAAACAGGTTCCAGTGGACATTTCTTGACTTTTTCGCTTCACCACGCGACGATGTACGTTCAACAATCACCCTCACGGGCATCACGCCGATCATTCCCAAGACATGGTCGCATCATCTTATCCGGTTCGACGCCCATACCGGACTTTTGGAGTATCTCGTCAATGGCAAGATCGAAGCTATCGCCTACGCGACTTCCACAGGGCGCGAAGCCGGCGATGTGTACACTCCGCTCATCGGAGAAGAGAGCGCTATTGTCTTGGGCAAACAATTTTCCGGTCTGCTTGATGAAGTGCGCATCAGTGGAGGGTACCGGGTTGACACGGAAATAGGGGGAACGGTTTACACCGCAAAATTCCCCGCGTCAGGCGGACGTATAGAGACTCGCGGCATTGACCTGGGAGAGCTGAATGTCCAGATACTCAGAGTCGACGCTCTGACCGGCAGACTTTCTTTTGTGAACAACAAAATCAGAAACGAATTCGCCGGAAACGCCGCCATCAGATTTTCTGATGAATCCGCGCTTCAATTCTTTATCCGCACTTCGGATTCCCCGTACCGCTGGATAAGCGAATGGCAGGCGTTGACACCCGGAACGCCCCTTGATGAGCAAGTGAGGGGCAGATATGTGCAGCTTGCGGTGCAGTTTTACCCAAGCGGAGAGGGGGAGGCGAGTCCGTATTTGGACGAAATCCGCATTGTTTACAAGCCCGACGAACCGCCGCCGCCGCCTACGCTGGTTGTCGCCATTGCCGGAGACGGCGTTGTGGATTTGTCATGGAAAAACAGTCCGGATATTGATACAATGGGTTATTTTGTATATTATGGAACCGTTTCAGGCGTCTATTTTGGAGAGGATGCCCTGTTGGGCGAGTCTCCTATAGATGTAGGAAAACGTACTGCGGTTCGGATTGACGGACTTAAAAACGGGACGCTTTATTATTTTGCGGTCGCCGCGTACGACAGTCTGACTCCGCCCCATTTGGGGGTGTTTTCTCGTGAAGTGACGGCGAGACCCCTACAAATGCGATGAATAAGCGCGTATACATGAAAGGATGGCAGGATGAGTGTTATAGAAATGCAGAAGATCGCCAAGCTTATTAAAGACGGCGATTATGAAAACGCGGAAGAATTGCTGAAGATTATCCTTGAAGAGTCGCCTCATAACAGAACGGCTCACTTTCTTTTCGGCATGGCGCTTGCAAAAACAGGTATGCTTGAAGAAGCCGAAGCGGAATTCCTTAATTTGGTGGAAAAGGATGCGTATGATGTTGAAGCGTTAGGCGCGCTTGCGGTAGTCTATGGATGGCGAGGCAAATTCAAAGATGCGCTCGGCATCTTTCACGAGGCGATTGAGCTTGATCCCACGCGCCTTGAATTCTACCGTTATATAGCGAACATTCAGATACTGGAAAAAAATTTGAAAGCCGCTTTTATGGCCTATGCAAAAGTGATTGAGTGCGAGCCTGAAAATGCGTCAGCGTACAACAATCTCGGCATCGTGTATCTTGAGATGAATGAAATTAATAAAGCCGTGGTCGTGTTTCAGCAAGCTATGTCCCGTGACGGTTGCAACGCAAAATTTCACTACAATTATGCCATTGCGCTGGAGGCGAACAACCAATTGCAGGAAGCGGCGCGGGAATACGAAATCACGGTGGGCATAGACCCCTATTGGACTGCGGCGCGGCTCAATCTTGGCTCTGTTCTGGCGAAATTAGGGCAGCTTGATAAAGCCGGCGGCTCCTTTGACGTTATTCTTGATGAGGATCCGTTCAACGCCGATGCGTGGAACAACATGGGCGCGGTGCTTGCAATGCAGGGGTACAAAGAAGAAGCGATCCGTCATTTTGCGAGGGCGCTTGAAGAATGTTCCCATCACGATCTGGCTCTGAGCAATATGAAGAGTGTAAAGAATGACGCCGAGCCTAAACTCGCGTTCGCCGTTGTGGATGCGCTTCTTGATGAAGAAATGGACATTCCCTTCAACCTGCCGAAACCCGAATCTGAGCCTCTTTCCGGTGATTTTATGGGTTTTGAGATATCGCATTTGGTTGAATTGATGAATTGCCTTAAAAGAATGGTTGATTTTCTGCCCGAAGAGCGCAAATCGGCGTTTAACCAGAGCGCCATCCGCATCGCCATGGAACATATCATCAACACCTTTATGGGGCGCCGGGGCATTTTGCGGGAAATTCAGGATTTGCGCCTAAAACAGCAAACTCTCATAGATCCGATCAAGGCGCAAATAAGAGAAATAAGCTCCGGGCAAAAGCCGGCGCTGGAACCGCCTGGACTGGCGGAAAGCGGCGCCGGAGAAGAAGGTGGCCGTGCGCTTGACAAGGCGGAGATCGCCGATTTTCTCGCCTATTTGGAGACGCTTTCATCAAGCCTGTCGGATCATGCGGTAATGGAATACTTCACCAACAAGATGAAAACGGCCGTTTCAGCGATGGAGTGATATATTGTTTTAGTTAGTTCATGGATAAAACATCGTGGATCAAAGATTGTATGAAAAGATAGGACGATTTATAGACGCCATGCCGAGCTTTCCCACAACGGCCTTCAAAGTGATAGAAATTTGTGAGAATCCCAAAACAAGCGTGGCGGATCTGAGGAAGGTGATTTCTTTGGATCCGGTTCTCATGGCAAAAACGCTAAAACTTATCAATTCGACTTATTATGAGATGAATCACGAAGTTACGAGCCTTGTACATGCCACCATCGTTCTTGGACTTAACGCCGTAAAAAATTTGGCGCTTTCGACTGCGGTGATGGGCGCCATTCCGAAAGAAAAGCGTAACGGCGCTCTTGATATGGATGAATTTTGGCGGCATTCTTTGAGTGTAGGCGTAACGGCGAAACTGCTGGCAAAGAAGCGGGGCGTTGACCGGAAGCAATGGGAAGGCTACTTCTGCGCGGGACTTCTTCACGACATAGGTAAAATACTTCTTGACGCCGTGTTTGGCGTGGATTACATGAACGCCATTGCGGATGCGGATAAAAAACGGGAGCCTCTGGTTTGTGTTGAAAACAGATTGTTTGACACCGATCATTGCCAGGTGGGGCAAATGCTCGCGGAGCTATGGAAACTGGACAGGGCGTTATTGGACGTGATTATATACCATCATAATTATAGCGCGTACGATGGATTGCATAAGGATAAATTGCTTGCGGTTGTGGCGGCGAATGAGTATGTTAATTTCTCAAAACTGGGATTTTCAGGCGACATGCGCCCTAACGAGATCGATCAGGCGGTTCTGAATGAGCTAAAAATTTCAAAAGATATTTTTGTTGAGATGGAAGAAGAATTTCTGAGTGAGATTGAAAAAGCGAAGATGTTTTTAGAGATATAGGCTGTAATGAGTGTAGCGCCGAGTGGTGGCGAAGTTTTAAACGTATAAGGAGAAGCTATGTTATCGGTTCGTTTCTGGGGAGTGCGAGGGTCGATCCCGGCTCCTGGCCCCTCTACGGTTATATTTGGAGGCAATAGCGCCTGTCTTGAGATACGCGCCGATGAAAGGCTTGTCATTGTGGATTTGGGAACAGGCGTACGTTTGTTGGGAAATTATCTTATGGCAAATGATTTCAAGAAAGGTCCCATTGACGCGGATATTTTCGTCACCCACACGCATTGGGATCACATCATCGGCTTTCCGCTTTTAACGCCGCTTTTTATTCCCTCCACCACATTGCGCATTTGGGGTCCCATTTCAAGTACGGGCGAAACGCTGGAAACCCTTTTGAAGACGCAACTGGATCACAACTTCTGGCCCATACGATTGAGCGAGCTTTCCGCCCAGATCAAATACGGACAAATGCAGGAAACCATGGTTGATCTCGGCGACGGACTGTTCGTTAAAACCAAGTACCTGAATCATCCGGCGCTTTGTCTGGGCTACCGTTTTGAATATAAGGGAAAATCCATTGTTACGGTGTACGATCATGAACCATTTATGAATCTGTTTTCTACGGATGTCAATGCGCCCGATTATGATGAAGCGACCGCCGAAGAAGGGGAGCGTGTGGCAAAAGAGGCGAATGAAAAAATAGCCGCTTTCTTCAAAAACGCCGATGTGCTCATCCACGACGGTCAATACACCGAAGCCGAGTACCATAATGGCAAACACGGTTGGGGACATTCGTTCTACGAGTACGTACTCGCAAGCGTCCGCGATGCTGGTATAAAAAAACTGGTTTTTTTCCACCATGACGTCGACAGATCCGATGAGGATCTCATCCGGCTTGAAAAAGAATGTCAGATTAAGGATGACGGCCCTTCAACAGGTTTTCTGAGCAAATTGAATAAGTTGAAACGTACAGCGGTTATTATGGCGAAAGAAGGCATGACGATAACGGCGTAAGTTGCCGCTTCACGGCAGTCAAACGTTTTGAAAAGATCGCTCATTTGATTGAAAAACCATGTCGTTCAGGGAAATTTCCGGCGACAGCTCTCGCATATTCCGGAAGATAAACTATGACCCGTAATGCAACATATTCCGCGCTTGTCCTCCGCGTACGCCCTATGGGGGAATCAAACCGTGAGGCGTTTTTTCTCACTGCTGAAAGCGGCGTCATCAGGGCGACTGTGTTTGGGGGTCCAAAAAGCAAGTTGCGCGCCTGCGTGTCGCCTTTTCATCAGGGGACGCTATGGGTATATCACGATACAGTGAAAGATTTTATGAAAGTTACGGATTTTGACGTGAAGCGATGGCGGCCCGGTTTGCGCGAGCTGTACGAGCGTTCCATGGCTGCTGCGGCGGTTGTGGATACGGTTGCGGCTTCTCACGCCGGAGGCGGAAATTGGGCGGCGGCGCTTGAACACGCAGGCAGGACGCTTGACGCTCTTGACAGCGCGGACGAACGCATGGTCTTGCGTGTTTTTCACCATTTTTTGTGGAATTGGATCGATCTGATTGGAGAAAAACCTTCCCTGCGCGAGTGTTCCTTGTGCGCTTCCCGGTTTGACGGCGCCGTTCTGTATGCGCCGGTTGAGAGCGCGTTCCTGTGTCCTTCGTGCGGCGCGGGTCATCACGGAATTACGCTGGGAACCGGTGCCAGAAAATGGCTTGCCGCAGTGGAACATGCGCCGCCGGTTGCGCTGGACAGGTGGTCGCTGGACGCGGCTTCACTCGCCCAGGTACGCGCTGTAACGGTCGCGCTTATGGCGGGGCTTTTGGGGAAAAAACTTGAAAGTTGGAGTTGGTGAGCGGTTCTCACAAACGGCGTATACGAACTGGCTGGCGGAGACGTGGCGCAACGCCGAGGCTTCCCGCGTTTATCGCTCGCAAACCGGCGCCGTTCTTGCGCTACCTTGCGCAAAATTGTGTTCTGTGATACTATGACGATATGGCGCATTTATCATGGCAAAGACTCTGTATTGTCATTTCAACGGCGTATGTGACTCTTGCTGTTGGATTCGCGGGATTTTTTGTCTTTACCAACCAGGAACACGATTGTCCAGGGGCGGATTGTTCTATTTGTTTGCAAATAGAAAGCTCTCAGCGCCTGCTTGAATGTCTTGGAGGCGTCTGTATCATCGCCGCATTAGCCCTTCACGCGCCTAATCTTTTAAAACTCACTACACATTACCTCTCGCCACTCGCGCCGCTCACTTCTATACTATTAAAAGTACGATTTAATTTCTGAATATTCAGGCGCCGGTCACAGATACGGAACGTTTTCAACATTCGCAGCCTTATAGGGGCGCATAGGGCGCGTTCTGAAAAAGTTCCGGAGATTTATTTATTGGGAGGTTTACAATAAGCCATGACAACATATACTGACGCCATACTAACCTGTCAAAACGTTTCATTTGGCTACGATGGACACGTTGTTGTGCATAATCTTACTTTTTCCGTCGCAAAAGAAGATTATCTTTGCATCGTGGGAGAGAACGGTTCTGGAAAAAGCACCCTTATTAAAGGCATATTACGGCTTATCGCCCCGTTGCAGGGCAGCGTCACGATAAACGCAGGGGCTTCCGCCCCAAATCGCGGAAAAGGATGCCGGGGCGCCCGGATACAGGGCGGTGAAACCGGCTATCTTTCTCAAGCATCCGCCGCAAAAAAAGATTTCCCTGCCGGCGTATCGGAAATTGTGTTGTCGGGAATGGCCGGACGCATGGGTTTGCGCCCTTTCTATTCCCGCAAAGAAAAAGAAACCGCCGCGAGCGTTATGCAAAGGCTCAACATCGTGGATTTACGGCGCCGTTGTTTTCGGGAACTGTCCGGCGGGCAGCAGCGCCGCGTTCTCATTGCCCGCGCCTTATGCGCGGTATTATCCAGCGGAGCCGCGTCGTTGAACGACGCGGCTCGCACTGCGGCTCGCAAAATGCTTGTGCTGGATGAACCCGCCGCCGGACTTGACCCGCTGGTTACGGCGGAAGTGTATGAACTGTTGCAAACGCTAAACACAGAGATCGGCATTGCCATTGTCATGGTTTCCCATGACATTGAATCGGCTCTGAAATATGCGCGGCATGTGTTGCATATTACGCCGACGCGGTGTTTTTATGGAACTACGGACGAATACAGGCAATCGTCCCAGTACGCACAATTACTTGGAGGTACCATACATGAATGACTTGTTCGCCACTCTTTCGGAAATGTTTTCGTATGCTTTTCTTGTCAGAGCTTTTGTGGTCGGCGCGCTCGTTTCAATATGCTCGGCGCTCCTCGGCGTGAGCCTCGTGTTAAAACGCTATTCCATGATAGGAGACGGTCTTTCCCATGTCGGATTCGGCTCTCTCGCCATAGCGACCGCGCTTAACCTTGCGCCCCTTTCGGTGTCCATTCCCATCGTCATAGCTGCGGCGTTTTTGTTGTTGCGGCTGGGCGAAAAGACTCTGATAAAAGGCGACGCCGCCATCGCGCTTGTCTCGACAAGCTCTCTGGCTTTGGGTGTCATCATAATATCGCAGACAACCGGCATGAACACCGATGTATGCAACTATTTATTCGGCAGCATTCTTGCCATGAATAAAAATGACGTCTATTTGAGCGTCGCGTTGTCGATTACGGTACTTGTTTTGTTTGTTCTGTTTTATCATAAACTGTTCGCCATAACATTTGATGAAACCTTCGCCCAAGCGACCGGCGTCCGCGCCGGTTTATACAACATGCTTATCGCTTTTTTAACGGCGCTTACCATCGTACTGGGCATGCGCATGATGGGCGCGATGCTCATTTCCGCGCTTATCATTTTTCCCGCGCTCACTTCAATGCGCCTGTTCAAACAATTCAGGAGCGTGAGCATTTGTTCCGTGTGCGTTTCAATAGGCTGTTTCTTTACCGGCATCGTCATCTCGTATGTGTACGCAACGCCTACGGGCGCGAGCGTTGTGCTGGTGAACATTCTTGCTTTCATTGTATTCTGGGCGATTAATTCGCTTAAAAAAGGGAGATCAATTATGAAGAATAAGGGCGCAGGCGCATTCGCGGCGTTTATATGCGTTTTGCTTGCCGCCGGTTGCGGCAATGGGAAAGAGCCGTCGTCATTGGAGGCGCCGACAGCGTTTGCCGCAGTAAAAAGCAACAACGCCGGAACCGCGTCGGTGCAGTTATCGCCGCGTGATGAGGCGGAGAATGGCGGTTCTGGCGGAACGCGCGCCGCTGGAGCGAGCGCTGAAACAATTGAAATAAAAGAAAAATTGTTTATAGCGCAGGTGAATGACGTGTACCTCAATCCCGAAGATTATTTCGGCAAAACAATACAACTGCAAGGGCTTTTTAAGTTGCAGCAGTACGAGGGTAAGAATTACCGCTTTGTCATCCGGTATGGTCCCGGGTGTTGCGGAACCGATGGAAACGCGGGTTTTGAGGTGGCGTGGGACGAGAGTTTCACGCTTCAACCCCAATACCCTCAAGAGGACGATTGGGTGGAGGCGACGGGCGTATTAAAAAGCTATGAAGAGGATGGTTTTCCCTATTTGTATATCGCCTTGACGAATCTTACGCTTCCCGATACGCGGGGCGCGGAGTTTGTAACGCAATGAACCTCCCCGTCCTGAAGGGCGCCCTTTAGGGCGCGGCGTGACTCCACTGCGAATAAGAGGGAATAGTTTCATGGGAAATCGCGCCCACACCGTGCGCTCGCGCCGCTTCCGTGCGATTTCTCTATTGAAACAACCTTATTTTACCGATATAATAGAAAATCATGAAAAAAATTCCGCTTGTCTTTGCCTTTATTTTTCTCCTTTTTCTCCCGTTGCGGTTGTTCGGACAAAGAGCGGCGCATCCTTATTGGTATACCCTTGAACAGGGCAAGACTTTCTTCAGGAACGGTCAATATGGCGGCGCCCTCAACGCCTTTGAAGACGCCAAACGGAATCGCAGGACGATGTACGAAAAGATGGAGCAAGACCTTATCTATGTTCTTTCTCTCTCCGAAGTGCGGCGCATGAGGGATTCTCTTGATGAAGTTGAGCGCTACATTGCGAAAAATTATCTTGACAACGCCGCGACGGCGCTCAAGGAACTCTATTTCCGTGTTCCCAGACAGTCACTGAACGGCTCCGCAAATAACGCGCTCAAAACTTTTGGAACGTTGAAAGCTTACCCGGAAGCTGAATATTGGATCGGCGAGGTGTACCGCATTGAAGGGGAACTGAACCTTGCCGTCAGACAGTACCAAAAAGCTCACGAACAGCGGGCGAATCTGGAGAATCCTCATTTTGATATAGACATCCTTTATAGAATCGTTGATGTTTTTCGCATTACGCAGGATTACAACGCAATGGAGGAATGGGCGCTGTCCATTCTGGCGACAGACGCCCTATGGTCAGGCGGTTCAGCGCAACTGTATGCGCGGGGCGCCATGTCGAAGCTCCTCGAAAGCGACGGCGGCATAAAACGCTTCCTGACGGTGTACCGCTACGACAACGCCCAAGTTGAACGGATACACCAGCTTTTGGGTTTTTTTTACTACAATTCGGGCAGGCACGGCAACGCCCAAGAACATCTGATGTTCTCATTTTTAATAAACAGCACCCTCATTATCAACGAACTCCTCAGAAACCGCTATGATTTTGAGTTTGTCTCGCTGGAGGCGATGCTCGAAGAAGCCGAGGCTGACCCTGTTTTGATTGATTTTATCGATTCTACGGACTACTACAAAACAGTGTATTACCTCGCATGCGCCTTGTACGCAAACGGCAAAGCGACGACAGCCCGCGAATTGTGGAATGTCTTGAGCGAACGCCGCGTCGTAGCGGGCGAATGGGCCGCCCGCTCCGCAAACCAGTTGAAATCGCCCGCCATTGAAAGTCCACGAGAGGCGTTGTAGTGGTCGCCACGACGACTCGCGCAGGCGATTTCTTATCACAGTGCAAGAAACGCCGCCCAAGGGCGGTCGTCCTCTCATGTTACTTAAACACCGCGCCCAATGCGGCTGAACTGACCTGTCGCGCATAGCGCGTAAGATAACTGCGCGGATCGTTTGTTTTGGGAATAAAAGGCGCTTTTTCACGCTTTCTCCGCGCTATTTCCCCATCGCTTACCAGCGCCGCAATGGCGCGGGCGGGTATGTCGATGCTGATGCGATCCCCGTCTTTAAGAAGCCCGATAAGCCCGTCTTCCGCAGCTTCGGGCGATACATGACCAATTGCCGCGCCCCGCGTCGCGCCCGAAAAGCGTCCGTCCGTGACAAGCGCAACCTTGTCGTCAAGTCCCCTGCCCGCGAGTGCGCCGGTGGGCGCAAGCATTTCCTTCATGCCCGGTCCCCCGCGCGGCCCCTCATATCGGATGACCACCACGTCTCCGGCGAGTATCTTTCCATCCATGATCGCGTTAAAAGCGGACTCCTCGGAATCAAAGCAACGCGCAGGACCCTCGTGTTTCAACATGCCGGGAGCGACCGCGCTCTGTTTGACAACGCAACCGTTCGGCGCAAGGTTGCCGAACAGCGCCGCAAGCCCTCCGGTTTGGGAGAAGGGATTGTCTATGGGTCTGATAACAGCCGTATTGCGATTCACCGCGTGTTTCACACTGTCTTTAAGCGTACCGTACACCGTGGCCGCCGTCGTGTCGATCAGACTTTTTTTATCAAGCTCCGCCAAGACCGCCGGGACTCCTCCCGCCGCATGAAGGTCTTCGATTGCCGCAGAACCGGCGGGCGCGAGATGGCACAGGTTCGGCGTGGCCGCGCTCACCTTGTTCAAAAGCTCCATATCCAGTTTAAAGCCTGTTTCATGGGCGATGGCGGGCAGATGCAACGCCGTATTGGTGGAGCAGCCCAGCGCCATATCAAGGGCAAGCGCGTTCATAAACGCCTTTTCTGTCATAATCGCGCGCGGACGGATGTCTTTTTTCAGCGCGTCAAGAATAAGCGCCCCGGTCTTTTTCGCAAGGCGCGTCCGTTCAGCCATAACCGCCGGTATGGCGCCGTTGCCCGGAAGCGCCATGCCCAGCGCCTCGGTGACGCAGTTCATCGAATTGGCGGTGAACATGCCCGCGCACGAGCCGCAACCCGGGCACGCGGCGTTCTCCCATTCCGCAAGCTCCTCCTCGGTCATCGCGCCGGACCCAACCGCGCCGACAGCCTCAAACATGTCGGTCAAGGTCAACGGCGCGCCATTGCTTTTATGCCCCGCAAGCATGGGTCCTCCTGAAACAAACACCGAGGGCGCGTTCAGCCGCGCCGCAGCCATAAGCATGCCCGGTACGATCTTGTCGCAATTCGGAATAAAGAGCAGCGCGTCAAACCCGTGCGCCATCGCCATACACTCAATGGAGTCCGCTATCAACTCCCGCGTAATCAGAGAGTAGCGCATGCCTTCGTGTCCCATCGCAATGCCGTCGCACACGCCGATAACGGGAAACTGTATGGGAACGCCGCCCGCCATGCGTACGCCGTCAGCCGCCGCCTTCGCTATGACATCAAGGTGCAGGTGTCCCGGCACTATTTCGCTTTTCGCAACCGCAATCCCGATGAGCGGACGGATCAGCTCCTCGTCAATAAATCCCAGCGCCTTAAACAGCGACCGCTGCGGCGCGCGCGCAATCCCTTTTTTGACCACATCGCTTCGCATATTTTCTCCTTGTTGAGGTTTTTTCACAATTTTTGAGAAAGCCTCTGGTGAAAAATTGTACCCGCATGGATAGAAAAATGTCAAGCCCAATTAAGTATGTTTCATCTACAGACCTGTCATGTACAGTTTTTTGCTTTTATCCAGCGCTATTTTTGTAAAATCACTATCTTTATAGATAACTTGTGAGTCGCAAGATATCAGGCGGTTTTATAGAGAAAAGCATCAGTACGCATAGACTCAATAATATTGCCAAACACCCTCAAATGTTTTAATTCAGGCAGAGATCGTTGAAAATCC
>JAISCC010000045.1 GCA_031265845.1 Treponema sp.
TACCCCGCCTCTCTGGGGCGGTTAAAACTGGGGGTGTGGGGGATTTGTTCCCCCGCATACGCGAAGATTTGAAGGTGAAATCTTCAATACCCCGCCCCTTGGGGCGGGGATTTTTATTATGATTTTTGTGTCTTCTTCAAAATATTCATTTTGTTCTTCATTATTTAATTTCATAAAATCTTTATTATCATAATATCTATAATCAATACCGAAATAATCAATATTATGATCGAATAAAATGTTCCGAGAGTAATACAATAATGGATTCCTATAGGTATAATTAAATCCGTAAAAAATTATACCCAAAATTTCACTATTGATAAATTTGAACTCGTTCTCTATTTTCGTTCCATTCTTCCTTAATAAATCAAATGTTTCCATTGCCTTTGTCCTCCGAATGATTATTTTTGATGATTTTTTATTAAATGTCAATCATTTCAAAAAATTTTCTGAAACTTTTTTGCGCAAATGGCACATAACGTTCCTGCTGTATATGACGTTTTTGCAAGCCCGATAAAGGAAACCGCAGGTTTCCAGGGCTTGCAAAAATGTGGGTGGAGTGAGCCGTGGGAGTGAAGCGTAGCGGAACGACCTAGGCGAATGGAACCCCAGAGCCGCCAAAGATGGCGGAGCATATACAGACCTGTCATGCGCAGTTGTGGCGTACTCCATTATTTATTAGGCGAAGCCTATACGGTTTAATGCCCCGCGGCTTGCCGCGGCTGTAAACATGAATATAATGGAAGGATGGGCGGGATCATCCGTAAAGAACATAATGTGAGCGCACTGACGTGTCATATAGCATGTCCGGTAAAATGCCGAAGAGCGGTGATAAATAAAGAAGTGGATGAGAAGCTTTGGGAAATGCGCCTGGGGATCGAAGCGAGATGCGAGACAAAGTTTCTGGAGATAGGGAGCGAACAAGACCGCGCGCGTTCTCCGGCTCAATCAGGGCTGGCATACGGTCCCGAGAAGATGGTGCGAACGATAAAGAGTGTAACGGCAAGGAAAATATTTGAAGAATGTCCGGAAGTGAAAAAGATGTTATGGGGAGGAGAATTCTGGACGAGAGGGTGTTATGCGGGGACGGCGGGGGGCATGGGGATGGGCGGGTGATGCGGCGATACGTCAAGAGCCAGGGGAGAAGTCCGGAGGATTGTCAGAAGACGCATGAGGGGAAACAGCTTGAATTGTTTCCATATCAACATAAAGCGTGAAGGTTGAAGACGCCGCAGGGCTTGACCTGCGGTTGTTCATTGAGGTAATGATATTGCCTTGCCGGGGTATTTAAGGTTTTTGGAAAGAGGCGGGACATCAGCCGCTGGAAATAGTATCGGCGTAAGTGTACTTATTGGTACAATAAAAACAGTTATTTGGCTATTTTCCTTTCAGCTTGGCATTTTCTTTATAACATTAGGTGCTTTATTACACGTTGCCGCAAAGCGGTGCAATTGTTTGGCTGGGGATTGTTGGAATACCGAGTATTCCCGATCCTTATAGGATATTTTATGCGGGAAGTGGTTTTTTGTGTTATTATTGATTCTTTCGTTGATAATTTTCTGGACAAAAATTAACAAAGAAACACTAGACTTGTTCGCTAATCTGATAAATCCTCAATTCAAAGTTGATAACACCACAAATAAGAGACATTCTTAACAAGCGCCTTTTGCAATGATTCCGATAAGGATACGCCATGCTCTTGAATGTTTTTATCGTGGCGTTCACATGTTCAATCGCTATCCGCTTCCGCGCAAGCCTTTTGTTGGACGCTTTCTCCGTTTTACTGAGCTTACGCCTCTTGCTTGCCTTTTTCGGCGTCCGGCTGTTCAAGCGCGGCTTCCCTATCCCAAGACACCCAAGATCGGCGTCTATGCGTATTGACTTATGAACCGATTTCCCAGTACTGTCTTTATACGCCTTCAAATCATGTCCGCCGCCTTTCGCTTCCCGAACATCTATAATTTTTATGGTTTTCTGTTCGATGATTGCCTGTGTCTTTATCGTATGACGCTTTTTCTTGCCGGAACACCGCTCTTTTTGGTTTTTTGGGACTGTTTATAGGACTTTCCGTCACATCAACGACATATATTCAATAGAAGGCGCTTTCCGTTCGAGCGCCTTCTTGTCAGGCGGCCGGAAGGTTTTGTCCTTTGCCAAGTCATCTTCCACCCGTTGCGTCGACTCGCAAACGGCGCTCCTTCCAACGCCGCAATCGCCGCCGACGCTTTCCATCGTACGGTACTCCCGCAGGTATTTCAAGGTTATGTACAGCTTGTCTTCTATCGTCAACTTGGGCGGCTTGCCTCCCCGCCAGTGTAGGACGTCGAATTCTTTCTGGAGGATTGTTTTCATCTTTTCAAATATATCCGCTTTTACTCCATACAGCCGCTTAAATGCTATCGCTTTGGCATCCAACGCCTGTTTTATCACTTTTGAGGTTAGCTAACAAGTCTTTTGGATTTCTTGATGGAATAATTGTTTCAATAAGAAATACAACGAAGTATAAAATATTTTCTAGTATTATAGTTTTTTGTTGCTATTTTTATATTTTCATTATCGATATGTAAGAATTTACCTGATATTTTATTTGATTATTTTATATATGATGAAGGCGATGGCGGTTTGGAACTAGACGGATGGCTTGCATTGAATTTTTGCTTTTAATTTATTCAGGCATAAGTATATTTATAAATTTTCCAGTAACAATATTAATATTTTTAAATAAAAAAAATACAAAAATATAAATAAAAAAAATATATGGTGTACGGCGCGCCTTCGCCTGACAGTCCTGCTTGCGCTTCACCGCCTAACGACGGATCGGGTTGCGGTTTGCCTAGGTCAATCGCTTCGCTCATTCCCACGGCAAACACATTTTGCTGGTCCTGGTCGTGTCTCTGCGGAACGATGTTGTGCAGCCCTTGTCCCGGAAACGCAAAGGTGTCAAAGACCCAATTTAAGCCCCGGTGTCTGACACACTTGCGCGGGAGGCGCCCCGACTCGCTTTTTCCCGCTAAAACATGGCCGATCCCCCGCAGAGAACCCAACTTGCCAGTATCGCCACGATGAAGGAGCCAATGTAGACGCGGCCGCTCTTGCGGTACAGGTAGGTCGACAGAAAGAAGAACACCGCGAATTGGGGGATGAGGAGTATCATCACTGACATAAAGGGTCCTCCGAACAAAGATGAAAAGAGCAGATCAACTCCGGGCCCAAAGCCCATGAAGAAAGGGATGTACTCAATAAGGACGATGATGAACACGCCGCCCAGCATGATGAACACGCTGTACGCCCACCAGACGAGCTGGGTGCGCGCGGCGGTTCGTTGTTCAGGAAGCCGAAGCTGACCGTAGAGTTTGATCCCGGCGTTGACTAGGAAAAAAGCGGCGTAAAAGGGCAGGTAGACAAAGAACTGCCCCAGGCGTTCAGGCGTAAAGGGCTTGAAAAACGGCCAGATGAAGCGGAAGTCAAGCTGGAAAAGCGCGGCGCTGGCGCAGACCTGGAGGTACGTCACTCCGGTGAGGATTAAGGCGGCCAGCGCGGATTTGCCGATAACACTCCAATTAACCTGCGCGGGGTTCGCCTTGTCCGCAAGCCCCAGATCGTAGAGGGTGACTCCCATGCGCCGTCCCTCGCCTTTTTTGTACCAGTGGATCAGCATGATGAGGGACACAATCATCAGGAAGGTGAGCCAGGTGATAAAGCCCGTGCCTATGGTCATGCGGAAGATGTTTTCCGGCGCGGGGAGGAGTCCGTGACCCAGTTGTCCCAGAAAGGGAAAGGTGAAGCCGCTTATCAAGATGGAGATAAGGGCGGTGGTTCTCCTGCTTTTTGGGAGGAGGAGTCTGACGCGCTTTTGTTCCAGCGGCTGGATCAGGGGGGCGAAGAAGCGGAAGCCCGCAAGGAAAAGGAAGCCGGGCAACAGGGAAGCCAGCGCCGCGAGCATGGCGATGAGCGCCAGCGTTTCTTTGATCATGTAGATATGGTTTGTATCAGCCAGTTTTGTTTTGGCGTCAAGGGCGCTGGTGAACCAATACATGGCGGCGGCAAGCGCGTGGCTGTCGTGGGTGGCAAGCCGGTGGTTGTTCTGGATGAGTTCCATGCGCCGGGCGCTGCCGTCTGCGAACGAACCGTAGGTTCTGTTCCATTCCACCGGAGAGTCTTGCCCCATAAAGTCCCGGTAGCGTAGCGGCGTCTTTTCCAGTCCCACCACATTCCGCTGATAATCCCGAAAGTAATCGAATTCATCCCACCGGGCTTGAACAAGGAGTACATTGTTGAATTTGACGCTCCCCGCGTCGTAATAATCAGGGGGGATGAGTTCGCCGCACTGGAGCGCAACGGCTTTGTGGCCGGGGAAGGCGGCGGCTACTGACCATGACGCCCACGTTCCCATGGAATGTCCCGTGACACCGATACGGGATCTGTCAACAAAGGGAAGGGCTTCCAGGAAACGGTAGGCGGCTTCGCCTCCCATAGAGCTGTCCGTAACGCCCTGTGATATATCAGGGCGGAAGAAGTCCAGTACGCTGAATGTCATCATAATAAGAAAGCGTTGAGGGCCGGAAACGGTCTTGTCCAAATTGGTGAGCTTGTGAGCGCCCCAGCCCCGCCCCTTCATGCCGGGCGTGGTGTATCCGTGGCCGTAGAGGTCTATTGACAAAGCCACTATGCCCCGACGGGCAAGCTCTATGCTGTAAGCCGCAGACGTTTCCCTGTCGTTCTGGTAGCCATGCATCACCAGAACCGCCGGAGCGGAGTTGGCGGCGTCCACGCCTTTCGGGACATAGAGTTTGTAGGCTATGCGCCCCGCCATATTGTTGCCTGCGGGCCCGTCGGGAACGATTGTCTCAAAAAAGCCGGATGTAACCGTGATTCTGCCAAAGTCCGTCTGCGCCAGAGATGCGAGACTCGCCGCAAGAAAAGCCGCCGCGATGCAGGTGATACACGCCGCAAGGGATTTAAACCGTTTCATACTAACACTCCTTATGTGAGGCTGTTTCAAAGTTGAAGTTTTGAGACGAAACGCAAGTCGCCTTGTTATGCGCCGTTTTTTGCTTTATACCTCCGCTTGCGCCTCATTTAGTTCATTTCAGCCATTATACTATCATGTTTATAGTTTTTGTCAATGTTTTTCACGCATATTCACAAGAATTTCAAAAGAATGGCGAGAGAAAAGGGTGATGAGGAGCGGCGCTTGGCTTTCTTGACGCGGTTTTGGCGAATTCCCCGGAAAAGCCGCTGAGACTGGCGAAGGTTCTCGAAAACAGAAGCGTTTCGTTTGCCGTTGGGCGCACGAGTATGCCGCGAGGATAGACGAAACTCACCCCAACAGGTACATGATTCGTGCAATGACGAAGCCATCAAGCAGAGCGTTAAATCTCAAAAGATGTAAAACTGCGGTGGAAAGACAAGGAGCGCCGCGAAGCTAATCGTGGCGCCGAGGCTGATCGCCATAAATACTGGAAAAGTTATGCCATTTTGTTAGGTGAAGTCCCTTTCTTATTTATATTTGGAGCGATTTTGGCCGAAACTGCTGGTATAAGCCTAATACCGGGAACTCCATAATAAGGGTAAAGGAGGTTGAGTGATCAGTAAAATCCGTATAAATTATATACAAATTTTCATTTGTTTTAGCGTCCCGTGGCTATTATTTTTCTTATTTCTTTTTTTGGGGAAAGAAATATATTACTTCTGGGGCGGCGTTTTTTGGCGAAGATTGGCGCAGTACCTTCAGAAACCGTGGTTCTGGTGTAATCTCTTGCCCGCCGCCGCGCTTTTCTGCATTGGATTGCTTATAAATTTATTTGTTGTCAATAAAAAACACGTTCCCTGGCTTAAAATTATAGCGATGGCGGCTGTTCTTGTCGCCATAGATCAAACAATACAATTTTTAGTGGTGAAATATCATGAGACAATCGGCGCGCCGATTGTAGAGGGCTGGATCGGAATATTTCCGAAGTCGCTGTCGCAGTATAAGGGAATTTACCTGTCAAACATGCAACTAAAGCCTTCTATTCATTTGCTTGTTTGTTTTTTGGGAATGCCGCTTGGTTATTATGTGGCGCGGCTTCTTTATTTTCTTGAGCGGGAGCGGACGCTTCTGGCGATGTCCGCTTTCTTTTATATCGCGGGATTTGTTTGTTCGGCGCTTAATACGCTCGTTTATGAGTATGGTTATGATTATATAGAGATATACGCGTTATGTATTTTTGATATAAAAGACGTCTATATACTGATGGGATTTTCTTGTTTGCTGCAATCTATTATGCAAAATATAGGCGTTTTAAATGAAGTTTCCATAAAAAAAGACATGAAAAGATATCTTAAATGGGAATATTCAACGTGGCAAGCGTGGCTTGTCACGTTGAGGCGTTCTTTCCGCGCAAAATAAGAAATATGATACGCGCCGAATGAAAGAGTGTCAAGCTGTTTTAAAATATGCCGCTCATCGCAGGCGGGTCTATACATGGAAACATACAGGACGCGCTTTCTATGGGGTCAGGCATTTGCGCGTTTTGCCATTGACATGAATGGCGGGGCAGGTTACACTAAAGCCATGTTAAATGGAGCGCGGCATTCTGAAACCGCCGGAGAGCGCGATCATGGGTTTGCGCGCGCAATTCTCCAGCCGGCATATGCAGCCGGGGAAAGCGGCGTGTCATCGAAGCGCACAGCCGAAACGCAGGGATTGCGAGATTGACATGAGCGCGTATTCCGTCACCGAAATAACCGATCTCATCAAAGAGAGTCTTGAAGGCTCGTTTTCCGCGATTAGGGTGGAAGGTGAGATTTCAAACTGCCGCCCCTCAAGCGCCGGACACCTCTATTTCACGCTTAAAGACGCGATTTCCTGCATTTCGGCGGTCATGTTCAAAAACCGGTTCCGCAACCTTTCTTTTGAGCCGAAAGACGGCATGATGATCCGCGTCCACGGCGGCATATCGGTGTACAACCAGCGCGGCGCGTACCAGATCGTGTGCGATGAAATGGAGCGTACCGGAGAAGGCGAGATGCTCGCTCTGCTTGAAAAGCGGAAGCGGGCTTTCGCCGCCGAAGGTCTGTTTGACGAGGATAAAAAGGCGCCTATTCCCCGGTTCCCGCGCACTGTGGGCGTGGTGAGTTCCCCAACAGGAGCCGCAGTGCGGGATATTCTCAACATTCTGCGCCGCCGGGCTGCGGGCGTCAACGTGCTCGTCCTGCCATGCCCAGTGCAGGGGAGCGACGCCGCGCCGATTATCGCACGGCGCATTGAGCAAGCCAACCGCTGGAAACTTGCCGACTCGCTGATTGTGGGACGCGGCGGCGGCTCCCTGGAAGACCTGTTGCCTTTTTCCGAAGAGGTTGTCGTCCGGGCCATAGCGTCGTCTACGATACCGGTAGTAAGCGCCGTTGGGCATGAAATCGACTGGGCGCTTTCGGATTTCGTTGCGGACCTTCGCGCTCCCACTCCGTCCGCAGCTGCGGAATTGGTGAGCGCAAGCCGCAGGGAGACCCTGATCGCGATACGTAATACAGCCCAATTTTTATTCGAGACCATAAAAACTCGCCTTGAACGGGCGCGATTTCTGGCCAAGCCATTTAACCCTGAGGAAATGGAGTACCGTTTTCGCGCCATATTGCAGCCGCATCTGGTGCATTTCGATGATGCGAAGGAAGAATTGCTCATATCGTTGGGCAACCGGCTTGCCGATGTCCGAAAAAGGCTTGAGCTTGCCAAGCGCACCCTTGAAGCGGCGAATCCGGGGCTTGTGTTGAAAAAGGGCTATTCCATTGTCACGAATGCGGCGACTGGCGCGGTTGTCCGCGCCGATTCTGATGTGAAAGCTGGCGACGCTCTTGTCATCAGACCGTTGAAAGGGGAGATCAGGGCGGTTGTGAAGGAATAGAGCGAAAACTGAAACAGAATATTTTAGCGCCTTTCAGGGCGGAGATTATTTATTCGCAAACGCAAGCTAGGTTTGATGGAACAAGCGGTGTCTTTCCTTCTTATATATAGGTGAGAAATCGCGGAAAAAGCGAGGAATATACAGGCGTTGCCGCCGCCGCGACATTCGGCCTATAAATTAAGCGCGTCAATACGCGCCTGTTTTTCCTGCCTGCTAGTTCGGGTGTAAATGCGGGTGGTTTCGATGGAATTGTGTCCGAGAATATCGGCTAAGTCCACAATATCGTGGTATTCTGACAAAAATTGCTTTGCAAAGAAATGGCGAAAATTGTGGGCGTGAACCTTTTCTTCAGGAACGCCAGCCGTCTTTGCGAGTTGTTTTAATTCCCGCCAGATATAGGCTTTGTCGATAAGCGCGTCAGCCTGTTTTCCGTGAAAGATAATTCCCGTAATATGCCGTTCTTCGCAATACTCCCGCAATTCCAGGCGGAGACTCATGGGAATGATAATCTCGCGCATTTTAGTTTTGCCGTAGGCATAAGTTTTTCCCGTTTCAAGAATGTTGGTCGTAATGTACTGAAGCTCGCCTACCCGAATGCCGCTTGACGCGAGTGTCCTGATAAGGTAGTAAAGCCGCTTGTTTTTCCAGCTTTTCGCGCATTCCAGCAACGCAACGTATTCTTTTTCAGTTAAAACATTGTCCAAACTGTTTCTACGTTGAGTTTTAACTGTTTTTACCCGCAAGGAATCCCGATCCGTGAATTTCAGAAAATTATTCACCGAAATAAGATAGGAGTTGACGCTTGCTGGCTTGTATGTTCCAATAAGATGCTCTTTATAGACCAAAATATCTTGCTTTGTTATTGTTTCCAAAGGCTTCCCATGGAATCGCCGAAATTTTACGATATCCCGTATGTTTTTTTCTATTGTGATCTTTGATTTCTCGCGCCGGTTGAGCCATTCCCGGTACGCGGCAAATTCCTCATTAAAAACCATAACAATATAATACAACAGTATATTGTCTATGTCAACTACCTTTTTACGTTTTTTTCATTTTTTTTAATTTTTCGACTCGAGATTTCGGACATATCCGGCATTCAACTCCCTGCGTATACGCTGCCGTACCAAAAATCAAGGGATGAGCCACTTTACTTGCCCGCAACCGCGTTGCATCCGCGCTACATCTATCCCGCATTCGAACTTTTATCTTTTGTGCGCTTTAACCGTTGCCATCCATATTCTAACCCTGATCTATTTTCAGAACCCGCCCCCGCTTGCTCTTGACTCTATAGCTTTTCAAACCGGGACTCTGCGGAGATGCCATAAAGAAACGGGAACAAGCGAAGTCTGTCATTCAAAATTCGCCGTCTTTCTGCTTTTTACTAATATCAGATGGCAGACATGGATTTCCTGTTGCCAAGCTTTGTCCATATAGACAATATACTGTTGTATTATATTGTCTAGGAGGTCTTATGAAGATCATAGACAAGTTTTTAAGCGAGAATGAATACACCCATCCATCCGGCAGGAGACTCAAGGAGAAGCGGGCTGTCATTCTGCACTGGGTGGGCGTACCTCATCAAAGAGCGTTAGAGGTGTGGAAGTACTTTGAATACAGTTGCGCCGGAAAAGTATACGCCTCCGCGCATTACTGTATAGACATTGACGGTACGGTTTACCGGTTTATCCCGGATGACGATGTGGCATATCATTGCGGTTCATCCCAAAGCGACCCCAAAAGCGGGAAAATCTACACGGATTGGGCGCGGGAAATCTTCGGCGCATACACTGCGGACCCGAAACGTAATTCCCCGAACAATGCGGCGATAGGCATTGAGATGTGCGTCATTGATGCTGACGGGAATTTTTCCGATGAAACGCTTCAGGCCGCGAGGGAATTGGCGGCTCATTTATGCAAAACCTATCAGATTCCGGTTGAGCGCGTGGGAACTCACAAGCTGGTTGTGGGGTGGAAGGATTGTCCGCTTTTGTGGGCGCGGCATCCAGACAAATTCGAGGAGTTTAAAAAAGAAGTGAGCGCGTTGTTGAATAGGTAAAACGCCCCTGTATACGGCATGAGGGAATGACCGCGGGGCGAAAAATAACGTAAGGAGGACATATATGTCTGACAAACAAAACGGGAGCTTCATGGAGGCTCTTCAATTAAACGGGATTTCGGGGCTTATATCCCTGAAATCTTACAAGGGCAAATACCTCTCCGCCTGGCTTGATGGCAAGGTTGACTGGGATCGAGACTGGGACAGGGAATGGGAACAATTCACGGTGGAATTTCATGGCGAAGGCAAAGTGGCGCTCAAGTCCTGCCACGGCAAGTATCTATCAGCGGAAGAACCAGATGAAGGCGGAACAGTGCGATGCGATGAGCGTGAAGCGCTTGCATATACGCTCTGGACCGTGGAGGCGGCCGGTACCGGCATCGCCCTCAAGTCTTGTTTTGGAAAATACCTGCACCCCAAGAAAGACGGAAGAGTTACGGCAATTCACGATGAGGTTACGGAAAAAGAAACCTTTACGGTTTCATGGACAATTAAGGAGGAAAAGTAACATGGCTTTTTTAAACAAAGAAATAGCGGACGCGCTTTGTACGGTGATTACCCTGGGGTTTGTGGCAAAGCAAAGGGAGAAAACAGGTGCGCCGGTGGTTTTTCAATACGACAAAGATGAAGACAAGAGTGACTATGAAAAAGCGCAACGTCTTTTTAAAAAGATCGGTATAGACATTGCGATTGGAAAGTCTACCAGTCAGGATGTCTTTCCTTATATCTTGGGAACTGGCTTTCCAGAGGATAAAAAAGCAAACCTGAAAAAATCACTGTTGGATTTCAAAAAAACTGTGGATGTCATGAAGGATAAAGTAAACCAGACCTCTCCTCTTCCCAGGGGAGCGTACATCGGCATACTCTGCCCCGTTGATAACAACGGCAACATAGTAAAGACTGATGGGGAAAGAGAAATTTATCTCTATGGGCCTTCAGCTTTGTCGCAATATGAGCCGAAATACCGTTCATTGGATGACGCACAAAGAACCGCTATTAAGGAGAAGTATGAGGAGGCAAAAGCCAGTACAAACAACGCTGTCACCGCGATATTAAAAGCGTTAGCAGGCCCAGGCGTAACACCAATAGACTCCAGACATGAATTTACGGATATCTATAAAGGAAAACTTTTTCGCAGCTACCACGGCATGATACGGGCAATGGTGAATCGTTCAAATCCCCCTGCCAATCTATTTAATGTCTATGCGGAACTGGCGCTTGGAAATGGAACAAAAAAAGTTTCCTCATGTGTTCCATGTGCGATTTTTATGGAATCTTTTGGCTATCCCGCCTCTTCCATACATCTGGGCAGAGGGGACAACTGGGGGATTCCCGATGGCGACAAATTACCTATGGATATATGGGCGGCAAATGTCTGCGGTTACTTTGAAAAAGGGATAGAAGCCATAAGGATTGGTGGCGCATTGCGTCTGCACGTAAAAAACGATGGTACATTGTGCGAACTGACAACCTCCGAGAAAGCTTTTACGCCTTTCGATGTGTATATCAAAAAAATATGCAAGGCGGAAGCTAATTACTCAAGAGAAATTCCCGAAATCTTCCTTGAATCCTTGACCTTTGAAGATTCGTTTACGACGAGGATTTTTAGCACATTTGACCATGCAAATATAAAGCTAGATGCAAGTATAACATCATAGCGAAAATCAACGTTTACCGCCTCCCGCTGTCAAGCGAAGGGCGCGTTGCGCCTGCCGGAGGCGGAAACATTTAATGGTATAGAGGAGAAGAGAATTATGTCAATTGGAGCGCAATTCGCGGGTCTTGACATGGAGAACCTTATAGGCGGCCCGTTAAGCGCCGCGGCTAATGCAAGCGTCAAGCTTGCGAAGAGTACGGCGGATTTCATCAACACCGTTGGTTTTAATCCGGATAAGAGCGCGCGGACCATGTTGTTCAAGTACGAAAAGAGCGACGCGGACGCTTTGGGGAACCCCATCAGAAATGAGATGTCCTTGCAGGTACCCCTGTTGGCCATTGTGCCTATTCCCAACCTGCAAATTGACGAGGTGAACATCATCTTTGATATGGAGGTGAAAGAATGTGAGAAAGCGGAGTCTTCCCTTGACGCGGGCGGTTCTTTTTCCGCTTCGGTGGGGATTGGACCCTTCAGAGTAAGCATTAGCGGCAGCGTGTCGGTGCACCAAAGCAACACCCGCAGCAGCGACAATTCGGCGAAATACCACGTGGACGTACGCGCCGCGAATCACGGAACGCCGGAAGGTTTGTCGCGGGTGCTGGACATTCTTGCCGCCAGCGCCGCGCCAACCCTGCTTGCCAGCAAGATGGTGGACAATGACGGCAAGGAAGCGGACGCGGCCGCAAAGGACAAGCGCGCCAAATTGCAGACATCTTACGAAAACCAGCAACGGCTGGGAACCGCATGCAAGGCCGCCTCTGAACAGTACGAAAGCTCCATCAAGGGAATGAAAGACAGCGCCCTGAGCTTCCTGAATTCCCAAAAAATGGAAGTCCAAACAAAGCTGAACGCGATTGCCGATGTCAAGGAAGAGGGAGAAACACCTGAAAAGCAGAAGGAAATAGCTGAAAAGAACAAGAAGAACGACAGCGACCGCGCGAAATACATGGAGGTTTTGCAAGGGCTGAGCAATTCATGGAATCGCGTCATATCAGATTCGCGCATGACGGTGGAAGCGGTGTACAATAACAAAGACGGCAATGACATAACCAAACTGTTTGACATGAAAAAGGTCAAAGCCGATGGTTCGGACCTTGATCCTATTGCGAGTGAAGATATTGGTACGATCAAAAACTATTTTGACAACGCTGTTCAAAACTACAAAACCTTTAAGGAACAGGAAAAATCGCTGGCGGATGAGCGGGCGAATTACAACGCGCTGCTTATGAAGCGATAAGAAATGTTTCGGGGCTTTTACAAAAGCTCCGAAACATTTTAGAAATTAAGGAGGCAAGCTATGCAAGTGGAACCGCGAGCGCGGGTTAATTTACGGCAATTAGTGTATGGATCGCTGGAACCAATCGTCGAAGCCAACGCCCGGATGAGTCAGAACATGGTGGACACGATCATGAAATTCAGCGACGACATGGGACATGACGACGACGGCTATCCGGTGGTGCAATTAAAAACACTGCAACTGGTATACGACCAGATACGGCATGACGATTTGGACATGCTCTATTCCGAGAAAATAGGGCTGGAGATCCCCCTGCTTTCGGTTATACCTTTAAGCGGGTTAAAGGTGTCAAAAAGCAAAATTCAGTTTTCTACGGAAGTTCAGGAAGTTGACTGCGCTAATGGACAGATCAATATTTATACCAAAGTTACATCAGCGGATTCCGCGCGGAGCGATCAGACATCCCGGATTGATTTTGAAATTGAAATAGAAAGCGATCCGGTTGTAGAAGGGCTGGCGCGGTTTCTTGATCAGTTGGGACAGAATTTTATTCCCACCGTACACGGAAAAAATCCGATTGACTCCGATGGAAACAAACTGGACGATGAGGAGCAGCAGAACCACGAGACCAGAAAAGAACTCTACCGGAAGGAACTGCGCCTGTCCCGCTTGCTTTCCCAACTTACCGGAATTCAGCGCATGGATGAGGACAAGGCGAAAGACGAGGGTGATTTCAGCGTCTACGAGGCTCTGGAACCTTATAAAGAGAAGCTGAACAAAAGGCTGGTGGAAGTGCGAAAGAAAATTCTGGAACATGACATTGTTTATGAACTTTCACGGGAGGAAGATGAGGAAAAGCCGGAGGAAGGAGACAAGGATGACAAGCGCAAGCAGAAAAGAAATCCCGCAGATAAATGACACGCGCTACGTACAGGTTGTCACTGTCGGCGGACTTGATCCCAATAATCCCCTGTCCGAAGAAAAACAGCTTGAACAGGTGGAACATTTGAACAAATTGCTTTCGGGATATCCGAAAGGAACCATCATCGGGAAGGATACAGCCATAGGACGTTTTATGCTCGGAGAGCATGAACTCTGTATGCAACGGACAAGTTACCATATAGCCTTCTCCAGGAAACCGGAAAACAGTGATGAATACAACCAGCATCGCCCTTGACGAATTTATCGCCGCCTTTGCCGCAGCCCTTGACACGGCAAACTATAAAATGGCGGAACAACACGCCGCCATTCAAAGCGAGATGGAGGAAAAGTACGGCCCGGACATCGCGTCTTTCGCATCCCGCAGACCGGCGCTGCACATCACGAGGGGAAGCATAACGGTGGCAGCTCAGCCTATCCTAAAAAAAGAGGCGGGACCGGATGGCAAGACTGAGAGGATGTATCTTAAATTCAAAGGCTTAAACACAAGGGAGATGCGCTTCGAAGTCGCGCTGGAATAACAGGACGGGAAACGGCGTCCAAAATTCCGCGTCTTGACATCAGCGCCTTCCCAGCCTAGCGCTGAATCGCGTCCGGCTGGCGCGGTGTCAGACGCCACTGAGAAGACCGGATCACGCCCCGGTGAACCGGGGAATACTGAACCGCCTTGATCTCAAGATCAGGGCGGTTCAGTTGTTTTGTCTTCATTATCAAAGCGATCAAAATAACGTCGCTGAAGCGTGATTTTGGGCGATGTTAAGGTGGGCGTACGCCAATGACGTTACGATCCGCCCCCTCGGCGTACGCTGAATGAGTCCCGCCTGGATAAGGTACGGTTCGTAGTAATCTTCCAGGGTTTCAACAGCTTCCCCTATGGAAATGGCGAGCGTTTCCGCACCAACAGGACCTCCATTGTACCGCTCAATGATCATGCGGAGGATTTCACGGTCGTACCGTTCAAGCCCAAGCGAATCGATTTCAAGCTGTTCAAGTCCGTTTGCTACAATGTCTCTGGTGATGGAGGGCGAATTTTTCACTTGGGCAAAGTCCCTCATACGCCGGATAAGCCGGTTTGCCACGCGGGGCGTCCCCCTGCTTGATGTGGCGAGGAGGCTTACGCCGTCGTCTTCGACACGGGCGTTCAGGATGCCGGCGGAACGCCGCAAGATGGCTTCCATATCCGCTTGTTCGTAAAAGGAAAAGCGGCATGTTATACCGAAACGGCTCACAAGCGGGCTTGAGACATTGCCGGCTTTGGTGGTGGCGCCTATGAGCGTAAACCGGGGAATGGGCAGGCGCATGGTTCTGGCTCCTGGGCCTTGACCAATGATCCAGTCGAGTTCGTAGTCTTCCATCGCAATATAGAGCATTTCCTCAATGGCGGGCTTGAGGCGATGAATTTCATCAATGAAAAATACGGAATTTTTGCTCATGGTGGTCAAAATGCCGACCAGGTCTTTTGGCTTGTCCAGAGCCGGAGCCGATGTCACTTTAAAGTCAACGCCTAGTTCGTGAGCGACCACCTGAGCCAGCGTCGTTTTGCCAAGACCAGGCGGGCCTATCAAAAACAGATGGTCGAGGCTTTCCCTGCGAGCTTTCGCAGCCGCGATGAAAACCGTCATATTTTCTTTGATTTTTGATTGTCCAATAAATTCGGTTATGTTTTGAGGACGAAGCGTTACATCCCGCTCGTCTTCCGACAATGGTTTTTCGGCGTGGAGAATTTCATCTTTATGAGCGCTTTGCGCCGCGCTCCGCGCCGCGTTGCGTGAATGTTCACCCTGCTTTTTTATTTCTCCCATCTGATTCCCTTCTTTTCATGGTTCGCCAACGCTCTCAGCATGTTTTCCTGCAATACCAGCATGGGTTCGGTCTCTCCATGCTCCGGCGTTTTTGCGATATGTCCGCTGTGATCCATGCCGTTCAGGTGGAGGATGCCATGAATCAAAAGGCGGCGCAATTCTTCTTCAACAGGAAGATGAAAATATCCGGCGTTTTCTTCAACCATTTCAAAGGAAACAACAATGTCTCCAGGCAGGAAACGCTCGCCGTCCATTTCGCCGAGAGTGAATGACAGTACGTCAGTCGGCTCGTCCCTATCCCGAAACTGCTGGTTCAGGGCGCGGATGCCGGCATCGTCGCAGAAAACCACGGAAAGATCCCAGTTGTCTTTTCCCAGATAGGCAAGAGCGTCCAGAATAAAAGCCTCCAGCTCCGCTTTTTTTAACCACGGCGGCAGGAAAGCGGTCTTTTCTCCTGTTTTTTCCTCTTGATATTCCGGCATAGCGATTTCCACGGTGTTCACCAGCAGTCTCCTCCTCTCCATGAGTATATACAAAAATTATACATAATTCAAGGATATCAGGCAAAACCGCTTGTGTTTGACGTTAAGAGGTTGCGAACCAACGTTAGGGCTAAAATTTACGAATTAAAATTCGGACATATTGCGAATCAATAGCCGCGCGCCATGCGCGGCGTTCCGATATATTTTTTATACCTTTTTTATCTTTGCAAGAACTCTGTCGAGTCCAAATAACAAATAAGAAAACCCGATAAAACCTATGGCAATAAAAAGAACCCATATCCCGACAGTCTTTAATCCGTATGTTTCATAGTCGAGAAAAAAATACGGAAATTTGGCGGCGGCGCCCTCAGAAAATTTATAGACTCCCCCGAAAGCCTTATATACGGCGGTGTAACCGATATAGTAAATGGGAAACGCGGTCCACCCAAGCGGATGCCATGGTCTAAAGCGTCCTTTTTCTTCAAAAACAAGAAAATCCACAAGCGCCATTAACGGAACAACCACGTGAATCAGCGTGTCCATCAATGAGCCGCCCTGCGTCTGATTTGTCGCATTGAAATATGGTTTTAGCACAAAATTGTAGATAAAAAAAGTCAAAAGAATCGATGTCAACGCCATGCCTTTAAAAAAGATGTATGTTTTTCCCTTATGATTACGCCTCGCTGTTTCACGCGCCAGCGTCACGCCCGCCGCGACCAGACAGAGCAAATTGCTCTGAATCGTAAAGGCGGACAAAGCCATTGCGGCGTCCAATCTCATAAGGGTAAGCGCCACCCCAACTCCACCACAACATATAAGCGCCGCATTGAAAATAATGCGCGATATTCTTCTGCCGTTTCCAGCTATTTTTTCCAAACTTATCCTCCATTTTTCTCAAATTATAGTTTCTTTTAAATAATGTCAAGGTCTGTTCTATTTTTGTCTTTTTTATCGCGGCGGGGGAGGATCATGTTCAAAAACCTTACGCCCGCTAGCGCATACACCGGCTGTTATGCGCCGTTACAGTCCGCCGCGAGGCTTTTCAATACGGTATATGATGCTTGCCGTGATTCGTAAAAATGTCGTTGTCAAACGTCATATTGCGAGGGTCTTTGTAAGGGGTGTGAACGACCGTTCCCGTTTCATCAATGGCATTCTTATCAAACCATGTCGCGTCTAAATAGAGAAGCCTGCCGTTATATTTTAGCGTAACCCACGCATGGTTTTTGCCTGACACCTTGACTATATCGCTCACTCCCGCAATCCTAGCCGCGAGAAGCCTGTTTATTAAAAGATTCGAGTAATCATCGCACACTCCCACCAAAGGAGTTGGGGTTACAAATCTAACTCTTATTCCGACTTGATTATAGTCGTAGTCCATGTCTTCAGCGCAAGAAAGCAAAATGTCATACACTCTTTTGAGAGAGGGGTTTTTTATCATCTCATTCAGCTTGGCTTGAGAGACGGCGATATCATCGTATCTATCCAATGAACAATTCCCCTCCAAATGCGTGTGATACGCGGGCTTCAGGAGCCATTCATGAACATAATTTGGATTGGCCGGATAAAAAGCGTTGCCGCCAGCCGGGGTTTTGTCATAGCCGCAAACGGCGCTTAACATCACGCTTCCGTCGGACTTGAAATCAAAGACAAATTTTTTTATTTTGAAATTGTTAAATGACGCCTGCTGGCTGGTTGACATCACATTGTATTCAGCCTCAATTATATAGTCAATCGTATGATTGCCGCAAATATCCTTGTAACTATAAGGGATGCCCGCGACTTCCACCGGTATTCCTTTGTAAGTGTCAGCGGCGGCAGACGCGAGTTTTTCCCCTTCAACTTGTATTCGTCCTGATTCAGATTCCGCCCATGGAACAGGGTGGTTTTCCTGAACAGAAGGCGACTTGTAGCTTGCAATTAACAGCGTTGCGCATATACTGAGATATATCACTTTCATATACGTATTCCTCCATATTTCTTCAACAATAACAATTCATATAATACTATAACTCCACCAAGAGGCGATGTCAAGCGGTTAGGCGGCGCCACGCTCCCACCGTTCTGGATAATAGGAATTGATTATAAACGAAAATTGGCCAATAATACGGGATTATTATGAGAATTGCTTTGGTGTCAGACACCGACTTGCCAAAAATGTTGAAAATATTTTGGCACCTGTGTTTTGGTGTCAGACACCACTTGGTGGATCAAGTTTAGCGCTCAAACGGCGGGGTAGTTCAGTCGCCACCCGCCGCCGCCACTCCCGGACCCAACATCTGGAAAAACTTCTTCCGCACTGCTATGAAAAGACAGCAAGAGAAATGTGACGCAATTATCTGGATATAAAAGCCAACATGGTGTAGGAAAACATGTAAGGGAAAAGACGCCGCTTTGCGCCGCATTAAGGAGTGTGGGTGTTAAGTATAAGTACGCAAGAAAAAAAAATTGCCGGATCTTCATAATTTTGACACAATTATATAGTATATTTAATATAGTAAAGAATATCACAGTCCGCCATAGACGCGCACGCGCCGCCTGCGGCGGACTGCATGGAGTGATAGGAGTCATCGCATAATGAAAACCGAAACAATTCGCATTGGCGGCATGACGTGCGCAAGCTGTCAAAACCGGATTGAAAAGAAATTGAAAAGCGCCGCAGGAATAGAAGACGCTGTTGTCAATTTTAACGACGGAACCGCGACCGTCACATGGAACGAGTCGGTCATCGCCTTGCATGATATCAAGACGGCTGTCGAGCAATTGGGCTACACGGTCGTTGACGAAAACGCGGCCCCGAAAGCGCCTGCGGCGGCGTTTGAGATTATCGGGACAGTGGCGATCATCCTTTCCCTGTATCTGTTGTTGCGCGGGTTGGGTTTCAGCGCCCTGACATCGGCTTTCCCGTTGGCGGAGGCGGGCATGGGATATGGAATGCTGTTTGTCATCGGACTTGTCACGTCCGTTCATTGCCTCGCCATGTGCGGGGGAATAAATCTTTCCCAGTGCATTCCATCAATGGCGCCGCCGGACGCGGCGCAGAACGCGGCGCGAGACGGGAGCCGCTTGAAGGCGCTGTTTCCCGCCACGCTTTACAATGCCGGGCGGGTGGCTTCCTATACCACAGTGGGGATTGTTGCCGGCGCCGTGGGGCAGGCGGTTACCGTATCCGGACGGTTTCAGGGAACGGTTCAGCTTGCCGCCGGCGTCTTCATGGTGATCATGGGGATCAACATGCTTGGCGTCTTTCAAGGCTCATTAGGAACCCTGTTGCGCCGCTTCACGCCGCGTATGCCGAAGCGGTTTGCCCGCGCCATAGACAAGCGAAAAGCGGGCGGCAAAAGCCCTTTTATCATCGGACTCCTCAACGGGCTTATGCCCTGCGGGCCTCTGCAAGCCATGCAACTGTACGCCCTGTCAACAGGCAGCCCTATTGCCGGGGGCGTGTCGATGTTCCTTTTCAGCATGGGGACGGTTCCGCTTATGTTCGGCGTCGGCGCTTTGAGCGGCGTTTTAAGCGATGCGTCCAGAGGCCGCGCATTCACCCATAGGGTGATGAAGATTGGCGCGATTCTGGTGACGGTGATGGGAATGACCATGTTCACCTACGGATGGGGGCTTTCAGGATTCAACCTTGGCTTTTTTGACTTTTTTGAAAGGGTTGTCGCCGTCAATCCTTTCATTTCAAGCGCTTCAACCGCCGCAAGCGCAACGGCGGCGGAAAGCGGAGCCTTTGCGCCGGTGACAGAAAACGGCATCCAGATTGTCAACTCCACTTTGAGCGGGGGGCGGTATCCGGCGATCACGGTGCAACAGGGGATACCGGTGAAATGGACGATCACCGCGCCCCAGGGAAGTATCAACGGCTGCAACAACCGCATGATCATTCGGGAATACAAGATCGAACATCGCTTCACGCCCGGTGAAAACGTCATTGAGTTTACCCCGGACAAGGCGGGCCGGTTTTCCTACTCCTGCTGGATGGGCATGATCCGCAGTTCCATTACGGTAGTTGAGGAAGGGCAAAGCGCGGCGGCGATTGACGATCTTGGCGTTAACTCCTCGCCAGCTGGAGTGACAATACCGGCTGAAACGGTCGCGCTGGCGGAAATGCAGGAAGACGGATGGCAACTGGTGAAGACAAATCTCCGCGATGACGGCGTTGATCCCGCGATTGTCGTTGTTCAGCGGAATATTCCGGCAATGTGGATCATCAACAATGATTCCCGGGATCCCGGAAACAGCCTCCTGCTTTTCCCTGCCTATTACATGCGGCTTGATATGGAGCAGGGGGACAATGTTGTCCAATTTCTGCCCGCTGACGATTTTGATTTTTCAACCGGGGACAGCGTGTTCTATGGGTATGTAAAAGTGGTTGACGATCTTGAAAATGCTGATCTTGAGGCTATAAAAGCGGAGGCGTCTGAATTTGAGACGCTGCTGTACCCTGACGCCTATTTTGAACCTGCGGCGCAAGGCGGCGGTTGTTGCGGCGCAGGCGATTCTGCTGGGTGAGGTTTTTATTGCAAGAGAAAACAGGAGGAAAACAATGGAATTTTTGTTGAGCCATTGGCATTGTATCGTTCCGGCCGCCGCGATTGTGGCTGTCATGCTTTTGCGGGGACGGGGAAAGAAAAAACAGGGCGATTGATGGCAAGGAGGCGGCATGGAAATTATCGCTGGTATTGTGGTGGCGTTTCTGGTGTTGGCGGGGATTTTGCTTTTCGCAAAAAAGGCGCTCAAACCGCCAGCGGGCAAACTTCCCGATTGTTGCGGCCCAAGGGGAAACCGCGATATTGAAGTGTAAACGTTAGTGGCGGCGCCACGCTCTATAGCGCAAAAAAGGATTCTGGCGGATATTCCGCGCGGATATTCCGCGTGACGGATATTCGCTCAAAGTACAATAGCAGGAGGGTAAACATGAAAAACTATGTTCACAATGGCAAGGTTTTTATCTTTGCGGCGGTTATGGCTGTCGCGGGGTCTTTCGCGTCCGCTCAAAGCGGATCGCCCAATGGCGCGCTTAATGTGGTGAAGCCCGCGATTGCCGACCGTGATCTGGTCATCCAGATTGCGGAAGTTACGGAAAACGCCGTTTTCTATCCGGTTGACATTGAGGGAACCCGGCTTGAAGTGCTGGCGGTAAAAGCGCCGGACGGCACAATCAGGACGGCTTTTAACACCTGTCAGGTATGCTACGGTTCAGGACGAGGCTTCTATAAGCAGCAGGGTACCGTGCTGGTATGCCAGAACTGCGAGAACCGGTTCCGCATGAGCCAAGTGGAAACGCGCTCCGGGGGCTGCAACCCTGTGCCGATATTTCCGGCGAACAAGACGGTGACAGCGACCGCCATCACTATTTCAAAAGAATTTCTCAATGAGGCGAAGAGAATTTTCGCCCGGTGGAGGCGCGGTTGATCTTTGCAAAATCAACCACAGTACTCTACAATACTCATGAAGGAGCGTGACATGCAAAGCGCGACATTAAGCATAGGCGGCATGACCTGCGCGGCGTGCGCCGGGCGCATCGAAAAGACGGTGCGGAAACTGGAAGGGGTGAACGGCGCCACAGTGAACCTCGCCACTGAAAAACTGTCGGTGGAATACACGGATACGCAGACACTCGCCGGCATTAAAGAGGCGGTGGTTAACATCGGATACGAGGTGCTGGACAAGCCGAAAGGAACCGCCGCAACCATTCCCATAGGCGGCATGACCTGCGCGTCCTGTTCGGCGCGAGTCGAAAAAGCGATCCGCAAGCTGGAAGGGGTGGAAAGCGTCTCGGTGAACCTTGCCACGGAAAAAGCCGCGGTGATCTACAATCCCCGGACAATCAGAATTTCCGCCATTAAAAACGCGATTGAAAAGTCCGGATACAAGGCTTTGGATTTTTCCACAGACGGCGCGGTTGATGAAGACAAGCTGCGGAAAGAGCGGGAAATCCGCGTCCTGTGGACCAAGTTCATCGTCTCGGCGAGTTTTGGGCTTCCCCTGCTGTATATCGCTATGGTTCCGATGATCACATGGGTGTCCCTTCCGTTTCCCCAGGCGTTAGCCCCCATGAATTTCCCGCTGATATACGCTCTGGTGGAACTGGTTCTGGTTATTCCGATCATCAGCGCCGGGCGCCGGTTTTATACCGTGGGCTTCAAGAACCTGTTGCGCCGCAGCCCCAACATGGATTCCCTTATCGCCATTGGAACCACAGCGGCCGTGGCTTACAGCCTCTACAATATGTGGCAGATAAGTCAGGGCAATTTCAAGGCGGTGGACGCCCTCTATTTCGAGACCGCCGGGGTTATCATCACCCTCATTCTTTTGGGCAAGTCCCTTGAGGCCGTGTCAAAGGGCAGAACCAGCGAAGCGATTAAAAAACTCATGGGTCTTGCGCCAAAGACCGCGATCATTATTGAACATGGGGTGGAAAAGGAAATCCCCATTGACGAGGTGATTCCCGGCGATGTCATTGTGGTGAAGCCCGGCGCGAAGATACCGGTTGACGGGGTTGTTGTCGAGGGGCATACGGCTATAGATGAGTCCATGCTCACCGGAGAGAGTATGCCGGTGGACAAGAAAACCGGGGACAACGTGTACGCCGCGACGATTAACAGCAACGGCGTCATTCGATTTAAGGCGGAGAAGATCGGAAGCGACACCGCGCTGGCGCAGATTATCAAGCTGGTGGAAGACGCGCAGGGTTCCAAGGCTCCGATTGCCCAGATGGCGGATATTGTGGCCGGTTATTTCGTGCCGATTGTGTGCGTTATCGCGGTTCTTGCGGGCGTCGCGTGGTTCGCGGCCGCTTCGTCAGGGCTTGTCGCGTTGCCTGCGGGAAAATCGGCGCTGGAATTTTCCCTCACTATTTTCATATCGGTGCTGGTCATCGCCTGCCCCTGCGCCCTCGGTTTGGCGACGCCCACGGCGATTATGGTGGGAACCGGAAAAGGCGCGGAAAACGGCATCTTGATTAAAGGCGGGGAAGCGCTGGAAACGGCCCACAAAATACAGACCATCGTATTTGACAAGACCGGAACCATCACCGAAGGGAAGCCCCGGGTTACGGATATTGTCGCCGCGAACGGCGTTGAATGGGACTACCTTTTGCGCGTCATCGCTTCCGCCGAGAAAGGATCGGAACACCCGCTGGGTCAGGCGATTGTGCAAGGCGCGGAGGAGCGGGGGCTGGAGCTTTTCGCGGCGTCCCATTTTGAGGCTCTCACGGGCAGAGGCATTGAGGCTGAGATTGACGGGGTAAAGACGCTTATTGGAAATCGCAAGCTTATGGATGAACGGGTTATTGCCCTGGGGGAACTGGAAGCCGATTCCGACCGGCTTGCCGGGGAAGGCAAAACCCCGATGTACGCCGCTCTGGACGAAAAAATCGCGGGGATCGTGGCGGTCGCCGATGTGGTGAAGCCTTCCAGCAAGGCGGCTGTCGAAAGCCTTCATAAAATGGGGATTGAGGTTGTTATGATAACCGGGGACAATAAAAAAACCGCTGCGGCTATCGCCAAACAGGTGGGGATTGACCTCGCGCTTTCCGAGGTGCTGCCCCAGGACAAATCCAATGAGGTGAAGAAGTTGCAGGGAGAGGGAGAGGCTGCGCGTGGAGAAAAGCGCCAGCGGCGGTTTGTGGCCATGGTGGGGGACGGCGTCAACGACGCCCCGGCGCTTGCCCAGGCGGATATAGGCGTCGCTATTGGCAGCGGGACTGATGTGGCGATGGAGTCGGCGGACATTGTGCTGATGAGGAGCGATCTAATGGATGTTCCCACAGCTATAAACTTGAGCAAGCGGACGATCCGCAACATCAAGCAGAATCTGTTCTGGGCTTTCGGCTACAATGTTCTGGGCATCCCCATCGCCGCCGGCGCGCTGTACCTCTTTGGGGGGCCGCTTCTCAATCCGATTTTCGCCGCCGCCGCCATGAGCCTTTCGTCGGTGTCGGTGCTGACCAACGCCTTGCGGCTCAAGCGGTTCAAGGCGGGATGACAATAACTAGGAGTAAAGCGACATGAAAAGAACAAAGCGAATTATATGGGCCGGGTTTTTCGCTCTGCCCATTTTGGTTGTGGTTTCCTGCGGGAAACTCGACGTAGTGGGAACCGGTTCGGTGAAATCCTTTGACAAGGTGTTGCAGCGAATGCCCCAGTCCGTGGCGCCTGATGAAATAAACGGCGGCTGGTCTTTGACAGCCCCGGATGGCGGCGCCCGGTTTATCTGGAGCAAAAATTACGCGGAAAGCCCCCTCCACGATGTGATGATCGAATTCGATGCCGCGCCGTTTATTGACGCAGGGTTTGATCCGGAGCGGACGCCTGAAAACTTCGCCGAAAATTTCGCCTTCTATGACGGCAAGATCATGGTGGGTACAAAACTCGGGCAGGAGCGATTACGGTATCAGGGGGAAGCCACGCCCCTTGCCTCGTATGAACAGATTGTCAAATTAAAGCGGAGCGCCATTGGCTACCACATGGCTATGGATCATTACGGGGTGAACCTGGGCGACGGCAATCTGTTTGAATGGGCCAAGGATATGGATGCCAACGACAAAGACATTGTTTTTGTCCTCAACCCCGAACCGTTCATCGCCGCCGGGGTCGATCCGGCTGGCATTGAGGGATGGGTTTTCGCAAAGGTTACGGTGGATGACGCCAACGGGAAACCCATAGAAGTGGACAAGATTTTGAAGCCTTTTGATATAAAATAGACGGCGCTATAGCGATGGATGTGCAAGGCGGCGCGGCTTCCTTTCTGTTTGATTCGGCGAGTCGTCGCCAGCGAAGTCGCCGGTTAAAAATAGCAAGCTGCTAGTATTGATGCGGGTTATGATGTGAAAGGCTCATGGTTGCGGAAAAATTATAAGCGAAGCTAGACGGAAGATTCGTGTTAGACAGGGACGCCGTGAAAGCGGCGTCCTTTGTTACCGGGCGGGCGATTTTTTGTATGTCCATGACTTCCGCCAGTTTCCCGGCGAGTGTCAGGACGCCTTTGCCTTCTATCCGTTCTGTGGCGACATCAAGATCCACCACGCCTGTTCTCCCTGGGCGTCAGTTTTTGGTCAAAACTATCGCGCCACAAAGCATGCTTTGCTAAAAAAACTTCTTTTATCACATCACATCTTATTGTTAAGAATTTGTCCTTGTTTTTCTTTACATATTTGAGGCTGTTTCATTTCTGTCATAAGAAAACCTCTGGAGAAAATCGGTTTAACGTGATATTTATACTACAATGAGTTGTCTATTTTCTCCGAGCGCCGATGGGAATCCACGCGGGGTTTCCATCGGCGCCCTTACTTTATAATACCACAGATTCCGCTGGGTCTTGACGCCAAAAAGAAAAACCGGCGACAGCATGGAGACCGCTTTTTTCCCTCTTGCATTCTCTTTTCATAGAGCGCATAATACGATAAATGACATGCAAACCATCGACAGCGACGAATCCTTTTTTAACCAGAGTCGGAACATCAATGATTCAGCGTATCTGGATAACCATCCAGTACTTCGGCGTCAACGGGCTTGCAAACCACGCGGCGGCCGGCGCTTATGGCTTTTTGCTCTCCCTTATGCCGGCGTTGCTCATTATCGCCTATTTTATCTCGACGCTATTCGCTTCTTCATCCCATGAGGCCGCACAAATCATTCAGAACATGGGCTTCTTGGGCGGCGTCTTTGATGTCGGCGGCACGGTGGAGCGGTTTCTAGACGGTTTTAATCCGGGGCTGGCTGGCGTCGCCTCCCTTATCAGCATATTGTGGGCTGCCATCGTATTCACATTCTCTTTGCAGAGAGGGCTTAATTCCATCTTTTTAAATATAAAAGCGTCAAACCCCATAAAAGCCTACCTCATTCCGCTGAGCTTGGAAGTGGCGGTCATTGTCTTTGTGTTTATCACTGTAATGAGCGCACATCTTTCCACTCTGCTGTTCAGCGTGGGTGTTGCGCCAGCAACGTTAAAAACAGGAGTGGCGATTCTTCCGTTCTTAGAGTTAGGGCTGCTTGCCTTTGGAGCGTACCGGATCGTGCCAAATGGAGAGCCAAGCTGGAAATCCGCGCTTGCGGGCGCAACGTTGTGCATCATCATGTACGCCATTCTTTCCGTGTTGTTCAATGTGTTTATAAATCCAGAGCGTTACCATATTATATACGGAATGTTGGGCAATCTCATCCTGCTTTTGGCAAAGGTGTACTTCTTCTTCATGTTTTTCTTTATCGGCGCTCAATTTGCCTTTGTAGTTGAATATTTTGACGCGCTTCTTTTTATTAGATTGTGGATGGCGCGTTCCAATCCCAAGTCATTTTTTATTGACAAATTCCTCTTTGCTTCCATTGAAAACGGGCGGTTGCAAAAATATTGCCGCTTGTATCAACCGGATGAAACTATCTTCCTCCAGGGGGAAGACAGCCATGAAATTTACTACATTCTCTCCGGTGCGGCGCGTGTCTATCTTGCTAATAAAAGAAGCGGCCGTCAAAAGCGCGTCGCGGTGATAACCGCCGATAATTTTTTCGGGGAAATGGGATATGTGCTTGCGAACAAACGCTCGGCGACGGTAAAGGCGGACGCCGATTTCTCCGCGCTCGTTTTGCCGCCGCGCCTGTTTGAGCATGTCCTGACTATTGATAAAAATGCGGACAACAAAGTGATCGAAATGTTGTCTGAACGGCTAAAACACACGAATGATCAACTGACGCAGGAAACGCAAGCGTTTTGAGTAATATGCCATTCTCTTAACTTGTTGTCAGTGGGAGACTTTCCACTACCTCCGGCGCTATGTCGCGGACTGCCCTTTCTGCGGGGACAAGTCCCCGCAGAAAGGGTCGCCTCATTCCTTACCCTTCCAGAATCTTCAACGCCTCCTCACGGTAGCAGTCCATGAGGTAGGGGACGCCGGTAACCTTCGCGCATTCCTCGGTGAGGGACATCAGGTCTCGCCGGCTGATTGCTTCGATGTTGAAGCGCCGGGATCCGGCCATAAGCTGCTGAAGCCCCACTTTGAGCTTGTCCGCGTCGCTGTAGATGCCGATGGCTCCCAGGGGGATGTTTTTGATTTCCTCGGCTCCCACCAAATCTATGACCTTTTCGTAGTTGACGAAAATTTCCTCAGGGACTTTGCCGAAGTCGGATACGGTTTTGGGCAGGTTCCCGTCCCGGATCCATTGGGCGATGTTTTTGCCCACCATGCCGGGAATCATCAACGCCCGGCCCATGCAGACCGCCTTCACGTAAGGCGCTCCCAGAGCAATAGCCTTGAACACTCCGTCCTCAGAACTGAAGCCGCCGGCAAAAGCCATGTCTGGGACCCGTTCTCCCCGGGACGCCAAGATGGAGGCGTATTCCCAAGCGGCGCTGTGGAGGTAAAGTGAGGGAATGCCCCACTCTTCCATCATCCGCCAGGGGCTCATGCCGGTGCCGCCGGAAGCGCCGTCAATGGTGAGGAGGTCGATCTTCGCCCGGGAGCAGAATTTGATGGCCATAGCCAACTCTTTCAGGCTGTACGCTCCGGTTTTGAGGGTGATCCGCTTATACCCCAGCGCCCGGAGCCGCTCCACTTCCCGCATGAAGCCTTCTTCGCTGACAAAACCCAGTCGGCTGTGACGCTCGAACTCCTTGATGGCCCCGGACTTATAGGACGCCTGGATGACGGGGTCAGAGGGGTCCGGGGTAACGATATAGCCCCGTTTTTGCAACTCCAGCGCCCGCTCAAGCTGGGCGACCTTGATTTCCCCGCCAATACACTTGGCCCCTTGTCCCCATTTGAGTTCAATGGTTTCGATCCCGTGCTTGTCAATGATGTATTCCGCCACCCCCAGGCTCGTGTCCTCCACGTTCATCTGGATGAGGATCTCTCCGTATCCTCCATGGTACCGTTTATAGGCTTCGATACGCCGGTCCATATCCGGAGCTTTGACCACCTTTTTGGCGGCGTTCAGTTCCAGCGCCGGGTCGATGCCGCAGACGTTCTCCCCGCAGACGATGGTCACCCCGGAAATGGCCGCCCCCACGGCAAAATGCTCCCAGTTCTTCCGGGCAATCTCGGTGGAACCCAATGCTCCGGTAAACACCGGCAGGGTCATCTTGACCTTTCTGTCCCAGCCGTAGGAGGTTTCGGTGTTGACCAAGGGGAAGCGGGCCGTATCCGGGTCAGCCTTCACTCCTTCGGGCAACCCCTCCGCGCCCTGGGCATAGCCCTGGATGTTGAGATGGGAATAGTCCACCGGGTAATTTTTGTCCCCCCCGGCGGTAATATCCCCAAAGGGACCCGGATAGATAAGCTCCCGTCCCCGGAAGGAGGCTTTAAAGATTTCGCAGTTGCCCCGGCACCCGTCAACACACCGCGAACACAAACCGCTGCAAGGCGCAACGCTCGCCGAACGGTTGACCGACCTGGTCGCATCATTACTATTAGGTCTTTGCAAATTCATAGGACACACTCCATAAAAGTAGATAATGGTGTAAAAAACTTACCAGCTTATTATATCATAGTATAGACCCATATTCAATGCCAAACTCCGGTGTTTGTTATGCAACGGATCATTATTGCTAATGAACGCCATCTTTAGCGAGGAAAGGAGGGCGCTCCAAGAGGAAGGCGCGGACTTTCGTGTCTACTAAATCACCTGTTTTAAAAATTTCGGGTTTTCGGCGGCATCGTTTAACACATCCGCCAATAACTATTTGTCAGCGTTCTTATTCCGATATATTACTTTGTTTCAAGATGTTTTCCCGCGCTTTTTCGTTGTCCCTCATTTTGAACCATTCCCTGTTGTTTCTATCGCCAATTTGGAACTGGATCAGTTGACAAAGTTATAAATAATGGTTCATTACGATAGACATTTTATAGAAATCAAAAACCGCGTGGCTTGTCCGTGAGGATGCAACTTGCCTCTTTAAGAGAATTATAGTATATATATCATAGGAATAGACAATGACTGTGCAACGAACTGTCAAAGTTGACATAATGAGTTTTCTCACAAATACGCAAAAAGAAAGCGTTGTTGAAACGGCGAAAGACAACAAGGTTTTCTTATGTTTGATCTATAATTGTGAAATAGAAGCTAATAGAACGGAGGAAGAAATCGTAGGGGTTGATCGCGGGATATATAGTTTAGCGCCTACGTCAAAAGGAAAACTGTTTGGTTCTAATCATAGACACGGCGATAAGAGAAAATACGCATATAGCAGAAAAACATTGCAGTCCAAAGGCGTTTGACGCTCAAGGAAACGATTGAAGAAAATGAGAAGGCGGGAAAAGCGGTTTATAACTGACGTGAATTGCGTGTCGAAACGTCTAGCCAATGGCAACGCGGTGAAAACGTATGTTTTGGAAGGGTTGACAGGGATTCGCAAACAGAAAGCTAATAAAAAAACGAAGACCCGCCTTTCTAATTGGTCGTTTTCATAGTTTGAGGCATTTTTGAAGTATAAATGCGAAGCGAAAGGCATAGAAGTTGTCAATGTTGACCCTCAATAATACAAGTCGAAAATGCAATGATTGCAAAACGACAACGGAAAAGGCTGGGCGGAAGTCTCTCTCTAGATGTCCTGTGTGCGGTTATGTTGGGCATAGCGATAGTAACAGAGCAAGAAACATCCCACGCCGCTTTCAGGTGGGTGGGTGGTGGTGGGGTAATTGACCATTCACAATACCCGTATGCCGAATCCGTACGATAAAAACGATCAGGCTTTTCTTTTTGACGATTTGCCGCCAGCCCCGTCGCCAAAGACGGCGTCTGCGCTGAAAACAGCGGCGCCGAAAACCGCGACATGGAACCCGTGGCACGGATGCCTTAAATACAGCGAAGGCTGTAGAAACTGCTACGTGTACCGGGGGGACGAGAAATGGGGGCGGGACAGCCGCGCCGTACAGAAAACCGCCCAATTCAATATGCCGCTTGAGCGGTACGCGGACGGCGCATATAAGTACCCGTCCGGCTCTCTGTTTTATACGTGTTTCAGTTCCGACTTTTTTCTGGCGGAAGTGGGGCAGTGGCGGCAGGAAGCGTGGCGCATCATCAGGGAACGGAAAGATTGCGCGTTCTTCATCATTACAAAAAGGATCGGGCGTTTTTGGGAGTGCATTCCCGATGATTGGGGCGCGGGGTACGGGAATGTAACCATTGGAGTCACCTGTGAAAACCAGCGCCGCGCCGACGAGCGGCTCCCGTTTTTTAGGGATTTGCCTATAGCGCATAAAGTGTTCATACACGAACCCCTGCTTTCGCCGCTTGACATTTCCGCCTGCCTTTTTCCGGGCGTGGAAAAGGTCATTGCTGGCGGTGAATCCGGTGAAAACGCCCGCGCCTGCCGTTATGAGTGGTTTTTGTCACTGCGTCGGCAGTGTGAAGCCGCAGGCGTCCCTTTTATTTTCAAACAGACCGGAGCGCGGTTCATAAAAGACGGCAAGCTCTACACTATTCCCCGGCGGCTCCAGCATATACAGGCGGATAAGGCGGGCATTAACTATACGCCGTAGCCGGACGCGCCGGCGTGAAAAAATTCCTGATAGGATCACTTTTTACAAGCTGTGACTAGAGCGAAATACAACCTGTTCTACAGCATAGTATGGCAAGGAAAAGATATCCGCAGGAGCATTGACTTGCACCAGCCGCATTGTTTTTCGCTGTACACGCATCTCTTGAATGAGCGCGGCAGCCTCTTTTTCCCCGGCGCTGTCGAAGTGATAGGAGGCATCGTTGACGGGCAGGGTCTGTTCGATCATATAAATGATCTCTGCGGAAGCGCTAATCTTGACCCACGAACGGCGGAGGCGGAGGATTTAACTCATAGCTCCGCGCCGTCAAACGTGTCTGACACCACATCGTCTGACATCACATCGTCTGACACCACATCGTCTAATAAATTACTTGTCCGGTGCAGCCTGTGATACAAGCCGCCGAATGCCCACTCCGCCGCCCGCTCCACAAGCCCAGCCTTCACCGGATTCTCCGCTATGTACTCCCGCACTCGCAAGAGATTCGCCATCCCGTTGATTATGCGCGAGTAGAATCGCTCCCCCCAC
>JAISCC010000046.1 GCA_031265845.1 Treponema sp.
CCGTTCCCATCCCGAACACGGAAGTTAAGCCCTCCCGCGCCGATGATACTGCCCGCGCGGGAAAGTAGGCCGCCGCCAGACTTTTTTTTCCCCCTCCTTTATCCCCCCCCTATAAAAATTTCCCCTCATATAATTGAGACTTCTGTGAAATGAGAATTACATAGCTAACAGCAGGCTTGATTTATTGAGAATTGAAGCAGAAAACGACTGCCCTCCACGGGCAACCAATAGATCTCCTTGCGAGAGTTACAAGCCTTTCCCCAAATCCCCGCTTGTTGGGAAAAGCTCATGCGTCAGGGGATAATGCGTAAAATAATATTATTCGTTTCTCTGGAACGCGACTAACAGCAAGGATAAGAAAAACAATGGCACGGTTCCCAGCGTAAAAATAATCATTGACATGGTAAATCCGAGACTGGCGACAGACCAAATGCAAAGCGCATTGAGAAGGCTTTGATACAACCCGATAACAACCTTAAATACAACCGGCAAAATAAAGAGCATGGGAACGCCTATAAAAAAAGGCTTTTTCTTTGCCCGCAAACGCCAGCCCAAGATAATGACGACAACTACAGTCGGAAGAAACACTATCAGGCTGAAAATACGGTATATAATTTCAGTTTGAAATGTCTGCTCTATATAGCCGTACTCGCCAAATTTGTCGCCCGCAACGAAAAGCTCATTTAAAAGAAGCGACTCTAATCCACGTTTAAGATTCGCAAGAAGAATAAAGTTCTGATAACTTATGTCAAGCGACATTTGCATATTGTCATCAAACAGATACTGGTTTTTTCTGTCTTTGTTAAACCACATAACAGCGGGATCGAGATGTTTGTTGATTTCTCCGTTTATGGATCGCGTCATCACAAGAAGCCGTTCTCCGCCGCTGGTTCCACCGTCGGTTTTTTGAGGCGACAACTTGCAAAAAGGCGCGGTTATCACGGCAATAAAAGTTTGGTCCTGATCGAACAGGAGGAATTCCACATTCCTGCCGTACGCAGAATCCGAAAAAAGCCAAAGCTCTGTCATTCTGATGACAACACGGACGTTTTGGACGTTGAGTGGTATGGAGAAGAGGGGATTGATCGCCATTGATCCCAGCGTGACATCCCGTTCATCAATAAAGAAGGCGAGATTTTCCGTCTGTTGTTTGCTTATGGCTAAAAGATTGATGACATCCGGATCCGCAGGCGTTTTTGCGATGAGATCTGCGAAGATATGATACGCTTGCATCCAGTTCTCGTCATCTATGGCCGCATATCCTTCACGCTTCTGGCGATACAGAGCATAGGTTTCGCTTTCCTGTTCTGAAGGAGCGAGGTTGCTGATGGCGTTCCACGCCTGCTCCGCGATGCGTTCAGCCTGCTGGTATTCGGCGCTTGTTCTTCTTGTTTTCAATAAACGCATCGCAAGGTTCGCAAGCCAATGCGCGTCAAAACAACGGTTTTCGTCTAGCGCGGTTTTCGCGGATACGAGGGCTTCGCGCGCATCAACTGGCTCTCTGTCTGTAAAAACCGGCGGTTCTTCCTTCTGTTTGATGTTATATATCTTTTCCGTTTCTAAAGCCGTATTTTTAGCGCGGATTTCTGCGGCTTTTGCGCTGATTCTTTCGGCAAGCGAAAATATTTCTCCGCCTTCCTGTGCGCTTTTGCGCCATATTCGCTTGCAAATGGCAATGGAATATTCGGCGTCAAGCCATTGTTCTGCCGCGGCTTGCGCTTCAGCCGCAACTTTTGATTGATGAAAGAGCGCGCCTTTCAATGTCATAGTTTTGTAATAGTTTTGAGATAGAGGAGTTGCCAGAAAGAAGACCACCGCATACAAGGCCGCTGCGGCAAAGCCTGTGAAAAGAGCCGGTGACAACCGTTTGAAAAATTGCGGAGAGAATCGAGGAAAATGGTCGTCTTCTTGAGCGATCCACCCGAACGGCATGACCAATCCTGCCAGCAATAGAGCGGGAAAAATGGCGCAAATATCCAACAAACCGTTTGTCAGTCTCCATGGGACAACGTAGACGGGTAGGGGAGGCGGCTCCGCTGGCAACAGGTAGCGAAATGCCATGATGGCCATGCAGGAAACCGCGATGTATATGCCAACAGCGAGAGGATACGCAAATTTGTTGCGCTTGCCGCGCTTATTCATAGCTCCTCCATTTTTTTTGCCGCCGCTTTGATAAAACATGGAAAAGAACGGCGACGTTTATGCATAGGAAAGCCGCCAAACAGAAAGCGGCGGGACTGATATAATTTTGGGGGATTATCCCCTTAATGGCGGTTGATATGAGATTTTGCGCTGGTATTGTGTCGATGAGCGCCTCGAAATAGAGAATTCCGCTGAAAAAGAGTCCGCCCAAGAGCAGATTGGCGAAATGCCATGAACTTATACCCATAATGGAACGCAAGGAAACAAGCAGTAAAGTCAACGCGGCCGTGTAGAGCATGAAATCCATAAATCCATTTGCCGCTAACGCTTCAAATTTAAGCGCAACCGCATGAAATTTATCCATAAGTTTTGACATGAAAGCGCTTTCATCATGTCTGAAAAACAGGGGTTTTGCCAGCGGCGCGGCGCGTAGCGCGGCATCGCCCTGGGTTCTCTGATATTCAGCCTGTGCGCCTGGAACAGCAACCACACGCGGATAGTCCTGCGGTCCGTCAAGAAGCGCCATCGCTCCGTTCGATTCGTTGTCTGAAAAAAGGACAAGCCCTTTTCCGCCAAATGTTATGGTTTTGCCGGACGGGGGTGGCAGACGGAGATCGTCTGTTTTGGCAATAAGCAACCAGCCAAGCGCGATAAAGCCCATCGCAAGGATGAATACGCAAATCATGGAAGCCGGACATGATATTTCCCGTCTCGCGGCGTAACTAAGGCTTATTAAAATAGTGAGATAAAGAGTTGGAGGAAGCCGTCCGCAGAAAGAAATGACAGATTCACGGAAGAACGAGCCGGAGAGCGCGATGCTTGTCAATCCAACGTTCTGTACGCGAAAAAAATCAATAAGCGTAAAGAAAAAGAGGATAAAAATAAACGCGCAACAGAAAAAAAATACAAGTCGTACTATATTTTTCACAATACCAGATTATCATGTTATGGATTGTCGCGCAAGAGGGAATTGGCAAGTTCCGCTAGATGCGACATGGGCGGGGCGGTTCATAATGCGTGGCTATACGGCTTGCAAGCCCGTATCCTGTTGAACAGCCGATGACAAGCGCCACCGCTGGCGCCGCCTCCGGCGAAGCCGCCTTTTGTGACTTTAAATTTTCTGAATTCTTTGAGAAACGGGTCTTGACGGACGCTATCTGCCGTTTCACCGCCATTCCGCACCCTATAGAGTGGCTGTTGATACAAATATGGTTACGAACTATAGGTTTATTATCATGAAGCGCCTCATTGATAATATATGACATCTTCCTGTGATTTTGTCAAGTTAAAAGCGTATAGGATGTCTTGCCTTGCGACAAGTGGAGCTTTTTTTGAAATGGATAGAGCGCCGTCGCCGTGGGGCGCCAGACGCTGGGTGTCAAAAAAGGGCGGAGAACGATAGCGCCGTCCATCGCTCTTTTTTGCAGAGGCGTATGGCGTTCTTGCGTCAGCTACCCCCAACCTAAAGCATCGGGTGTCAGACACTTTTATATTTTAAAAATAATCAATACCATTGACAGTATTTCAGAAGTCAAAACATCTATATCCTTAATGACCAGCCGTATTTCCGTGGCGTTCTGGACATGGCGACAAAAAATATCTCGTTATCTATTCCTCACGAAGGTGAGAATACATCCACGTTTCCGCTCGTAATCTGAATCAGCCCGGTTCTGTGCGCGTTCATCAAAAACAAATGTTGCCGCTGTGTTTCCCCTCTTTTTTCGTAAACAAGGTTTTAATGAACTAAGAAACGTTTTTGTCGTGGCGGTGATAGGGGAAGGTAGTTTGGATAGAGTTTCATGCGGCGCGACGCCTCGTTTATATTGTTGATGATTGCCATGACACACTCCTTGATAAAGAAATGAAAATAAAGAGAGCCGCTTCAAAACCAGCGGGGTTTTGAAGCGGCTCAAGAAAGAGAGAAAAGAGAGAAAAAACGGCGTAACGTGTTTTCTTTAGAACAGGAGCCTAATTCAAGACGATAGCAGGGGGCAAATGACAGAACGCGCCCACGCCTTCATCCGCGAGAAAAATTCGCGCTTTGTCTTGAAGATGTCCGGTACGCCGCAACTTGCGCCGTCGTAACTCGTGCAACCGTGAATATGGCTCATGTGAAACACTATACACCCCGTATGAAATCGTGTCAAGGGGTTTTCACTATTTTTACCGTTGCTTTTAAACGCATGAGCGCATTGATGTACAACTCCCGCGCACCTGAGCCTCTGCGCGGCGGGTGTTATTAACCCAGACTGTGCGAATGAATCGCCCCGTCCTTCAGGCTAACACTGATCCACCGAATCACGCGAGACAGTCCCGGTACGCCGCCAGACTATACGGCTTCGTCCGTTTGTTCAAAAGTTCCAGCTTCTCCTTTTAGTGTACCGGAGGCGTCTGCGGGAGCCAGAGAACTTCCGCTGTTTTGCCGTCGTATGGTATCTCCGTGCGGTTGAGGCGCACGGGCAGATTACTTTGACGGTTCCGGCTTCGCGCAGGAGGTTGAAAGATATTTTTTCGTCGCCTTGCCGTAGCCGGGGCAGTAGACGGAACAGAGGCGCCCTGTGTTCCTGATCTTTTGGTTGGCTATTTCATGGTTTTTTCGGGCATGAGATTTTTCCCTTTCCTGTTTTTTGTAATCAAGACTGTTCCAAAACAAGAAAATTTCGGGGTTTGTTCAAAAATTTCCGAATTTTCCACCTCGGTCTTACTGGTTTTGGTTTTCTATACGGAGTGTAGCATAGCGTAGCGGAGGATTACAAGGCTGGGAAGGGACTTAAAATTGGCTTTCTTTCATATAATTTGCACAAAAGTCGTATATAATCCGATTTGAGTCGGACTACCCCACGCCTATAGACAATGAATCCGGGAGCGAAACGCCTCAAATAGAAATGGCTCCGAAAGATATGCCTCATATTGACTATTATCGCAACTTGTGGTATATATAGATAAATTATTCACAATAGTGGGTGGATTTGTCAAAATTATGCGCAAGAATGACAAGAAAACCGCTGGCTTCTATGAAACTATGAAACTATAGGATTTTCAGGAAGCAGTCGAGTTTCAAAAACGCTGGTTTTCTGTAATCTTGCGTGTTGTTTATCACATTTTAGGAGGACACTATGTCGGGCCACAGTAAATGGGCGACTATTAAACACAAAAAAGGCGCTGCGGACGCGAAACGCGGACAGATGTTTACCAAACTTATCAAAGAGATCACCATTGCGGCGCGTATCGGAGGCGGCGATCAAGAGGGGAACCCACGATTGCGCACGGCTATTCTCAAGGCGCGCGGCGCGAATATGCCCAAGGATAATATCACCAACGCGATAAAAAAGGGAACCGGCGAGCTCGAAGGCGTGAGTTACGAAGAATTGTCTTACGAAGCCCGCCTCGGCGAAGCCGCCCTTTTTATTGAAGTTCTCACGGACAACCGCAACAGAGCAGCCGCAGATGTGCGGAACATCCTTAGTCGTGCGGGCGCGGAATTGGCGAAAGCGGGATCTGTTACGCGGCTTCTTACCCGCAAGGGCGTCATCACGGTTGACGGCGAGAAATTTTCCCTTGAGAAGGTTGAGGAAGTCGCCATTGAAGGCAATGCGGAAGATGTCTCTGAATCTGACGGCGTTATCGAAATCACCTCTGCGGCGGAAGACTTTGAAGCTGTGGCAAAGGCTCTGGAAGCCGCGTCTATTGAAACCACCAGCGCGGAAATCAGCATGATCCCCGAAGCGCCGGTAACGCTCAGTGACAACGACACGGCGAAGGCGCTCAGGCTCATTGAACGGCTTGAAGAAAACGATGACGTTCAAAACGTCTATTCAAATATCGAAGTCCCTGATGGTTTTGAAGAAGAAGAGTGACGAAAAAAGATGCGCCGAATTATCGGCGTTGACCCCGGTTTGGCAAGTACGGGCTGGGGTGTCATCGAAACCGATGCGCGGCGCGCGCAAAACGTCCGTTACATCGCTCACGGTTGCATAGAGACAGCCCCCGACAAGCCGCTTACAGAGCGGCTTCTTTTTATCCACGACGCGCTTGCGGAAGTTCTCGCAACATGGAAGCCTGTGGAAGCCGCCGTTGAAACCCTCTATTTCGGACGGAACATCACCAGCGCTCTTCCGGTCGCCGAAGCGCGGGGCGTATTGTGCATGACGCTTGCGGAAGCGGGGTTGCCCGTGCGGGAACTGACGCCCAACGCCATCAAGCAGGCTGTAGTGGGCGCGGCGCGGGCTGATAAAGAGCAAGTTCAGGAAATGGCGCGTCTTATTCTGGGACTTGACGCGATTCCAAAGCCGAATCACGCGGCTGACGCGCTGGGAGCGGCGATTTGTTGCGCATACTCCTTCACTCGCCCGTAGATTCTTCCCCCCTCTCGGCAAGCTCGGCAAGATGCAATCTTATAAAAACCCACGGCGCTCCCGCATATATCCACAGTCCAAGCAGAACGGGCTGGCAGAAATAGGCGAGCAGGTGATACGCGGAGTTTTTATCCGGAGCAAAGCGTTGAAATACAAAGAAAAGAGCGCCCACGCCCGCAAGTCCTGTGATGTACCGCGCCAGCAGGATAAAAAAGATTTTCATTCCGTTTCCGCGATTCAGTTTTGCGGTAAAAGGCGCAAATTTCAGCATCAGCGCGTAGCCCGCCCCCATACCGAGCATGGCGCCGCTCAAAAGCGTGTTGCCGGTGAGGAGAAGCACAAAGGAAATTGCCGCCGATATGATGAACTGTACCCGCAGACCGCTTTTCGCAAGAAAATTTGCAGCGTGTTCCTCAAAACAGAGATAACACGCCAGCGTCACGCCGCCGAGGAACCAGCCCGCAAACAGATCCGTAGGAAAATGCACGCCCAGATACAGCCGTGAAACGCCCATGACAAGGCTTACGAGGATCGCCAGAGCGAAAGACAATGCTCTCAGCCTGTAGTTCAGCGCCTTGCCCTGCGCCCCGCGTTTTGTCTGCGGCTTTACCCATGACGCGACGATTGTCCAGAATACAAACGACATCTGGGCGTGACCCGATGGAATGCCGTAGGTGGGTTCAAACGATTTTCCCACCGAAGGATCGAGTTGAAAGGGGCGGGGCTGATGCAACAGTGTTTTGAAAAAGGCGTTTATCCAGGCGGAAAACAACAGCGTTACGCTGAGGCGGACGCCTTTTTTTTCGTCAATGCACCAGAATATCAGGAGGAGCAGGGCAAGATAGCCCGCCTCCGCCCCGAAAAGAGAGATTCCGCGCATAAAGCCGTCAATCACGGGGTTGTCCCATGTTTGTATACGCTTGATGACCGCAAGCCCCCATTGGTATACGGTTGGCGTCCCTGCATCTTCGGCGCCCGCCGCGCTGATTGCAAGCGAAAGTGCCGCCGGAATATCCGCATTATTCATAGTATATATCCTTTAATTTTCCAAAATTGTGATCTCAACGCGGCGGTTGCGTATTCTGCCCATTTCGTTGCTGTTGTCCGCAATGGGGCGCGTACCGCCGTAGCCCCGCGTCACCACCCTGTCCGGCGTACGAATCCCCCTATTGATAAGGTAGTCCGCCACGATGTCCGCCCGCTCTTCGGACAGTTTCACCATGCTTGCCTGCGATCCCGAATACGCCGTATGTCCAGTTACCACTATGTCCCTGTCCTGATACTTTTTGAGGATCGCCCCTATTTTGTCGAGCTTCGTTTTTTCCGAGTCCAAAAGCGCGGCGGAATCCGGCTGGAACTGTATGTTTTCAAGGGTTATGGAAATGCCGTCATCCACTATTGTCACCTGCGCTCCCTCTATACCCATCTCTGCAATATCCCTGTTGATCTGAGCGGCGATGCGTTCTTTATCCATTTCCTGCGCCTCCACGATTTCAGCCTCCGCAGTTCCCCGGAATTCTATGACATTGCCGTTGGAAAGCTCAAAAACCATGCGAAAATGTTCGGTGTACGCAACCTCGCGCCCTTTCTCTCCATTCCAGTACACAATTTGATCCGACGCGCCCATAATGCGGACTGGATGCAAGGCGCCGCCAATCGCTTCAGGTTCCAGAAAGATGCGGTAGGATACGGAAAACGCCGGATGGCGGCCGCCCTTCCATTCTCTTTCGCCCACGTACGTATAATGCGCGGTGAATGGGATGCGGTACGGCTCGGCTATGCCAAAACTGTCCCGAAAATCGTGCATTTCATGTCCATCAACCGCCCACGTCTCCCCAACCGCAATATCCCTGCCGGGGAAAACCGGCACATCTCGTACAACCGGCATGAAATACCGCTTGTCTATGGCAAGACGCCCGCGCTCGTCGCGTTCAAATTCGGAAACATAGTCTTTCTGCCACTGATAGCCGTTGTAGGCGCTGACGGCGGCGCCGTTTTCCGGCCGCCTTCCTAGGGGAACCGCCCGCTCTCCGGTTTGGAACACCGCCTTGTTATGGGCGCGTCCGTCGCTAATCGCGGTTGTTTCGACGGCGATGCGATTCACGATTTCCGCCCTGTGGCTGAATCTTCTATTAATGTATACGTCTTCCAGCACTGTTGAAAGAATCCGGTATTTGTCGCCCGTCTTTTGTTTATAGGCGAAGGTTTCCGTATGGATTTCAGGCGCGAGGAGCCATAGAGACGCCAGCAGTAGATAGAGTTTGTTCATAGCGGAGATTATATCACGGCTGTGAAAAAAATTCAAACAAGCGATCCGGCTTCAACCGGATTCAATTTGTTTTGGCGCCAGGCGCCCCTGCGTACAGTCGTTCGCTTGCATTTGGCTCAATTCCTATCTCCAGTATCATAGTTCATTAGTATGAACAGGCGCCCTGGCGGAGATTGCTTTTGTGCGGAAATTCGCGCGAAAGGCATTGACATAACACATTCTTTGCTATATATTTTCTTTCAAACAGTATATATATTCAAAAGGAGGGTTTATAAAACCAGAACAAACCAATTTAAGCGCCCCAATGGTTGTGTTGGGCACCTTCGCTCGCGGGCAATGCCCCCCCCCCCCCCCACTCGTAAAACCACGTACATATAAGTCTCTTAAAGACAATTACATCTCATATTCAGGCAAATCCGCGGCACAGGATATTGTTCCGCAGGGATTCCTTTTACCTCATAACAGAGATGTCTTTGGCTTAAAAGCCAGAGCTTATGACCTAAAAGACGTGGCTTATGACTCGAAAGCCGATCCTTATGACTTAAAATCCATCCCTTATGACTCGAAAGCCACGGATTTTGACTCAAAAGCCGATCCTTATGACTTAAAAGCCATCCCGTTTGACTCAAAAGCCACGGCTTTTGACTCGCAAGCCATCCCTTTTAACTTGAAAGCCACGGCTTCTAACTCGGAAGCCATGACATATATTTTTAGAATAACACAGGAGGAAATTGACAATGGGTAACGATTGGTTGCCATCCAGCCGCATATTTATCATAACGATGTGCCGCAATTGGATGGCGTATATGACTGCGGACGTACGTACCGCTTGGGATGTGCCGGCGGCGCAGTTCACCGCGCTGACAACCCTCTTTGAGAACGCGGAGGCGCTCTTGCAAAAGACGATGGACGATGCGGAGCGGACTCATGTGATCACGGTGGAGTGTCAGGCGGCGTTCACGGCGCTGAAGGAGAAGATGCGTTTCTTCCGGGACCGGTACTTCAAACTGCCGCCGCTGACCGAGGGGGACTGGGCCGCTCTGGGCTTCCGTCCCAAGGACACACATCCGACGCCGATCCCGGCGCCAGATGGCGTGCCCGCGGTGTCATTGAGCTACCCCGGAGGTCCCCACGCGCTGACCGCGCATCTGGGACCGCTGGCAGGAACACGGGAACTAGACCCGGACAGCGACTACGGCTACACGATCTACGTGGGGATCATGCCGCCGGGAGGGGCGACGCTGGAGCAGGCGGCTTCGGAGAAACACTATTTGATGAAGGCGCCCGCTGACGGGAAGGGCTTGAGGCACTTTCGGTTCACGCGGCGGCGGAAGGAGAAGCTTCTGTTCGACACGGAGGACGGAGGCATGGCGGCGTATATCTGTTGCCGCTACGAGAACCAGAAAGGCGAAGTAGGGCAGTGGGGGCCGGTGGCGACGGCGGTCATTCCGTGAATAGTCGAAGGAAGTCAGGCGACTCGTGCCGCCTGACTTCCTTAGCGCTTTGGCGCGTGCATAGGCTTTGCGGACTTAACATAAGCCTGTGATGAAAAGGAGGCGTGCTATGGCATAAGGCGGGAAAACGCGGATACGAAATTGTATTCGTATAAATCTTGCTAAGCGAAATGAAGACCTGAAATCATCGGTGAGCCGTTGTGCATGACGGTACAAATCCAAACCAAGGTATCAGGGATTTATAAACCAAATTCGTGTAGCAAGGATCAAATTTTTGGTATAGGAGGCTAAAAATGAAGAAAATATCCCCTAAAAAGGGTGAAGTTGCCAAAGAAATTGCAAAAACTTTGGCAAAAGTTGTCGGAAAAGGCTTGGCTATTGGCGGCGGGCTTGCCGCTTTGGGTTTTGGCATTGCTGGGTGTGAGATCACGCCTGTACAGACGGCGCCTGCGGTGCCTGCACAGATCGTAACCGGCGTGATTGTTGATTCATATGAGGGGAATAGCGTTTGGCAGTCGGGCTTAAAAGGGACTTATTATGTAGTTAAACAAACAAATCCCCCGACTGGGGAACAAAGGTTGTTTTATGTGGACAATCAAGTCGCAAGTAAATATCCTTCAATTAAAGAAAATGTTGATATAACTTTTTCTGTGGGGCAGACTTATCAACGATATGGCGCGGCAAGTATTGGTCAATTGATTTCAGTAGGAAACGAAAATATTCGTTAAATAAAAAAGAAGCCTTCGGGCTTCTTTTAAATTTTGCTAAGCGAAATAAAGACCTGAAAGCATCGGTGTGTCGGCAGTGCAAGGCGGCGCAAATCCAAACCAATGTATCAGGGATTTATAAACCAAATTCGTGTAGCAAGGATCAAATTTTTGGTATAGGAGGCTAAAAATGAAAAGAATATCCCCTAAAAAGGGTGGAGTTGCCAAAGAAGTTGCAAAAACTTTGGCAAAAATTGTCGGCAAAGGCTTGGCTGTTGGCGGCGGAGTTGCTGCTCTGGGGCTTGGCATTGCCGGGTGCGAAAGCACGCCTGTACAGACGGCGCCTACGCAGACATTGGAGGGTCCGATTGTAAATATTTATAAAGGAGCAAGTACAGCGGGTGATCCGGCTAGATTTGTTGTAATAGATACCGATGGCAATCCCGAAACTACTGCCGATCAAAAACATATATTTGTATATGAGAAAGATTTTTTAAGACATCCTGAACTTGTCGAGGGAGCTATTGCCAGATTTCAATGGACACCATTTGCCGAGCAGTACGGAAATGGAGGATTTCAGGATATTATACTAATAAATAATCAAAGAGTACAACATTAAACGAGAAAAGAAGCCTTCGGGCTTCTTTTGTTTGCTACTCCTCGACCGACGGATTTGCTATTGGCAGTCAATCGGCAAAACCATACAAAGTTTTCAAGAATTGATCAAAAAACGTTGTCAAAAACACTTGACAATTATAACTACAATGGCTAATACGAAATTGTATTCATATACTACATTGTTAGGCGCCATTTTTTCTGAAAACTATCGTGGAAAAACCATCAAAAAATGACTTGAAAATATAAGATATAGTATACACTTAAAATAAGGTTTTTTATGGGAAACAAAACAATTTATTGGGATAATAGTACATACAGCAGACCGTTTGATGACCAATCTCAGTTAAGAATTTCTCTGGAAACTCAGGCAAAGTTATATATACTGTCTTTGATAAAAGATAATAAAATAGATTTGATTTATTTTTATGTTTGTTTTTACGAAAATTATATAAATCCCTTTGAAAACAAAAGATTATCCATATCTGATTTTTCTAAATACGCAAAATATTCTATATGAGGAAAGCCGGGATATTTTGATTAAAGCAAATGAAATGATACAAAAGAAAATAAAACCATTGGATGCGTTACACTTGTCATGTGCAATTACTGACCCGGCAATATATATTTAGACATCAGCGGCATAAGCTATGGCTGGGTCAAGAAAATATCGTTTAATCCGTTTCGGCGTTCTACGCAGCATATTCATGTGTTCTTCTGACGCTTCCCTCAAACCTTCTTTCGTCCTCTTCGGCGTCTTGGAACCCACCCCGCATTTCACATCGGCATTCACATGCCCATCGGGATTCAAATCAGGGCTGTACGGCGGCAGATAATATAACGCCGCCCTCTTTTTGTTTTCCTCTACCCACTCGCTTAGCATCTTACTATGATGCGTCTTCGCGTTGTCTAATACCAGAAACACTTTCCGCTTCTTCCCCCGCACCAGCCTTTCGACAAACCCCTTAAACTTTTCCCCGTTGATACTTCCCTCATGTAGTTTCCAGTATACTTTCCCCCGGTTCGTTATCGCCGATGCCATGCTCACGTTTTCCTTCTTCTCCGTCCGGTTTACTACCGGCGTCTCCCCCTTCGGCGCATACCCCCGTCCCCGTACGCCACACGCCTTCACCATCGTCTCATCTCCCCAGTATATATCCGCTTTTTCCCGCTTCGCCCGCCTTTTTATCTCCGGATAGGTCCTTTCCAGCCATTCCCTCACTTTTTCCCCATCCCGCTCATAGGCATACCT
>JAISCC010000019.1 GCA_031265845.1 Treponema sp.
TCTTTTTGCGGCAGGGTTAAGGCGTAGGCTTTTGCCTGTTCGTAGGCTTTGTCCAAGTCCTTGCCCGGGGTTTTCATTTCGATGATGATTTTCCCCTTCCAGAAAAGGTCGATGTAGCCCCGCTTCCCTCCAGCCGCATCATCAAACAAACTGTCCTGCCCGTCCCCAAAACGAACTTCATACTCAAAGATGGCCACTTTCTTGCGGTCTACCCCAAAAATGGCAAGGAATTCGGTCTCAAAGGTATGGGCTTCAGCTTTTTCCCGCACCGATTGGCTGTCTTTCCATTCGAGGACAAAGGCGGCGGCTCTGGTTTTTATCTCGTTCCATGATAAGGGCATAGTACGTATTTTATAGCATATTTTGGAAGTTTTGGGTATGAGGGTATGAATTTTATACTTTCAAACCGCAATTAAATGTCAAACATATCTTTAGTGTACGCGAAGCTCGAAGGGGCGGAAAATCTGTATTGATGTAAAGCGGCGGCGTTCTTTTACAAGCCGTCGCCTTGCCGCACCTTCAAAGCTCTTCCACAAAGCAGGGGCGCATCGAGTCACCATGTCTTAGGCTTCCACGATTCAGGGGCGATGGCGATGTTCATGGTGTCCCCGGACTGTTCCAACACGTAAAAGCCGCTCTTCAGCGCATAGTTTTTCACATCATCGCCGACAATCCCTCCGGCTATCGCCCCGAGATAGCTCCGTTTGTCATTATGAGAATCGGCGTAGGCCCGCAAAACCTCCATGCGTCTGACATGGTCATTGACATCCTCTCTTGACGGATCCGCTTTAATCTCCACCGCAAGCGCGAAGTCGCCATTTTCAAGCAACGCATCGACTTCCGCAAGGGTTTTGCCGGTGTTTATGTCTTTATACTTGACTCGAGTGTTGATTCTGCTGAACGCATACCCAAGCGCATTAAATTTTTCCAGCAAATTGGGGGAGACCAAATGCTCAATCAACTCACCGAAACGATTGCCCAGCTTCCCGATGGCTTGATTAAGCTCCCTGCTCATTTTGGTTATCGTCCGATCAGTCTCCGCTTTCGATTCTTGAAAAAACCGGTCGTTCTCCGCTTTCGATTCTTGAAAGAATCGCTCGGTCTCTTTGTGCTGTTCAGCAATCTCCTCTATAGTAGCCCAGACCTGTTCAAAGGTCAGACCCATCCGTGGTTTCAGCGCCATAATCGCCTCCATTCTTTTGACAGTATATCACTCTCGCCCATGAGAGTAAACCATGCGTTTGAGTTATTTGGATTCTAATCAAGGGAACTTCTGGAAACTCCGGTTGAGTTTCTAGATATTCATCGGAGAAAATTACTATTTCTTTATTTGTAAATAATTACGAAAATACAACCCTTTCCAGAGGGTAAGAAAATATCCAAAAGCTGAAGTTTTTAGAGGTTTCTTAATCCACTTTCAATGGTTAATCCAAAAATAAATAGCAGTAAATATTTTGAATATTTAAATCGGCTTACATCAATAATGTCCGCGATGATCGCTATGGCGATAAAAACATGGCGCCTTCTTGACTGGCTAAAATTTGTTTAATCCCATGAATATAATTTTTGAAAAAGAGGCGCTGGAAAATATGCTCACTTTTTTTCTATAGGAGAAAAGACGGAGGGAAGCCACAACAACCCCGCCGCCACTATCAATTTTGAATGACAGAAAGCAGCCGCCAGTTCAGCAAGCGCTTAATTCCGTCTTTTTATTTTATCTAGAGGCTCTTTCAAAACTAACCCGAACATAGTTCGCTGAACATGGTTCGCATTTTGAAATTGGCTCTCTATAAAACACTTTTTTCCCTCAACGGCAACCCATTCTTCTCTATCTTTAGAACGCGGGAATCCCCGCTCACTGAAGCCTTTTTTCAGCGTCTTCCGCTTCCCGCACCCTGTCGATTGACCGGTAAATGTCTGCGGCGCGGGCGTACGCCGCCTTCGCCTCGGCTGTTTTTCCGGCTTTTTTGTAGACATCTCCCATTGCCCGCCAATCCGAGGCAAGCCCCCATGTGTTTTCCGCTCTGCGATCAAATTGAATCGCCGCATTGAGCGCTTCAATCGCGGCTGCAAACTGCCCCGACAAGGAACGGGACGAGGCGATAAGATACCAGTCATACGCAGCTTGTTCCAGATAATTCGCCTTGTCGTGAATAGCCAGAGCTTTCTTAAAATATGTCTCCGCAACGGCGTAATTGCACTTTTCCTTTTCAGCCAAACCGATGACATTCCAGCCCAATGCGATGGCGAGTGTATCTTTCTTTATGGATGCAATTTCCTTTGCCACCTGATCGGCGACCTCGTCAGGCGACGCTTTTTTCGTTATTAAGGCGTTCCGCGCCAGATAAATTCGCGTTTGAGCCGCAAGCTCCGTCTCACTGGAGTTTTCCGCTTCCAAGAGCGCGGCGCTCCACGCGGCTTCCGCCTGCTCCATCTTGCCCTGGTTGTACAGAACGCCGCCTTCCGCGAGTTTCGTCCGAACCAGAAGGCTCGGATAATCCGCAGACACCGCAAGCCGTCTGGCTTCCGTGAGCAACCCAAATGCCCGTTCATAGTCGCCCTGATCCACCGCCTTATTCACCAGATCAAGCTGATTCTCCCCCAGTTGACGGACGCTAAAAATCTCGGCGGGACGCTTGGGTGCGGAAGAACATGCGTCCAAAAGGAGCGGAGTCAGAATAAAAAACAATAGGACATAGAGCTTTTCCCATAAATATACGGCGGATTCTCCAAAAATTGGGGGAAAGACTTCATAAAATGCCGCTTTCTTCTTGTTCATCATCTAAAACTCCACATCTCTCGGATTGGCGCCGCTTGATTGGGTCTCTACCTGAGCGGGAATGCCGTTTTTCAAAAGTGGGTTGTTTTCAAGTGAAATCAACAGATCATTGACACTTTTGAGCGCATTCCGCACTTCCAACAGTATGCCGGGGAGCTGGCCGGGCAACAACCTGGTCGTGTCATCCAAATTTTTTATCGTGGCGCTTATGGAATCAAGAGTCTTGACAAGTCCGGTGTAAATGGGTCCGTCAGTGTCAAGCGTCGAGTACACAAGCCCGTCCGGTTCATTGAGCTTGCCGGTAAGCGCGTTCACATCGGTTAAAATCGGTTGCAGGTTGGCGAGAGTCTCGCTCAATTGGACTTGCAGAGAGGCGAACATGTCATTAACGCTGGCAAGGGCGCTGTCCACAGTGGCGGGCAGAGCGCTTGCGCCAGAAATCGTGGCTTCAACCCCGCCAAGCGTACGCCCCAGCGAGGTCTGATCTGTACCTTTAAACGCGGTCTGTACATCAAGAAGAACCACATTCAGATTTTTGGTGATTTCTTCAACTTGGGAAAGGATGTTTGTGATGCTGTCGTTCTTTTCCGGCACAGAGGATATTTTAAGCTGAATATACGTCTGCGCTTCAGGAGAGGACACGGTGGGAATGAAGGAATTTTCCGCGAGAAGCTCGTCGCCAAGACCCGGATAAAAGAGAAACGAATTGCCAAGACCTATGGGGCTTACATTGAGTTCGACGAGCGACCCTTCTTTGACTCGCCCCGCATATTCTTTGTATATGGAGAACACAACCTCAACCTGATCGTCATCGGTTAAGGCGAATGATTTCACATTGCCTATAGGGAACCCTTTATAAGTTATCGCCATGTTCTCCCCAAGCCCATTCGCGCTTGAGAAATAGGTTTTATAACCAGTATCCTGCACAAACCAACGCTGTTTGCCGCCTATCAAAATCACTACGAAAACAAGCGACGCAATGGCGACAATGACGAAAAAGCCTACAATTTGATCCGCGAAACGAATTCTAAACTTCACAAAGCTATTCCTTTTTCAATATGCTGAGCCATACTTTCATCACGCGCGATTTGGTCGCGAGTGAACAGCCGGTTGAGTTGTCCGTTTACGATCATCACAATATAATCCGCAAATTGTTTGATGACTTTGAAGTTATGGCTGACAAAAATGATGGTGTCGTTGTTCCGCTGCCGCTCCCGCACCAGATTCATAAGACACTCCGACGAGGAATCGTCAAGAGACTCTGTCCATTCATCAAGAAAAAAAAGGTTGGGGTCGCAGAGCATAGCCCGCGCAAACGCGATGAGCTTTTGCTCGCCCATGGAAAGTTGGGCGGGGCGCAAGTTGAGTTGTTTCTTGTACCCAACCTGCGCCAATACTGTATGTATACGTTCATTTCGCTCCCGCTTGTTCATTTCCGGAAAGTGCAGTTTTAGCGGCAATTCCAATATCTGTTGCAAGCTCTGATTCGCCCAGAGCGCCGAATCCTGAAACACCACAGCCGCCTGCTTTCTGAAGGAAAGGTTTTGGTTCCTGTTCATATTGGAAATATTACATCCCTGAAAAAAAACGTCTCCGCTCGTAGGCGTCAAGAGTCCTGCGGCGAGTTTCAACACCGTGCTTTTCCCGCTGCCCGATGGTCCAACAAGGGCGGTGGACTTTCCTTTTTCAAACTGAAAAGAAAAACCGTGGATTATTTCCTGATTTTGAGCCTGAAAATAGATGGTTTTCATTTCTATTACGGCATCCATTACGTTCTATGCAACCTTTTCCCGTTATACGATCACATAATAAATCGTCGACAGCAGAATATTAACCAAAATGCACCAGCCGAACGCGGAACCGACGGCGCGCAAGCCCGCCACCGGCACCTCGGTGCTTGCCCGTTCAACCTCAAAACCGTAGTACAACGCCACAGTTGAAATGATCATGCCACAAACTACGCTTTTTACTACAGTCAAAAATATATCAGAAATCGTTAAAACTTGTAATAGGTTGTTGAAATAGATGGAAGGAGGCATGGCGTTGAAGAACATCGAAACGATGAAAGAGAACACAAGTCCGAATATGGAGAAATAAATGTTCAAAAGGAACGTCGATATGGTTACGCCGAGAAAACGCGGCGCGCCGAGGTGTTCTATCGGATCGACGCCTACGGATATGTACGCCTCGATCTCATGGGAAATAACCATGCCGGCTATTTCCGTAGCGATTGCCGTGCCGGATCGCGCTATGACGATGAACGCGGTCAGCAGAGGTCCAAGCTCTCGCATGATTATCGTTATAAGCACGGGATAGATGCGGTGTTCTTGCGAGAAACTCGCAAAAAGCGGCATACCGATGATGATGACCGCGCCCCCTATGCCAATAGCCAGAAACGCCCCTATACTCAACGCCTCTACAAAGGTAAAGAATATCTGCATCACGAGTATCTTGAAAGAAATTTGTCCTTTGAACCAAAAACGTCCTCCACCTTTCAGGAGACTCGCAAAAAAACCGAGTATATAGAATAGTTTGGAAATAACCGGAATATTCACCCTTTTAGCCGCCACGAATAGTATACCATCCTGGCGCACACGGCGCCAATGGCGCCAGTCGCGCTTCAGCGCCGCGCGTTCACTTCCGCTTCGCCTTCTTTCTCAGCTTCCGCCGCTTCTTCCTGTCGCCCGCCGGCGGCTGATCCGCAAGCTGATTGGAATACACCCTGATCGCTTTGTTATCCGGCAGCCGCGCCGCGACAATCCACCACACGACTCCCGCCGCCACCATTGCCACGCAAAACATCTGTCCGGTTGAAAAAGACAGCGCCGGATGATAGAGCGCCTGGGGCAACGATGTTTTCACGATCTCAAAACGGTAGCCAAGATCAACGTCTGGTTCGCGGAAATACTCAAGAATAAACCTGATGACGCCGTAGCCGAACAAGTACAGTCCAATTAGAAAGCCCTTGAACGGCTTTTTATTCCGCAAGAGCCAGATAATCACCCACAGAACCACGCCCTCAAAAAACGCCTCGTAAAGCTGGGACGGGTGGCGAGGCAGGTTCATCAGCGCGTCGGGCGCGGGAATGGGAACGCCGGTTTTTTCAGCGGCTTCCCGCACCCAATCAAGGCTTGCGGGATACGTGGTCGCGTCGGGGAAAATCATACCGAGGGGGCTTGCGGTCATCCTTCCCCAGAGTTCGCCGTTGGTAAAATTGCCGATGCGCCCAAACGTATAGCCTAGCGGGATGCTCGCGGCAAACATGTCGCCGATCTCCCGAAAATCGTACTTCTTTACTGCGGAATAGATGACGATGCCCAATGCGCCGCCAATGACGCCGCCGTGGTAGCTCATGCCTTGAAGCCCGGTAAAGCGTCCGTCTCTAAATGGCCAAAAAATGAGCCACGGCTCACGGCGGTATGTATCGCTTGTCTCGTAAACAAGGGTTGCAACTATCCGCGCCCCTATGAGCAGGGCGATGATGCACTTGAAGAAAAGATCGTAAAGCTCGTCGTCGCCCATAGGAAAATTCCGCTCTTTGATCTGTTTACGATAAAGAAAGAAGGCGGTTGCAAAAGCCGCTATATACATAAGCCCATACCACCGTACGGGTATGGGAAAGCCTTGAATAATTTCAGGGTGAAGCCACGAAGGAAAGGGTATTGATAGGATCATGGCTTATATCCTTGAGAAAACGCTTTGGAAAGTTTCATTTTAAGGAAATTGTTTTCCTTGCGGAGCTTGTTTATTTCAAGCTGTTGGGTTTTTACGGTTTCCACCAGGTCTCCATGCGATAAAGCGCCCGAATGGAGGAGGTCTTCCACATATTCCATCTTGTTCTCAAAATCAACCTCGGCTTCCAGTCCCGCTTCCTGGAAACTCTCATTGATTTCCTTGTCCGTTATAGAGAAGTGTTCTTCTTCTGAATAGAGTATCTTGTCCGCTATGCGGTAAACCGCCTGGGAAAGAATGGAATTGGGCTTGTAAAGCGTTATGGGAAGCCGCGCCGCAAGGCTCGTGTCCTGCAAAGAATCGCGGTATATGACGCCAAGATGCTCGATCTTCATATCAAGGTACTCTTCGCAGGAACGCCGTATCTTCATGCCTACGTCTACATCTTTGGGATTCTCTATCATGTTGGTGACAAGGCGAGGGTGGAACCGGTTGAGGTGATCTATAAAATCCTCGTATGGAACAGGATCGATCTTCTTGATTTCCGGCAACAGTTTGGGAATGTACAAACGGTGCGGCCCGCCGCTTTCCTCACGGCGTTTTTGTTCAAGGAAATCGTGCGCCTTGGTGCCTTTCGCAAAGATGGTGTACATCATTCGGAACACCGTATTTTTGAGGAACACGTATGCGTTGAGTACGGCCGTCACCGCAGGAGATGTCACCACAACGCCCTGCCCGGAAAGCAGAAAAAAATCAAGTATGGATTGATGGGTGCCAGCGCCCAAATCCAGGATAAGAATATCCGTATCGTTCTGGAGAGAAAGCAATTTTTTGATCAACAGGTTTCGTTGGACAGGCTTCAGGTTTGCCAGACCGGGGATTTCGGTGTCGCCCGGGATGAAACGCAGTCCCGGCACATCGGTGTCGGTGATCACCTTTGAAAAGTCTGATTTTGGATCGTTCAAAAAGGTGCCAATGCCCGCCTTGGGCGCCTGCCGCCCGATAACCAGATGCAGGTTTGACGCCCCTATGTCAAGATCGGACAGCACAACCCGCTTCCCCGCCTGGGCGAACGCCACACCCAAATTCGCGGCGATCAGGGACTTGCCCACGCCGCCTTTACCGCTTGCAACAGGAATTATTCTCATGTTTCATCTCCGGTTTCATTTTTCATCTTTGCCATTAACTGAGGACAACATGCCATCGTTTTTCTCGCTCTTTTTCAAGTCGCTTCTGATCAATACGACACTTATTATACAGATTAAATCGCCCGCCGTCAAAAAGAAGATGAAAAATAGGGAACGCGCGCCGCTCCCGTACGGATAAAACAACGCGCCCGCTATGAGACGGAGAGTCAACGCCAGAGTCGCGCATTTTCCCGCTATGTAGAGCGGAATGTAGGGTTTGTAGGCGGCAAGATCAAGAAACAAAAAAAGCGTCATGAGGGGAAACAGCATATTCGGCGCGATCCATACCAGCATTTGAAAGCTATCCGGCTGAGCAAGATCGTTTACAAAGGAAAAGACCAGCGTCTCTTTCAGCGCGTCAATGAAACGAAAAAGCTCATATAAAAAAAGCGCGAGGCGCACAAGGCCAAGCGGTTTGTAAGCGCTCATACTAAAACTTTACGGTCTATCGGGATTATGGACAAGGGGTTGCGCCAACGTATGTTCCATAACGGCTGAAACAGCCGCAATCGCCTTAACCGCTTGACAACCAGCGGCTGCGCTGGCGGCTGTACCAACATCCGAATACCCGCTCACAAGACGTTTAAACTCTTTTTCTTCCAGGGATTCTTGTTCAAGCAACTTTGACGCGATGATGTCAAGCAAAGTCCGCTTGTCTTCCAAGAGGCGTCTGACATAGGCGTACCGCTCTTCCATTATGCGGGCGACTTCCTCGTCAATGTACTGCTGGGTCGCCTCGGAGTATTCCCGCTGAAACATCGGCTCTTCACGAGATTCGCCGAGCATGCCCGTGCCCCGTGTGGTAAGCGCCACGTTCCTGAAACGGTCGCTCATGCCGTAATCGGTGATCATCTTGCGGGCGATGTCTGTGGCTTTGGTGATGTCGCTTGCCGCGCCGGTGGAAAATTCACCGGAAATCATCTCTTCGGCGATGCGTCCGCCCAAAAGGGTGTCTATTTTTCCGATAAGATGGGACTTGGTAACCGTGTAGCGGTCTTCAACCGGCATTTGCAAGGTGTAGCCCAGCGCAAACCCCCGTGGAATAATTGAGATTTTCTGCACCGGATCCGCGCCCGGGGTAAAAGCCGCGACCAACGCATGCCCCGTCTCATGGTACGCGGTAAGCTTCCGCTCCTCCTGCTTCAACACCCGCGTCTTCTTCTGCAAGCCGGCGATGGTTTTTTCGATGGCTTCCTCAAAATCCTTCTGGCTCACATACACCCGTAAATTGCGCACCGCGAGCAACGCGGCCTCGTTCACGATATTCGCCAAATCCGCGCCCGCAAACCCGGATGTGATGCGGGCGATGGCGCCCAAGTCAACGAGGGAATCGAGTTTTACGTTCTTTGCGTGTATTTTCAATATCGCTTCCCGCCCTTTAAGGTCAGGCTTGTCGACAAGCACCTGCCGGTCAAATCGTCCCGGACGCAGGAGCGCGGGATCAAGCACATCGGGTCTGTTGGTGGCGGCGAGGACGATAAGTCCGCCCGCCGTGTCAAAGCCGTCCATCTCGACAAGAAGCTGGTTCAAGGTCTGCTCCCGCTCGTCATTGCCGCCCGCCATGCTGTTGATGCGGCTTTTGCCTATGGCGTCAAGCTCGTCAATAAATACGATGCACGGCGCCTTGTTTCTCGCCTGATTGAACAGATCGCGCACACGCGCCGCGCCCACGCCCACGAACATCTCCACAAAGTCCGCGCCGCTCATGCGGAAAAATGACACGCCCGCTTCTCCTGCGACCGCGCGGGCAAGCAGTGTCTTTCCAGTGCCGGGCGGGCCCACCAGAAGCACGCCCTTGGGTATTTTGCCGCCTATATCCATGTATTTTTTGGGGTTTTTGAGGAAATCAACCACTTCGACAAGCTCTTCCTTCGCCTCGTCAACGCCCGCGACATCGACGAAACGGGTGGCAATTCCGCCTTCCGCCACGATAAGCGTCTTGCTCTGTCCTGCGGCGAGCATTCCGCCGCCCAAATTTCCCATGCGTTTCAAGAGGAAGCGCCATACAATGATAAAAAAGATAATGGGCAAGCCCCACGTAAAGAGGATGTTCAGAAAGGTTGTCCCTTCGCGAGAAGTCGCGTAGTATTTCACCGCATACTCGTCCATCATTTTGACGATTTCCGGATCGTTAATCGGCACGGTTCTGTACACCGTTTCGGGAACTGTGGGAAGCGGCGTTACGGTGGCGGGATTTTTGAAAAACTGACCCGGAGATCCCAACACGCCCGGCGCGCTTTTCGATTTTTCCGGCGAGGAAAAGCCAGTAAACCACGAATCGTTCAGTTCAACCCGTTTGATTTCCCCGGAAACGATCTTTTCCTTAAATTCAGAAAAATCAATGACCGGCGCGGATTTTCCTGCGGTTGCGCGGTTAAAAAGGCTTATACCCACAACGAGTACAAGAATGTATAATAAGGAAAATTTCCAAAATTTAGACGGCGGCTTTATTCCCATGATGCATCTAATATACGCATTTTTTATATGAACGTCTAGGAGGTTGCAGAAATTCTTGTGAAAATGATCCGCCGCGTCCGATTACAATCTGGCACGATTTGGAAGCGGAACGACACGCCATATCGAAAGCTTCCATCGGAAAACGTGATCCGCCCCGACACCACAACCCTTGACTACGCGCATGGGGGACTGCGTTCACCACAACCATAGCGGGCGCGGCGGACATCGGCGTACAGTATTACTACAGGCGGCTCACAACGCCCGCCGTTGCCAGTGGCGTCGCTTACAACCCTTATCACCAGATAACGACATAATGTCAACAAACATTACTGCGGCGTTTTCAAAAAAGTTTCTGCGGGACGAACTGGAATTAATGGCCGCAGTCATGTGGGAAGTGGAAAGCGGCGCGTGTCTTGTCATGCCATCCCTTATCTGTACCAAGAACGATATGGCGGTGGAACTTTTCGCCGGCATCTTTGCGGGTGGAGCCGAAGCGTTCTTCGGCCAGTTTCACGACAACAGCTTTGTGAAGGCGGGGATAAAGTATACGTTTTAAGGGGGGCGCTTGAAGGGGAATTTGCCGCTTGAGCTTTTGTCCGGTCTGTGATACGGTAGGTATGCGGTATATTTTCCCTCCAGCACATAACCTGTGCGGGAATAGAGAATAACGCTGTCTCCGATTTTAGAAAATGAGGGAGGTCTCACCGGCGCCTCCCTCCGCTGGACCCGCTCTTTCAGGACGAGACGGTCATCTGCTTCCCACCAGGCAGAGCCATTCGGCTTCCGCCGCAAGCTCGCCATTAACATACGCCTTCCCGGCCTGCTTTATCATTTTTGAGGAGACGCGCAGGTTTTCTATCTCTGATCGGACTTCTTCTCCGGGACGCACTTGCCGCCGGAATTTCACCTTGTCAACAGACGCGAGGAAAAAAAGCGAGTCTCCGCTCAAAACGCCTGTTTTCCGCAAGCCCGCGCCGCCCGACTGCGCCATAGTCTCAATCAAGATGACACCGGGAACCACCGGATATTCAGGGAAATGACCAGCAAAGAAAAATTCCCTGTCCGTAAAAACGTGTTTTGCGACAACGCTCTTTTCGTCCGCCGAAAGGATTTCGTCTACAAATAAAAACGGCGCGCGATGCGGCAAAAGCGCCTCTATTTCATTGCTCATGATTGCCTCCTTTTAGGCTTTGTACTTCTTGAAGACCGCCACGCCGTTATGACCGCCGAAACCAAGTGAGCCGGAAGCGGCGGCGGCGATTTCGCCGTATTGAGCTACGTTGGGAACATAGTCAAGATCGCATTCCGGATCAGGGTGATCAAGATTGATGGTCGGCGGATAAAAGCCGCGCTGGATGGCAAGTACGCAAGCTATCGCCTCTATGCCGCCGGAACCCGCGATGCAGTGTCCGGTCATGCTCTTGATGCTGGAAATCTTCATTTTGTAAGCATGATCGCCAAACGCGGACTTTATCATTTTGGTTTCGGTTGGATCGTTTATTCCGGTGGATGTGCCGTGCGCGTTGTAGTACTGCACCTCTTCCGGCGCAAGCCCCGCGTCCGCAAGCGCCAGCTTTATCGCCCTGCCGCCGCCCTCGCCGGACGGATCCGGCGATGTAATGTGATAGGCGTCCGCGCTTACGCCGTAACCGGCGAATTCCGCCAAAATCGTGGCGCCACGCGCAAGCGCGTGTTCCTCGCTCTCAATTGCCATGACGCCCGCGCCTTCGCCAAGCACAAAACCATCCCTGTCCGCGTCAAAAGGACGGGAGGCTTTTTCAGGCTCATGGTTGCGCTTGGTTGAAAGCGTTTTGAGCATCTGGAAGCCGCCTACGCCGAATGGCACGATACAGGCTTCAGCCCCTCCCGCAATGGCAACATCGCAACGTCCGGCGCGGACAAGATCAAGCGCCTGTCCAAGCGCGTCTGTTCCGGACGCGCACGCGGTAACCTGCGTAAAAGCGGGTCCTTTGGAGCCGAATACCATGGAAATATTGCCCGCCGCCTCATTGCCGATCATAAGCGGAATGGTCAATGGGAGCATGCGTTTTGGCCCATGGTCATGCAATTTGCGGAACGATTCCGACACGATCTCGAAGCCGCCTATGCCGTTCCCCAACACAACGCCGGTTTTCTCGGCGCCGCTTGCCAAACGCCTGCGCCCGCCTTCCCCTGTTGAAAGAAGCCGCGCCTGCTCAAGCGCCTGGGACGCGGCGGCTACGGCGAACTGGGTAAACCGCGCCATTTTGCGGGCGTCTTTTTTATCCATCCACAACGACGGATCAAAATTTTTCACTTCGCCAGCGATTTTCACGTCAAAATCGGTCGTGTCAAATTGGGTGATATAACCAACTCCACTCTTTCCGGCTTTCAGACTGTCCTCAAAATCCGCGATTGAATTTCCTATAGGGGATATGATCCCCATTCCGGTAACAACCACCTTTTTCATTTGTACACCTCACTGCAAATAATGGAATAACAGGCGCAGTCGCGCAACACGCGCGGCGCCGTTTCCTACATGAACATCCCGCCGTCAACGGACAACACCTGTCCGGTAATATACGAAGCGGTATCGGACGCCAGAAACAGCGCCGCTTCCGCAATATCCTGCGGATTGCCGATGCGCTTGAGCGGGATAGCGGCAAGCATAGCCTCTTTCGCCGTGTCCGGCATCGCGTTCGTCATATCGGATTCGATGAAACCCGGGGCAATGGCGTTGACCCGCACGCCTCGTGACGCGGTTTCCCGCGCTAAGCTCTTGGTCAGACCGATAAGCCCCGCCTTGCTCGCCGCATAATTCGCCTGCCCTCCGTTGCCATGGACGCCGACGACACTCGACATGTTGATGATGGAACCCGCCCGTTTGCGGATCATATCGGCGGCTATGGCGCGGGCGATAAGAAACGCCGCTGTCAAATTGACGTCAATCACTTTCTGAAAATCTTCAAGCGCCATTCTAAAAGAAAGGGCGTCTTTTGTGACGCCCGCGTTGTTCACCAGCACGTCAAATCCGCCCGCTTCTTTAAGCGCGTCTTTGACGATCCGCTCGACACCCGCAAGATTGCTCAAATCCGCAACTATCCAATGGAGGGTTCCGCCTGATTTCTCCGCCGCTTTCGTACAACGCTCTTCAAAATCTTCCGGCAATTTCGTGCTCATGCCCCACACTTCGGCGCCATTCGCCAAAAACAAATCGGTTATGGACTTGCCTATACCCCGTGAGGCTCCGGTAACAAGGGCTTTCTTGTCCTGTAAACGCATGATTTTTCCTTCTTTAGCTGACATTATGACATATTTCCTATTTTTGTCGATATTAAATTATAACCATTTAGAAAATAAAGTCAAGCGGTGGGAAATATGGAAAAACCGCCGCATTGCAATGCTATTGCGCCACTTTTGACACGGGTACAACCGAATAACCGGCGTTGATAAGAGCGTCAAGCAAGACAAAAATGCGGTTATACAAATACGTGTCGCGTCCTCCTTCCAGTAAGCCCAACCGCACCGGAATAACCGAAGCGTTTCGCTTTTTCTCCATGATGTTTTCAATCATGGCGGACGCGCTTCTAAAAGGAAGTCCCAACCGCAGGGCTTCCGACATGGTGACGGCGTCTCCGGGATCAACGTCCCGGCTCGCCGTTTTATAACCGGCAGACAGCGCAAATTCCCTTAATTTCGACGACGCCACGTAAAAAGGCGGGTGCCAGAGCAACGCCAATTCTTTGCCGGTAGCGGCGAAGAATTCGTCTTCATTGCGGGCGAGACTGCGGACAATAAAATTATTGTCTATTATATACCGGGAAGTGGAAAGATCGAGCGGAGCGAAAAACAGAGACGCGGTTTCATGCCCCGCATCGGCAATGCGCCGCGCCGCTTCAGGATACCGGCGGATGCCTTCGCCGTTCAGAAAAAAAGTCGCTTTTATATTGAAGAAATCAAGCGCGTCAAGCACATGGCTTAAACCAGTCGCGTCATCATACACATCAAAACACAGGGCGATGGCTCCGCCCTGAAAGACGCTTGAATCACGGATGCGTATAAGGGGGGTTGTTCCCACCGATGTAATATTGCGTATCATGGGCAGATTTTCGTATATGCCGGACTCCTGCTTTTCGAGGTACACACGGTAGCGCCCGGAAACAAGCGAAGTGGGGCGCATCACCGGATCCTGCAATTCAGTCCACGCGCGACGTCCGTCGGTGACAAACCATTTCCCATTGTTTTGGGCGAGTATGCGGTTGGTCTCGGCTTCAAATGCAACGCTGTCAATGGAAGAAAGACAAATAAGATGGCGGGTCGCGCTATTGTCTTGATTGATATGAATGCGCTCAATGCGTTTTTCATCTCCGATGATAAAATCATCTCCAAGCCATACGCAATCATAGACCGGCGCATCGCTAATAGACTGTATGCGCCGCCATGCGCTATAGTCGTAAAGAACCGCGCCTTTCTCTCCCCACAAGATCACGCGGCCGCCGTCAGGGGAAAGCGCCGCGTTGTCCATGCCGCCGGGAGACGCGAGCGGAATAAAGGCCGATTCGGCGGCGGCATTCAACCGGTACACGCTTTGACCGGTTCCATTATGCGCGATAATCGTTATGATGTTGGCTGACGACCAGAGCGTCGTAACGCCTGAGCACAGCTCTGGCAACTGGAGATAGGGCAAAGCCGTTCCCCTGTAGGCGCCAAGCGGATAAAAAAAGAGCGCGCGATTCGTACGATTCGCTTTGGAAATGAGAAGGGCGTTGGCGTCGGGCGCCGTGTAAAATTCGTCAAAATCAGGATCAAAGGCAAAGGGAAGCGTTCCGGATTGGACTCCGATTTCCAAAAAATCACGGTACATGGAGCGGAAAAATATCTCCGAGCCTTTGATGCGGCGCACTGTGGAACCGTTAATATAGAAAAAATCGCCTTCCGTTTCCCACACCACACAGGCGATGCTTCCTTCCCCTATCAAGCGGTACTGTTCCTCTATATGAGACGGAGCGGCGACTTGATAGTAGTACAGCTTTCTATCGCGCTCATAGATAAACGACTGCGAGTCCGGACTCCACCGAACGGGAAAGGCGCGATCCGATTTTTCTACATGGGAAGCGACAAGAGTCTTTGCGCCTGAACTGATATTTACAAGCGCAAGGTTGCCATAGGCGGCGCTAACGCTCTCAAGCAACACAAGCCATTTGCCGTCTTTTGAAACTTCGGCGTTTTTAAGAGCGGATAAGGAGACATTTGAACGCTCAATAAAAGACGGATGCTCCGTAAACAGCGCCGGAACGCCGCCGGCAACCGGAATGCGAGTCCACCCGAAGCTGTTCCGCACAAGGATCATCCTGCCGTTTTCAAGCAGATCGATGTTTCGAGGAAACGCGGTGAGTTGTTTTAGGCTTAAATCAACAAGCTGAGACACAAACAGGGCGCTTTCTTCATGGATGCCGTTGGCGCTGTCCACCCTAAAAAGCGCTTTGCCGTCATTTGATATATCGAGTCCGCTAAAACGTATTTTTGCAGGTATGCCAACAGCCGCGCCGTTTATAAAACAAAAAAAAAGAAGAGTTATAGAAACCGCTTTATTGCGCATCATAACGCTGCAAAAACGCATCAAGTTCCTTCTCCATGTTCACCAGATCAGCTTCCATCTGCACAAGCCGGGTAATAGAATACTGTCCTTTTTTTCCCAACAGGCGTTCGCATGTTTCATCTAAAATTGTCTCAAAAGAAAAACTGTTTGAATGTATGATTGGTTCTCTTATCATGCTTTGTCTCAAGTTGCGCGCAACTAATCCGAGCTGTCGTTAGATATATCGGCGGTCTGGACTGAAAGACCGGATGCCAGCGCGCCTCCATTATCAAAAGCCTTTATAAAAAACGCCATCGCAATAAAGGCTATGAGTATTAGAACGAGTTTACGCATAACGCCTCCAAAAGTATAATATTGTTTCGAGACTGCTCCAAAACCAACCGAGTCTTGGAATAGCCTCACACACTTTGTGATTTGATTAACTATATCATATTTGCAAAAAAAATCAAGCGGCAAACAGCTTTGAAAGCGAATATACGGCGACATCCCGCCTGTTCCGCGCATTTTGAACTCTAACCAACAAACGACTGCCTTGCAAACATGAACGCGGCGGTTTTCGTCGGCGACTCCGCGTCCCGCCTCTAGAGATCCCATGGCGCCGCAGTTCACGCGGGCTGTTAACCTGCGAAACAATTATCGGGTGTATTTGAACCGCGCGAGGCTCTGGACCAAGACGGCGATGCTCTCCTTGTTTTCAAGGGCTATCCTGAAAACGCGATCCACCGCAGCGTCAATCTGGTTCATCTCCGTAACGATCTCATTGATCATGTCCGTCATAAGCGCTTCCAGATTCTTCCCCCCGGTGATCGCCGCCTGATTCCCTGAAGCATTTCCTCAGATGCGGCGCGTACATTTTGGCTCACATCCCGTGAATCTCGAATCATGCTCAACATCTCCTTGCACCTCGCGTCCTGCTGTTTCATAGTATCCATAATCTGCCGCTCCTGATGTACGATCATGTTCACGCGGCGGTCTATATCCTCAAAGTTGACGATGACCCGCCTGGTCGTCCCCGTGTACCCGTCTAATGGAGTGGATGATGCATTGCAAGACATGGGATATATCGGCGTTTCCCCGCGTGCGCCGCCTCTATCGCTCCATTCATCGCCGCGCTCCGATGCGAGGTCTTGCGCATTCCGTTCGTTCTGAAGCAGAGACTCGGTGATGGAGTTGATGTGCGCGGTCATCTGTTCAACTGAACTGCAATACGCTGGTTTATGGACTGGATGTTCTGGACTATCTGCCCCATAACCGCGTTGGTTTGGTTCACTTCTGTGGCTTGGGTGAGCGTTTTGTCCTTCATGTCATGGGTGTTGACGCTGATCTGGCGCGCCGACGCGGCGGATTGGGACATCATAGCCGAAAGTTCGGCGCCGACTTCGCGGATGGACAAGGCTTTGCCATCCACTGTTGCGATAAGGGCGCTTATGCTCCGCTGGGTCTCTCCAAGCAGACTCATCATCTGGCCGGTTTCATCATTGTCGGCGCCGACAATATCCCGGGTCAGATCCCCTTTGACAATGCCTTTGAGCAGTTCAAAGGCGTAGCGTATGCGCTTTATCACCAAGCCCGTGAACATGACGCCCATGCCAGTGGAGATGGCGATGCCGGTTTTTCAACCAGATTCAGGGCTGTGGGCAAGACATGCGCCTGCTCGCCGCGCTCCGGCATAAGGCGCTTGACAGTCAGCCCATTGCAAGAGCGTTTTAGCGCCGCGCCTCTCTTGCGTAGCGCTAACACCCCATGTCCCGCAACGCTTCAAGGTTGTCCCGGGCGTTGCCATCGTTGGGAGCGAGTTGCAAGACCTTTTCCCAGTCGGCGCGGGCGCGGGCATAGTCCTTCTTGTAATAGTAGGCGTTGCCCCGGTTATAGTACGCCTCTACGTAAGCGGGGTTGAGCCGCAACGCCCGCTCGTAGTCCGCTATCGCGTTGTCCCAATCCCCTTTGTTGCGATAGGCGTTGCCGCGAGTATAGTACGCCTCGGCGTAAGCGGGGTTGAGCCGCAACGCCCGCTCGTAGTCCGCTATCGCGTTGTCGTAGTCTCCTTTGCAGTAGTAGGCGTCGCCTCGGTTATGGTACGCCTCAGCGTAATTGGGGTTGATGTCTATCGCCTGCTCGTAGTCCGCTATCGCGTTGTCGTAATCTCTTTTGCAATAGTAGGCGTTGCCCCGGCTGTTGTACGCCTCGACAAACGTGGGGTTGAGCCGCAACACCTGTCCATAGTCCGCTATCGCGTTGTCATAGTCTCCGGCGATCAGGGCTTTCTGTCCGTTTGCAAAGGCGGCGCCTGTCTCTTTCATCATTTTGTTGCTCCTTACTAGAGGTGGTTTGTGTTCCGCAACTTGGGCTGAGCCTGAGCAAAGACTGAACTGCGGAAACAGCTTCTATATGTAGCGGAAACCTTCCGCATGAAAACCCTGATCGCGTGTATATCGGCGTAAACTGTGGAGCCTGGCGGTCTCCGAGCCGCAACGCCTCTGCCAAAAGGCGGTTATACGAGAAAATAAACGCTGTATAAAGGCTATGCCGGTTAGACGGCTTGTCTAGTGAGCCATGCGGGGGGGGGGGGGGGTAAAATTGTATTGCCGGACGCCGTGAGAGAATGGCGCCCAGCCCATGATCGCTTCGTATAGTATAGACATAGATTATATATGCTACTATAAGAAATAGCGTGTGTCAAGCCATATATTGCCATCCGAAACAAAAAACGCGCCATAGCGGGCGCGGATGGACGACGCGCCTGACGGGATTGCGCTTCCTTAACGCATTGACTATACTAGAGAAGATTATGGATATAGGAGGTTCTTATGCGGCGTTTTTTTTATGCGGCGTTTTTCGCTCTATGCGCGGAAGGGCTTATGGCTCAAGCGGCAGGGGAGGACGGAAAGCGACAACAGTCCGCTTCAACCAAAGAGGAGATGAACATTACACGAATCGCGCTTTTCTCTTCCGGCGTGGGCTTTTTTGAGCGTAGCGGCAGGATTTCCGGCGCCGCTTCAATCGCGTTGCCTTTTAACGTTGGCGTTATTGACGACGTCCTGAAATCTCTTGCCATTGCCGATCCCGCGTCCGCGTCTATACAGGTGAATTACCCTTCGGAGTCGACTTTGGCGCGTACATTGCGAAGCCTTTCCGTTGATTTAACCAATAATCCAAGTGTGGCCGACATACTCGGCTCCCTGCGGGGCGTGGAAATTGACATCTATGCGCCGACGCTCATTGCGGGGCGGATCATAGGCGTTGAACACCGGTTTACAGCGACAGGCGGCAATGAGCCGTACCTTTCACTTTTTACCCAAACTGGCGTCAAAACCGTGGCGCTTAAAGACGTGTCGGGATTTTCTTTTAAAGATGAAACCATAAACGCCGACATCAACCGCGCCCTGGATATCATTATGGCGTCCCGCGCAACCGATACGCGGATCCTTTCCATAACATTAAGCGGAGAAGACGCGCAGGGCGGCGAGCGTGAGGTGTTTTTGAGCTATGTTATTCCCGCTCCGGTGTGGAAGGTTTCTTACCGGCTCGACCTGTCCCATAACGAGCCTCTGCTCCAGGGCTGGGCCATAGTTGACAATGACAGCGACATGGATTGGGAACAGGTGGAGCTTTCCCTTGTTACCGGGCGTCCTGTCTCCTTTATCCAGCGGCTGTACGCGCCCTACCACCTTTCACGCCCCGTGCTGCCTCTTGCCATTGCGGGCGTTGCGGAAGCCTCCGCCTATAATTCAGGCTGGGCGGAAGCGCCGGCGGCGGCGCCAGCCGCATCCCCCGCGCCTCAGATGAATATGAAAATGGCTGCGGAAAGCAGGGACGAGGCGGCGGCTGATTCGGAGCGCTCACTCGCGCCGCGCACGGTTTTTGGCGGCGGCGCCGTACAGACTGCGGCAGCCCAGACTGCGGGCGATTTGTTTGAGTTTACCATCCAGAAACCGGTTTCGCTTGCCCGACAGCAGAGCGCCATGCTTCCTCTGGTGGAGGCGCGTATACAAGCTGAAAAGACGCTTGTGTTCTCAGGCGAGAAAGCCATGAGTCGCGGACTCATCAACCCTTCCATCAGCGCCGAACTCACCAACACGACCGGCATGAAACTGCCCGCAGGTCCCATTACGGTGTACGATGGAGGGACGTATGCCGGAGACACGCTCATCAATTTTCTTCCTGAACTTGAAAAGCGGCTTATCTCGTATGGCGACGACCTCTCGGTGACGGGCGGCGTAACATCCGCGTTCTCCCGTAACGTGACATCTGTTCAGATAAGCCAGGGCGTTATGATCATCAACCGCAAGCAAATGTACGAAAAAACCTATACTATCAAGAACGCTTCCGGCGAGGAAAAGCGGCTTGTCATCGAACACCCAATCACAGGAGGCGCGGCGCTTGCGGACGGCATGCAATTCGATGAACGCACGGACGTTGTGTACCGGTTTGCACGGCAGTTGCCGGCTGGCGGCGCGGTCTCTTTTACTGTTACGGAAGAAGCGCCGGTTTCGGAGCGCATCACCCTTAGCCAGATGAGGCTCGAATCCTTTGTGAGTTATGTTGCGGATAACGCGCTTCCTGAATCGGCGCGCGCCGCTTTGAGGAAAGCCGTTGATTTGAAGCGGAAAGCCGACGCCGCAAAGACCTTGCTTGGGGATTGTGAAAAAGAGCTTGCCCGGCTTGCCAATGAGCAGAACCGCATACGGCAGAACCTTACAGCCGCCGGCAGCCAAACGCCGCAGGGACAGGAATACCTCAAGAAATTGTCCGATTTGGATGCAAGCATTGACGAGCGGAACGCCATGATACAGGAAGCGAAAACAGCGGCGCAGAATGCGCAGGATGAGTACGACGCCTATATTGCCGGATTGTCATTGTAGGCGTTTTGGTATGGGTGAAGTATGGTGGAAATAAAAGCCTCGCGCGATGACGAGCAGAGGCGGCTCGACCGTATCTTGCGGAAATTTTCCCCTGATACGCCGCTGTCGCGTATTTACAGTCTTTTGCGTAAGGGAAAGATTCTTGTAAACGGAAAAAAAGCCAGCGCGGATCACGCGAGCCGGCGCGTCATGGCGGGAGATGTCATCGCAGTGCCGGACGAGTTGTCTGCGGCGCGGAATTCCGCAACGCGGAACAGGGCGAGTGAGGCTTCCGCCGTCCCGCCGTATCTGCGCTCCCGCATTGTTTTTGAGAACGACGATCTGCTTGTTGTAAACAAAAGCGCCGGCGTGGCTGTTCATGGCGGCGGCTTTCCCCAAAAACAAAGAAATCTAGCGGAAATGGTCGAGTCGTATCTTGTGGGTACGATTCCCCATTCGCTTTCGTTCAAACCTGGTCCCCTGCACCGGCTTGATCAGCCTACAAGCGGGCTTGTCATGTTTTCAAAAAATCTCGCCGGAGCGCGGCTTTTCACCGCGCTTATTAGGGAGCGCAAGATCGTGAAGCGCTATCTTGCGCTTGTTGACGGTCGCATTGAAAGAGCGGACATGTGGCGGGACGATCTTGTCCGCAACAGCGCAAAACGCAAAACCTTCGTTGCGGAAGACAAAGGCGCCGGTTCCAGCGCTTCCCGTCAGGCGGAGACCTCTGTTGAACCAATCGCTTCAAATGCCGCGCATTCGCTTGTTCTTATGGAAATACATACTGGCAGAACCCATCAAATACGCTCACAGTCCGCTCTGCGCGGCCATCCATTAGCCGGAGACAAAAAATACGGCGGCAGTTTCCTTGAGACCGGGCTGTTGCTCCACGCTTATTCGCTTGAATTCCCGCCTGAAACCGGACTTCCCGTCCTGACCGCGCCCCTGCCTCCCGCCTTCCGGCAGTTTATAGAAGATAGACATTGGCGCCACAAACTCCTTGAATGAGTGTCTCATAGGCTGTTTTGAACTAGCCGGAAGTATTGACGAATCCATACCGCCAATTCCTGGTACACCTTATGAGCGTGCCTCTACATCAGTTTCTCCTATTGGTCGCCGTAAATCTCATCCGTCCCTCGCCGCTGATTAGCAGACAACATATTAAAACCATATTGTTGCGGCGTTTCATCTTTTATGCTGTTGTAAAAGGCGCATCATCTGATCGGCGTTGAGTTTAGGCGGGCCGTCTGTTGGATTTATGGACCATAATACGCTTCTTCGGAGCTTTCTCCGCTTAACGCCCGTTACATCTTGTTTGCCCAAGAGATAAACCATGGCATCATTACCGCCAAAATTATCCTCCGCTCATACAAAACAGTTGATCAACATTGCGATTGCGGCGATACACGCAATTTTTTCATAAATAACCTCCCATGACGCATGGCGCTCCCGCGTCGCCATTGAGAACAAGGTCTTATTTTTTTTCTAATATTTTTTCAATAAAATTACTATATTCTTCACGCATTGGCAAATTATATTCTATTCGTATTACATTTCTTTTCACCTTTACTTCAACTTTATCTTTAGGGTTATAACCAACTTTTTCTTCGGTCGCCCAATATAAACCTACTCCTCTCTTTTGCCAATTAGGCAAACCATTAAAATTTAATCCATACGAAAATAACAGTTCATTTTTTTCAAATGTTGTTTTATGTTCAATATAACTCGCCGCATCTTTTTTGTTATAATTCTCTTTTCGCAACATCCAATAACAATGAGCGTTTAATGCGTTTCTATGCGCGTCTTCATTACGCCACCTAAAATAATCAACAACAGATTTTCTATTCGGCAATTGACATATTCTGCAGTCAAACACACCAATATCATTAAAAAGCAGACTGAATTTTGCGGACGCTTCTCCCGCCAAGATAGAATTGTATTTTCTAATTTTTCTTCCAAACACGTCAATATCTAAATCAAATAAAAGCGATATTTCATCACTTTCGGTATATCCATAAATAACTTTAAACCCACAATCCATTAAATGCTTTGTTGTTTCAACCATCAAATCTCGAAATTTGTTATCAAAAGGCGTTTCAAATTTCCCTTTTTCTTTTGTCAACCTGGTGAAATTACGACCATCTATTCTTGCGACCATATATATACCCGGCAAAACACAGCAATCTACGGATGTTTCATAAATACGCATTTGCGCGTCAAGCTCGTCAAATTTCATTTTCCCATTCCTTTACAATAAATTTTCCTTCTATAATTTCAACATAGAATAATTCATTAAAGCCTTCATCAAGAGAAGGCGTTTCAAGCTTTTTGAATGTTCCTAAAATACCAACGTCCGGAATATTCTCCCTTCCGCTTCTATTGCTGTTCCATTTTAATGAACGTTCCAAATCTATTCCAAAATAGTATCCTTTTATTGGGATTTTTATATTTCTTGAGAAAATCATGTATTTTTCACGCGCCTTTCTTGTTATGTTTGTATTGTCAACAACAAATGACAAATGTGTTTTTTGACAATACTCTAATAACATCTTTTCCCGGTTTTTCGTTTTTAATAAATCATTGCTTATCCTTACATGAGTATTGAAGAAATTTTCTTTGTAAAATGTCGATTTGCCAGTTGCCTGTATCCCTATAAAAATAATAGCTTCCATTTCTTTATATTATTGCTTCTTTCTATTTATGTCAATATAATTTCAAAAATTTAAGGGTGTATCGCGCATACCTGCGTGCAAGTATGCGCGATACACCCTTTTCAGCGGCGGTTCCCGTAGCCAACGCATATACACCCGTACGGCAATCGGCGTCAGACACTTTTTTCTACAAGGCTCCCCTCAACCTAAAGCATCGGGTGTCTGACACCCGTGCATTGGCGTCAGACACTTTTTCTACAAGGCAACCGAAACCATTGACAGTATTTCAGAAGTCAAAACATCAATAGCCTTAATGACCAAACGTTTTTGCGATCCTGTGCCATCAATGCTTCCGGTAATGACAACGGTCGCCCCGATAAACTTACCGACGGAAACAACGGCGTCATCATCCGCGTAGCCTGACATTTGGAAATTTTGTTCGGTTAATACCGCGTCAACATTGGTACGGTCAACGACGGTATATTTTTGGGCATTGACGAATTGGACGGTCAATTCATTGACGTAAAAAGCCGCTTCGGTGGGATCGGCCGCCGTAACGCCGACAACGGCAAGGCGCGAGCGCAAAGGGATGTTTTTGGATAAGGCGGCAAATATTGAAGGCGCGGCTTTATCGTTAAAAGTTATGTCGAGACTGTCGTCGCTTCTGAAAAAAGTAATCCGCGCCTGCGATCCGTTTGTCGCCGTTTTGCCAAGAATGGTAAAGGAGTTGTTGTCAGTGGAAAAATTGAGTACGCTTGACCATTGGACATGTGGCAAGTAGGCGATTTTGGCGTTCCTGAATGTGGCGTTCAGGCGAAAAAACGCGCCGTCCCACGACCAGTTCCCCGCTGTTTCCTGTTCGGCGTTGTCATTGGTTACTTTCACCGTACAGCGACCGTCAGCGGCAAGGCTGATCCTATAAACGTCGAAGGATCGGTTGTATTCAATCGTGGCAGTCCATGCTCCGGTTAAATTTGGATTAGCGTGAAGGGCGGTAATGCCGAGAATGGTTATACAAAAAATGATGGTTCTTTTCATATTAGTCTCCTTAAAGATCAAGAATATAAAGAGAGGGGCGCTGTTTCCAAAACGAAGATGGCAAGCAGGCGCCCTTGCGTCGCGCCCCCCTGCGCTCCAGCCCGCTCGCGCGGTCTTCCGCTACCCCCCAAACCCAAGAGACGGTGTCCGACCCCTCAAACCCAAGGCTCTGGTGTCAGACACGATGTCTGACACCAGAGTGTCTGGCGCCACGCTTTCACGGTGTCAGACACCGGCGCGTCTGACAATTACAACTAAAATTCACGGACAGCAATTATACGCTGGTTTATGTCGCCGACGCTCTTTTTTTGCCCGTTATTAAAGTTTAACACATAGATAAGCTGCTTGCGTACCCCCCAGTTTACTCTATACGCCTTGAAAAAATACCATCCGCCAGAAAACCGACGCTTGAAATTTACATATATTATATCAATTTCACTCTCAGATGGAATACGCCAATTGTCAAAACCGCCTCCTCTGTAGGCTCTTGCATAGTTGTCAATTTCTGACCTATCCACTTTATCGGGAAGTTCAATACATTCCTTATAGCGGCCGGAGTAGACATAAAAAATAATACCACCGCAGGGACCTCTGTCTCCTATTTTGTATGTTGGCCTTGTGGTAGGCGTGGGCTGGTGTGTTCCTCCTCCGCTCGTAGTTGGAGGCGTGGACGGACGTGTTCCTCCTCCGCTCGTCGCTATAGTTTGTACCAGTTTATCCACCAGCGGATCTATCTTGCTATAAGCCTCATCCGCGTTGGCAAGGCGGATGTATGTGCCACCCATATAGCGGAACGTCCGTATGTCGTAAAACTGTACCGTTACCAGAATATCGGAACCAAACTTTTCCATCTCGCCTCGTACTATCCAGTCCGCGTTTAACGCGGTTCCCAATTCCGCAGTTTTCTTTTGATCCGACCAGTCCCCCGCCTGAAAAGAGTGTTCCCTTAACACCCTTTCAACTATGGAACGGTCAACCAACCTTACTTTATTGGTATTGCCCAGCTGTATAAAGAATACCCTTGTTATCATATTTGCTTCCGTTGAGTTGATGCCTGAAATGGCGTCAAAAGGGGCGACCGCCACCACTGGCTGCTGCGCGAAAAGCCCCCCGCACGCAAACGCCGCAAACATACAAAACAGCGCCTTTTTCATAGTTTCACCTCCACAATAATCCATTTCTTACATTAATTTAAAAAGCGGCGAATTTCCCACGCCCCTGTATGGCGTGGAGCGACGCCGCGCCCATCTTCCAAGCGACGCCCCGAACATCAAACCACGCCGCCCCATTCGCCAGTGTCTGACACCGCGCCGCCGCAGTCGCCCCCGCCCAGATTCGCGCGGAATCCCTATGCGGAACTAGGGGCGAACCAGCCGGAAGCCAACATCGCTGCTCCCGTCCGATGGAGTGTGGCCGTACCGGTAGGCAGAACGCAGGATCTGCGCATCGTAGTCCCACGACCCGCCGCGAGGCACGCGGTAAGAGCCAGCGGCGGCGCCCGAAGGGTCGGTCTGAGAACCGCTACTATACGCCTCATACCAGTCCCAGCACCACTCCCACACATTCCCGCTCATGTCATACAATCCCAAACTGTTCTTTCCCTTCGTCTTCACCGGATGCGTCTGACCCCCGCTGTTCCCGCTATGCCACGCCACGCCGTCCACGCTGTTGCTCCCGCTGTACTCGTATACCATGAAGTCCTTGCCCCCGCCTTTCGCCGCCCACTCCCATTCCGCCTCGGTCGGCAGCCGATACCCACTCGCCTTGAAGTCACACCGTATATACTCCCCGCTCCCGCTATACGCAGGCATCAGCCCTTCCCTTATGCTTCGCTTGTTGCAGTACTCTATCGCATCAAACCAACTCACCTGTTCCACAGGCAAATCATCTCCTTTCCAATTACTCGGATTGTTCCCCATCACCTCCACCCATTCCTTCTGCGTCACCTCATGGTCGCTCATATAGAACGCCTTGCTTATCGTCACTTGATGCATAGGCTTCTCGTCGCTGTCCCCATTGCCGCTTCCCATGCTGAACGTCCCGGCAGGAACCAGCACAAATCCGGCGGGGGCGCCTCTTGCGCTCCCACCCGCACCTGACGCCGCGCCGCCGCTCCTCCCGCCGCTTGCCGGAGAACCTGATATAGTCTCCACCAGCCTGTCCACCAGCGGATCCATCTTGTCGTAAGCTTCGTCCGCGTTTGCAAGGCGGAGGTCCGCGCCGCCCATAAAGCGGAAGGTTTTTATGTCATAAAATTGTACGGTTACAAGAATAGTGGAGCCAAACTTTTCCATCTCGCCCCGCACTATCCAGTCCGCGTTTAGGGCGGTTCCCAATTCCGCGGTTTTCTGCTGATCCGACCAGTCCCCCGCCTGAAAAGCGTGTTCCCGTAACACCCTTTCAACCACGGAACGGTCAACCAAACTCACTTTATTGGTGTTCCCCAGCCGTATAAAGAACACCCTTGTTATCATATTCGCCTCAGTTGAGCTGACGCCTGAAATAGCGTCAAAAGGGGCGACCGCCACCACTGGCTGCTGCGCGAAAAGCCCTTCGCACATAAATGCCAAAAACATACAAAACAGCGCCTTTTTCATAGTTTCACCTCCACAATAATCCACTTCTTACATAATTAAAAAGCGGCGAATTTCCCACGCCCTTGTATAGCGTGAAGCGACGGCACATTTGGGATAAAAAATGCCTTTCATTTTCATCGGCGGCTCCCGCAGCCAATGGTTGCGCTTTCGGAACGCCGTCCGCTTTGTACGCCGTCCTGCGCGTACCGCAACCGGCGTCTTCACGGCGGCTCCGCCAGAACATACGCTGTCAACCCTCTTGCTTCCGCCCCTATCAAGAGTCAGATACAACCTGTATCCACTATCAGATATAGGCTCTATCAAACCCCCGATATAGGCTGTATCTAACGTTAGATATAGGCTATATCAGGCGGCGGATAGAGCGTATATCAGAAAGCCGCCTCCGATACGGTCAGCGTAAAGGCGCTTTCTATTACGCGCGGGCTTTTCAAAACCGTGTTGCCGGAGCCGGCGTATTGCGTCTTTATCTCCACCTTCCACGCCCCCGCGCCCAGCGCAGGGACAACCCCTATCAGCTTCGACGCCGTATTCTCCGCCAGACGACCGCTCGCTTTGACTCGCAGCGACGGATCGTCCGCCGATACAACATAAACGCCCACATCGGGATCGTCCCCGGCTATTTTGATCTTATGCCCTGCAATACTGAACAGTCCGCCAGGGGTCAAAACATCGTTCGCCGCGCCTGAGCTTATATCGACGAACTCGTCGATATAACCGGACACATCCGCCAAGCCCTCAACGTCCACGACAATGCGATCCGCAAGACTGCGCAACGGGGCGCGGGTGCGGAACCGGAAGGTTACCGGATGTTTCTTCCCGTCATGCCCCTCGGTGATCTTGTCAAAGGTTCCGCCTACGTTGGGATGTATGGAAAAATAACCGGTGTTCACCGCGAATCCGTCGCAAAGCTGATACGCGGTTTCATCGAAAAACTGCTGTACATGCTCCACCAGGTCGTCGTAACTGCCGGTGAAGCCGCCGCGGTTCTTGAGCGCGGCGCAGACCTCCTCAATCGAGAGGGACGCCTCGTTGTCGGCGCGGGCGATATACGCGCCTTCCACATGGGGAAGGTAGTTTGGATAGAGTTTCACGCGGATGCGGTGCAACACCTCGTTCACATTGTTAATGATTGCCATGACACGCTCCTTGATAAAGAAATGAAATATTGTACAAAATATGAATTATATAGGATAAAAATAATAAAGAGAACCGCTTCAAAACCGGCGGGGTTTTGAAGCGGTTCAAGCAAGAGAGAAAAAAAGAAAAAAAGCGGGCTACCGTATGTTCTTGAGAACAGGAGCCTAATTCAAGCCGGGGGGGGGGGGGGGGGGGGCCGGACCCACTAACCGCGACAAAGCCCCGCGCAAGGGGGACAGGCGGGCTGGATCTGGCCGGTTTGCCGCCGCAG
>JAISCC010000116.1 GCA_031265845.1 Treponema sp.
TACTATCCGTATCAGAAACGATTCATCCAGTTCTGTTGCTTTGACAAACAACTCGTACATATCCCCTTCCCGGTCATAGACGGTTATCACTTTTATCCCTTCCGGGATATCCGCCGTACTCCGCTTGAGGGTTTCAAGCCACCGGAAACTTTCTTTCTCCTCTATCGGCCGCACCTTTTTGCTCTCATGGCTTGCCGATTCGTCCTTCGCTTCCGGCCGGTTATAGCTTGACGGGTCCAATACTCCCAGAACCAGCCCGTCGCTGGTTACCGCAAGACCGCTATGGACATTAACCCCCAGGGTCTTATCCCTGATATAGCCTATTCCCTCGGTTTTCAGGTGGGTATGGTAGTTTACCCCGGTGGTATCCTGGACCGCCATACTCAGCCATCCTCCGTATCGTTGCCTCGCGATGTGCCCTGATGATTTCTTCTCGGTCAAACCCGTCATTCCCCAGCATCCGGTAGATAGCTTTAGCCTCCGCACGGTTTTCGCTGCTGTACCAGATTGAGGTATCCGGCTGTTTCATTAGAGTTTCCATGGTTCTGATAAACCGGCTTTCCAATCGGACGGAGTGAAAATCCAGACCGGCAAATTCTTCGTCCATACTAAAATCTTTGTGCGTTGCCATATCCCCTCCCCGAGCTTTTGGCTTTAGGGGAGAACTATAGCATAAATCGTGAAAATTGTGGGTCAAGTTTAGCCTGAAAGGCCGGGGTGTTAAACCCTTTTTTATAAGAAATAAAAACTATTGACAAAATATTTATAATGACATATAAATCAAGCTGGAGGTCAATTCAAATGAAAAAGATTCTTTTCTCTGTGTCTTGTCGGTTTCAGTTGTCTTTTCGCAAGAATTAAATGAAGCGGCTGGATTGGAAGCTTTTGACAAGAATGCGGTCGCGGACAACGCATTTTTGAGGTATATTTGGATCATGGATGATCTTGCCGTAGAAAATGGATTAGAAATAAAAGTCCAAGGGGCGGGTTTCAGAAGTGCAAATGTTTTAGTGGAGAATGCAGTTGTTCCACCGTCGGAGACTTCCAATCACCTTGTTGGCCATGCAGTTGATATAAATATAGTATATAATGGGGTTTTATATAATAGTTCAAGCCTAAGGAGCTACAATGCTTTACCTCATGCTATAAAAAATTTCATTACTGGCTGTAAAAGAGCCGGTATGAGATGGGGCGGAGATTTCAGCACACCTGATCCTGTACATTTTGATGACAATTTATATTTAAGGGATAAGGCGACTTATAATCGTTTATACTTATTGTATCAATAAATAAGAACTTAGAATAGGGGAATATTATTACACAATATTCCCCTATAGATAAAATAGTATTTAATATTTGAAAAATACATAAAAATATTAAATACGGGCACATTGCATATGACAGGCCTGTTTGCGCGCCTCAGCTACACTGGGGACGCCGCCAATAGGCGGCTCGGCCTCCGCAACGGCTAGGTCATTGCGCTACACTCTATTCCCACGCCGTTGCTCCGTCACATTTTGCCAGCCCTGTACTTTGCTGCGCAAAGCTCTTATCTAGGTTGCCAAACCGTCGTAAAACAGCCGGAACGTATAACCGAGTGTCAGACATTCGGTGTTGCCGGCGTGATAGAAGGACGCGAAGATATGGCGGCCGCTCTGTTCCGTTCATGCCGTTCGCGTGGTTTGTGGTTTCGCTCCCACTTGTGAAAAAACCATCCGTGTGCTATAATAAACAAAATGAATTGGATTAAAAAAAATATTCCGCAGGAGCTTGTCCGCGAAATCGCCGCGAAGTACAACTGCGATCCGCTTGTCGCGTCTATTCTTGTACGCCGGGGGCTTGTCAATGGAGAAGACATACGCTACTTTCTGGAAGATGATTTGCGGTACCTCCACAATGCGTTTGAGTTGCCGAATATAGAAGACGCTGTTGACCGGATGCTCGCCGCGAAAGAAGAAGGCGAGAAAATACTAATCTTCGGCGACCGTGATGTCGACGGCATAACGAGTACGGCTATGGTGACAAGCGGACTTCAGAAGCTTGGCATGGACGTAACATGGCGGCTTCCCGTCGGCGACGAACCCTACGGACTGTCGATGCAGGCGGTTGAGGAGTTTGCGGCCGATTCAGGGACGCTTATCATCACAGTTGACTGCGGCATTTCAAACAGGGCGGAAGTCGCGCGGGCAAAGGAACTCGGCGTTGATGTCATCATAACGGATCACCACAACCCGCAGGGCGAACTTCCCGACGCCCTTGCGATTGTAAACCCTAAACTAAAAGATTCGCGCTACCCGTTTCGGGATTTGGCGGGTTGCGGAGTCGCCTATAAACTCATCTCGGCGTTGCGTTTTGCGCTCAAAAGCGATCTGTACGGGCAGCCCGTCTGCCTTTTCAACACTCGTCCGCTGAACGGCGCCTACATCATTGAGACCGCGAAGCTGCGCAACATGGCGGTCGTCGACCGTATCACCGAGACTGTGGTGCCGGGCGTGATCGACATCGCCCAGACTCGCCTGCCCGCGTTCCTTGAGGGGCAACAGATCTTCGTGTGGGACGCGCGTCAGCAGAAACTCACGCTGTCAAAGATTTTTGGCAAGGGCGTCGATGTACAGATGTTCGACATAGCGAGTGAAATCGAAAAGGAAATCCCCCAGGCAGCGGGAAAAAGCCTCTTGCGCCTCAAAGAAATGTCAAGTTTCGTCCGCTATTCAAGCAAAGACTGCGACGAGCTTGACGTGTTCATCAACCTCTTCACCTCGTTTATCCAAAAGCGGGAAAAACACTTTACCGATGAAGATATGGCGGATTTGCAACTCGTCTGCCTGGGAACTGTCGCGGACATCATGCCGCTTGTCAATGAAAACCGCGTTATCGTACGGGCAGGTCTTATGGGCATGCAGAAGAATCCCCGCAGCGGACTTTCCGACCTGTTGATCAAGCTCGATCTCGCGGCGCGGCGCATTACCGCGCATACCCTTTCATGGACGCTGTGTCCCGCTGTCAACGCGGCGGGGCGCATGGGCAGTCCTGAAAAAGCGGCGCAACTATTGCTTGAGCAAGAGGGCGGCGCACGGCTTTCGCTTGCCGGCGAACTCTACGATATGAACGAGGAGCGCAAGCGGCGCGGCGCGGAAACATGGACGTTTGTGGAGCCTCTGGCGGCAAGCAACCTCGCCGAATTCAACAACACCTTCGCGGTGGCGTATGGGAAAGAAATTTTCCGCGGCGTTACCGGCATCATGGCAAACCGCATGAGCAACTTTTTCAAGACGCCTTCGCTCGCCGCGTCTTTTGGCGAATGCACGGTGACCGGCTCATTGCGATCCACGCGCGGGTATGACCTCACCCCGATTCTGGAGCAATGCGCGGATTTATTCATTGACAAGGGCGGACACGACTATGCGGCGGGGTTCAGCATGGAAAAGCGGCATTGGGAGACGTTTCTGGAACGCCTCAAGGCAATAGCCCAGACAATCGATCTCTCGGAAGAAGCCGCGACAGCGGGTGAGGAAGCGAACGGGGAGGATATTGTCGTCGACGCGGAACTGCCGCTTTCCTACCTTACTCCCGACATTTTTAAAATGATCGACCGTTTGGAGCCATTTGGCGCGGGAAACGAGCAGATCACGTTTATGGCGCGGAAAATGAAAGTGCAAGACGTTCAATTCATGGGCAAGAACGGGGCGAACCACGTTAAGATAACGCTTGATACGGGCAAACACAAATGGCCAGCGGTTTACTGGAATGCGGCGGAAAAGGTGAAAAAAGACTTTGATGTGAACAATGCGGTTGATGTGGCGTTCCGCCTCAACAGAAATTGGTATAATGGAACGGAAACGCCGCAGATGGTGACGCTTGATTTGAAGCGGAGTGAAGAATAGCGCAGGGCGCTAGCGCCACCAGCTCTTGTCCATTGAAAGGATCATGTATGACAAAAAAAAGCCTGAATTTTTTCATTCTGCTGGCGGGGTTGCTGACATTGTGTTCTACGGCGCGGCTTTTTGCCCAGCCGCCCCACTTCAAGGCGGCGGTTATTCCCGAACATCCCCTGCCCGGGGAGCCGGTGAGCGTCGCGATTGCGGGAGCGGGCGGAGCGAATCTCCGGCTTTCATTGGCGAACGCCCAGGGGCGGCTTGCGAGGGCGGCGTTTTGGACGCTCTCTCCACGGATATTCGTTGAAGGCAATATCGTACAAGCCGCGATTTTGACCGTGCCGTCAACCGCGAGACCGGGAAACGCGACGTTGCGTATAGAAAACGGGGACGCGGTTATAAAAGAATTCACTATTGCCATTGGCGAGCGGAAATTTGCGTCTGAAGAGATAGCGCTCAACGAGCGGAACACCGAGATACGCGCCATACCCAGCGCCCTGAAAACCCAACAAGCGGCCAGGCTGTGGGCTATACTTTCACGCGTCGGCAGAGAGATTTACACGATTTCGGCGTTTGCGCCGCCCGTACCGGCGGATACGAGGCGCACGAGCTTTTTCGGCGACCGCCGCGTGTACCGGTACAGCACCGGCGAAACCGACGCCGCAATACACGCGGGCATTGATTACGGCGTCCCAACCGGCACGACGGTGCGATCCTGCGCGGACGGCAGGGTGGCGCTTGCGGAATACCGGGAGGCCACCGGCAATTCAGTCGTCATAGAGCATTTGCCCGGGGTGTATTCAATCTATTACCATTTGAGCAAACTGGCGGTTAAAAAAGGAGCCGTGGTCCAAAAAGGCGGCGTTTTAGGCGAATCCGGCGCCACAGGGCTTGCCACAGGACCGCATCTGCACTGGGAAATACGGGTGGCAGGCGAAAACACCGATCCCGATATATGTTCAGCGCGTCCTATTTTTGACAGGGACGCTTTATTAGCTAAATTAGGAGGGTAAGTCATGCGCGTTAACACAAAATTTTTGGGTGAGATCGACATTGACGATCAGCAGAAAGTCTTTTTTCCAAAAGGGCTTTATGGGTTTGAAAAGTGCGCCGAATTTGCGATCTTCAACACCGGGCAACCGCCGTTCTACTATTTTCAATCTTTGGAAAACAAGGACGTCTGTTTTATTCTGCTCGATCCATTTCTGTTCAGACCCGATTATGAGGTCGATATAGCGCAGGAAGAAATGAGCGTCATTGGGATACAGGAACCGGAACAGGCGGCGGTCTTTGTCATTGCGACGATTCCGGGCGATGGCGGCGCAATAACGGCGAATCTTCAGGGGCCGCTCGTCATCAATGAGGAAACGAGGCGGGGTTGCCAGATTGTGCTGACCGATCCCCGGTGGAAAACCAGGCATGACATTGTGACTGAAAGGGCTGAAAGCAGGATGGACGGACAGCAACCGTCAGACGGGCGGTCTGAAGTGCGCGCCAACCATCGGCAAAAGGAAACATAATGCTGATACTGTCACGAAAAGTCAACGAAAAGATCATGATAGGAGATGACATAGCAATCTCGATCATAGAAATTAAAGGCGATCAGATACGGATAGGCATTGACGCGCCCCGAAGCGTTAAAGTGTTCAGGCAAGAAGTGCTCGCCGAGATCAAAGCCGCCAATAAAGCGGCGTCCGAATCAGGCGCCGATCTGCCGGCGTTGGATCTGGCGGCTGCGCCGTTCGCCAACCGGCCGGGGCGGAAGAAAACTCTCGCGCATTAGGCATGAGGTCTGACGGCGAGAGCAATCACCTGTTTCATGGCGTCAATCTCAATGGGTTTTGAGATGTGATCATTCATGCCCGCCCGCCTGCACTCGGCTTTTTCTTCGTTCATCGCGCTTGCGGTCATGGCAATGATGGGAACGGTCGCGGCGTCGTGTTTTCCGCTGGAGCGGATTCTGCGGGTCGCCTCAAGTCCGTCCATGACAGGCATACGGACATCCATGAAAATGATCGTGTAATCTTTTTTGAGGAACGCCTTGAGCGCCTCTTCTCCATCTGCCGCGATGTCCACGCTCGCGCCGAATTCACCGAGTAGGGCCGCCGCTATCTCTTGATTTATTTCATTATCCTCAACCAAGAGAAATTCAAGCCCCTTGTAACAGGACTGCTCCGCCGGTCGCTCCGCCGTCTGTTTTTCGGCTTCGGCGGCATGTTCGGCTCCTTTGGTATCAGCGGCGCTTGCCTGTACGTCAACATAGAAAGAAAACCGGCTCCCTTTGTCCAGCTCGCTCTCCAGCGTGATGCGACCGCGCATCATCTCAACCAGCGCTTTGGATATGGAAAGTCCAAGCCCGGTCCCGCCAAATTTGCGGGTCGTGGAGCGGTCGGCTTGAGAAAACGGCTTGAACAGGCTCCGCTTCTGCTCGGCGCTCATGCCGATGCCCGTGTCCTCCACATCGCAATACAGGCGCAATACGGATGAAGAAGTGGTTTTGCACGTTATAGTCAGCGAAACAGACCCTTTAAGGGTGAATTTCACCGAATTCCCGATCAGGTTGAGCAAAATCTGCGAAATTTTTACGCTGTCGCCGTACACCCATTCCGGCACGCTCTCATCTATCGTTATGACAAACCCAAGACGCTTTTCCTCGACGCGGGGCGACACCAACACCTGAATGGTTTCCACCATGTCCTTTGGTTTAAAATCATGCGGCTCCAGTTCCATTTTGCCGGCTTCTATTTTTGAAAAATCCAGAATGTCATTGATGACGCCGAGTAAAATGGCCGCCGACGCTTGTATTTTTTTTAGATAGTCAAGCTGTTTGCCCGTGGGATTGGTCTGCAACGCCATGCGCGTCATGCCAAGCACTCCGTTCATCGGCGTCCGTATCTCGTGGCTCATACGCGCCAGGAACTCCCGCTGCGCTTGATTGGCGGACTCGGCGAGCGCGCGTTTCTCTTCGTCAGCTTTGAGCAAATCATCAGCCATAGCGTTGATGCTCTCGACGATATAGCGCAAATTGCCCTTGACAGGTGGAACCCGCCTGTGCAGATCGTCCTTCATTTTCTCTACGCCGTCGATGATCCGGTTGACGTCTATCGCCGACTGCTTGAAAAATAACACTATCAGGGAAATCGCTCCGATGTAACAGAGCAATACAAGGATAAATATATTTCTGGAATTGGCGTTGAGCTGGGCGGAAATGTCACTCATGGACTCGTTTGCGAATATATACCCAATAACCCGGCCATTTCTTTCAATCGGATGCATAGCGTGCATGATGTCGCCCCGCAAACCGTGGCGTTCGGACGTAATCATGATCTTATTTTCAGCCATCGCCCGCCTTCCTTGGTGCCCCTCGGATATGGGCATGCCTATCATGTATCCGAAATTCACGGAAGGACCGTAGGCAAGCATAGCCTCCAGTTCCAGAGAGTAGTACCCGACGCCCAATCCGGGGCAGGAATTGCCCATAATTTCCGTAATATATGCAAGCTCCTGATTTAAAACACGTATTTTTTCATCCCGTCCGGCGTTTTCCGCTCCGGCTTCCCGCAGTATTCCATCATAATCACGCGAACCAAGATAGGCGTTTAAAATTTTCACGTAGGAAAGGAGCTTGCCCTTTTTCTCTTCCAGAAAGTTGCGCTGGGCGACATAGACGGTTACATACCACGTGAGACCGAACAGGACATTCATCACCATCCACAAGATAAACGCAATTTTATACCGTTCCCAAAACCGGGCCGCATTCATATTTGCAGCCTTTTATGATTTAAAAGTATATTTATAATATGCGGGGGGGGGGGGGGTCCGCATGTTAATTTTTTCAAACGCCGAATTTTCATAAACGCCACAATTTTAACGGCGTAACGTAATATTAGGGACCCCTTTCCCCCACCACCCAAATT
>JAISCC010000144.1 GCA_031265845.1 Treponema sp.
GAGCCTGTTCCAAAACTCGGTTAGTTTTAGAACAGGCTTCCGAAAAAGCGGTCTAAAGCCCGCTTTTTCTATTAAATCTAAGGTTGTTGTTCCAAAACTGAAGTTTTGGAACAACCTCATGTATGTATTAAATCACGTAAAACTTCGCGTACGCGCTTTTCAAACCGCATGGAAGATAGAAATATGTTCTCCCGCGCTTCAGCGGTCAGTGTCGCGCAAGCCGTTTCGAGTATTCGCTCGAATTCATTTTGTTTCATTATGACTGCCTATAATCGCGTTTTGCGCCGCGTTTGCGATGTGCCACGCCAACACAGGCGGGACGGCGTTTCCGATTTGCCGCTCGGTCTCGCGCAACTTTGATTGAAACAGAAACGTATCAGGGAACGATTGAATACGCGCCGCCTCGCGCATTGAAATGCGGCGCGGCAATGAATAATGAAATTGAATGTTGCCGTGGCACTCGGCGCGGATTGTATAGCCGGGACGGTCGGCGATTAATTTTCGGTTGCCCTGCTCGGCGCTTTTATTCGCGCAACTCCATATATGGCTAAATCGTTCATCAGAGGGAAGCGTCTCAAGGTCGCCAATCGCTTCTTTAACGGTAATATATTTTTCGCGGGAAGGCGGGGGCGGCGTGAACGGCGTTATATCTTTACTCGCGCCAACAATAAAAACACGCTCACGGGTCTGCGGAACGCCGTAGTCCGCCGCGTTATATAATTTGCGCGTAATATCATAGTCAAGCGCCTTAAAATCTTCCAGTATTTTCTGCAATGACGCGGCGTTTGCTTTCAGCAAAAGCCCTTTGACATTCTCCGCGATAAATATTTTTGGTTGTATCTTTTTCACCGCCTCAACAAGAAACGTATACAAGCCGCTCCGTTTGCCATTGACACCTTCCATTTTTCCGTTGATAGAAATATCTTGACACGGAAAGCCGCCGATAACCACATCGGCGCTTTCGGGCAGCGCGGCTATGGCTTCCCGAATATCGCCTTCGATAATATGTTCGCCAATATTTTTTCGATAGGTGTTACAGGCGGCGGCGTTGATTTCGTTTGCCCAAATGATGGTGAAATTTGTTTTTTTATATTTTTTGCCAAGGAATTCAAACCCGCCCACAAAGCCTAAATCCATGCCGCCGCACCCTGAAAATAGCGAAACAACCGTTATAGGCTTTTGTTTATTCATCTATGTCCTCCCATACTACTTTTTTTTCCGGTATCAAAGCTCGCAACTTCATTGTCCTAATTTCTAACTTCAATTTTGGAGTTTCTGCCTCCGCTTTTCACGTTTTCAACATCGCCGTCCTATCTCCTAGCTTCGAAAAGCCATTATGAAGTCCCGATTACAGACTCCGTTTCCGTCTCTTTTCTCTTGCGCTTGCCGCTGGATAATCGGGTTTTAAGTTCCTCATAGGCCGCCTATGCGCCGGGGATGTCCTGCGCAGCCGCCTCATACTGCGGCTTGTGGACGCGCCGCCTTCACCTGAAAGCATTATAGTAGACGGTACATGGCGTGTCAAAACATGGGGTGTCAAGCGCACGCTTTGCGCCGCTTTGCGCACGCATAGCGCACGCTATACGCACGCTACGTCAGAAAACGGCGCCTGTCCAACCGCCGAATGGTCAAAACAGTCGCAATGGTAAGCGGAAGACACGCGCCTATCCACGCGAGCGGATTTGCGAAACAGAGGCCGGCGAACCCGAAAAATCCGGGCAACAGGATCGCGGCGAAGACGCGCATAAGCAGTTCCATAATGCCCGCGAGCGTGGGAACAATGCTGTTGCCCAATCCTTGCAGGGATTGCCGCGTGATAAAGAGCCACGCAAGAAAGACATAAAAGCTGCTGGTTATCTTGAGGTAGGTGTGGGAAAGCGCCGTCGCCTCCGCCTGATCCTGTCCCAGAAAAAAGCCAGCGAAGCGTTGCCCTGCAAGAAAGCAGACCGCGCCCATAACCACGCTAAATATTCCCGAAATGGCGAAACAGTACAAAACGCCCTTCTTGATGCGGTCAATCCTGCGCGCGCCGTAGTTCTGCGCCGAGTAGGTCGTCATAGCAACGCCGAATGAACTCAGCGGCATGGTCGCCACCATATCGATCTTTTGGGCTGCCGTATACGCGGCCACCGCAATCGTGCTTTTCAGGTTGTTCAGCGCAAACGTCACAGTCACCGCGCCTATGGCGATAATGCTCATCTGAAACCCCATGGGAAACGCGACCCTGCTGTGTTCCCGAATACAGGCGCCCAACTCCTTCCAATCCTCTTTCCGTATACGCAACAGGGGAAATTTCCGCGCTATCACCGGAATGCACAGGAGTCCGGAAATAACCTGCGCGATAACTGTGGCGTAGGCCGCGCCCTCAACGCCGGTATGGAACCACAAAATAAAGGCGAAATCCAACAGGATGTTGATGACGCTTGCGATTACCAGAAAAATGAGCGGCGTTACGCTGTCTCCTACGGCCCGCATCATGCTGGACAAGAGGTTGAAGAGGAGCGCCGCAGGAAACCCCCAGTAGATGACGACGATGTATGAATACGCGGCGTCTATAATATCGGGCGGCGTGTTGAGCAAACGCAAAAGCGGCATGGCTGAAACGACGCTCACCGCCATAAGCGCAATGGTCGCAATGCCGCCAAGCGCGATGCTGGCGGCGAAGCTCTTCCGTACGCCGGTCATATCGCCCGCGCCGAACCGTTGCGACGTGATGATTGACAACCCTTGGGTAAACCCTATCATAAACCCCAAAACAAGAAAGTTCATGCTTCCGGTGCTGCCCACTGCGGCGAGCGCGTGTATGCCGATGGTGCGCCCCACGATAAGAGCGTCCGCCATATTGTAAAACTGTTGAAAAAGATTCCCTATGAGCAGGGGAAGGGCGAATCCCACGATCAACAGCGCGGGATTGCCCACAGTAAGATTCTTTGTCATAAACAACGCTTTTATTCCGTCAACAGCGTTGCAACGGAATGAAAGGTAGTATGACTTTTTTGAAAAAAAATTGCAAGATGGCAAAGCAGGCGGCGCGCGACTTCCTAATTATAGAGAGAGCCTTTAAAAACGCGAACCTGCGGTTCGCCAATTTTTAGAGGCGGACTGTAGTAAAGGAGCCTTTCCCAAAAACGCGCGGAGCGTTGGGAAAGGATCAAAGACTAGACGAACAGAGAGGCGCCATGTTTATAACATCCTACGCGCCCTTCGGGGCGGACGGCATCATCATTCGGGTGGAAGCCGACATACGCCGGGGCATACCGGGCGCGGATATTACCGGCCTTGCCCAGGCTGCGGTGAAGGAGTCGCGGGAACGGGCGCGAGCCGCGTTCCGCAATTCCGGCTTCGAATTTCCAAAGGATCGCGTCCTTATCAATCTCGCGCCGGCGGGCGTCCGCAAAGACGGAGCGTCCCTTGATTTGCCCATCGCTCTGGCGGTTATGGCCGCCGCAGGTTTGATTCCTCCGCCTGACGATCTGATGGCGCTCGGCGAGCTTGAGTTGTCAGGCAGTCTGCGTCCGGTGCGGGGCGCGCTTGCGGCAATAGCCGGAGGGCTTGAAGCCGGCATACAAGGGTTTATTGTGCCTGTGGAAAACGCAGCCGAGGCGCGTATTTTGGCAAAAGGCAAAACCGCGGCGGCGTCAACGTTAAAGGAAGCTGCGGAAGCGGTCGCCTGCTTCGCGCAGAACGGTTTTTTCCCTGATGTTCCCAATGGCTTGAACGCCCAAGCGGGGGCGGCGCAGGCAGACTCCGCCCTATCCGCATCGCCCGCTTCTGGCGCAGGCGATTTCGCCGATGTGCGGGGTCAGGGGCGGTACAAGCGGGCGCTTGAAATCGCGGCGGCGGGCGGACACAACCTCCTCGCGTTCGGGCCGCCCGGAGCGGGCAAAACCATGCTGGCGCGGCGGCTCCCGTCCATTATGCCGCCGCTTTTGCCCGGCGAAGCTGTGGAGGTGACGCGGCTGCACAGCCTCGCGGGTCTTCTCCGTTTCGGCGCCGGACAGGAAGGGCTTATCACCGCGCCGCCTTTTCGTTCCCCGCACCATTCGGCAAGCGCCGAAGGCATTTTAGGCGGCGGAAAAACCGTACGCCCCGGTGAAATCAGCCTCGCGCATTTTGGCGCGCTCTTTCTGGATGAAGCCCCTGAATTTCGGGGCAATGTCCTGCAAGCCCTGCGCGAACCGCTTGAAGACCGGGTTATCAGCATTTCCCGCGCCGAGGGTTCCGTGCGCCTTCCGGCTGATTTTCAACTCATACTTACGGCAAACCCCTGCCCGTGCGGAAAGCTCGGCATGACAGGACGCGCTCTGGGTGACAGCCGCGATTCCGGCGCCATGTGCTTCTGTTCCCCGGAAGAAATCCACCGGTATTGGCGCAAATTCGGCGGCGCCCTGCTCGACCGGGTGGAGTTGCGGGTTATGGTCAAACAGAGCGACACGCCCCTCACCGGCTCAAACGCCGAAGAGCCAAGTTCAGCCGTGGCAAAACGGGTGCTACGCGCCGTTGAAATACAACGCAACCGGTTTCAGAGCGCCGACGGCGGCGTTGCAATCAGACGCAACGCGGAAATGACGCCGCCGTTTATAGAAGGGCGTTGCGCCGTATCCGGCGAGGCTGAACGAGCGCTCAACGCGGCGGAACAAAAACTCAGCTTTTCGGGCAGGGCGGTTCACGGCGTTCTCCGCGTGGCCCGCACCATCGCGGATCTTGAAGGTTGCGACGCGATAAAATCCGTGCATGTCCTGGAAGCCATTCAGCACCGCAGACTGGGGGATGATCCGTATGACGTGATGACGTAAACGCAAGCCTCACGAACATCAGGGACGCCTTCATTACACGTTCTTTAATAGTCGTATTGTATGAATGGCAACATGCTCTTTATGTAATAAGGGAATCTCTGGAAACTCCGGTTGAGTTTCCAGAGATTCCTCGGAGAAAATTGCCAATTCTTTATTTGTAACAAATTACGCAAACACAATTTTCTCTAGAGGGTAAGAAAACCTCTAAAAACTTCAGTTTTTAGAGGTTCCCATAATATAGTTCGTTTTGGTATGCTGTAAGTTCAATGTCAAGCGCTTTTTCATAACCAAAAGGCGGTTTAGTCCGCGCGTCCATGCCGACGCCCCCGTTTCTATCCATGAACTCATCAAACCGCCCATGCAGTTTGATGATCGCGCGGTCAACGCCCTCATGCGCCATGGCGTATTTCTGTATCCCTATTT
>JAISCC010000104.1 GCA_031265845.1 Treponema sp.
GGTGTAAAACTCTATGATGTTCAAACGTGGGATTTTATTACAGTAACAAATGAAAATAGCCAGAGAGTGGAATTTAGCCCTGATGGAAAGTATATTATTTCAGGCGGCCCATCAACTAATATATATCACATGGAAAAATAACACAAAAAACGGCGCATGACAGGCCTGCTTGCGCTTCGCCGCCAGTAGGCTGATCGGGGTTCCGTGCGAAAACGCAGGGGCGTCAGGCGCCTTTTGGGGTTAGCCGTATAGAATTGGCATTGGCGCAATGCCGGTTCAACGCTCTTATTCCCGCAAGCAAACGCAATGAGATTGTTGCCAGACAGTACGGCGCAATTCACGCCGCCAATTGGGTGCGCCTGTGGACAAAATTAACTTGCTGACAACGGGGCAAGTAGACCCCACTGCGAACAATGTGAGGTGGTAAAGGCATGTTTGATATAAAATCAGATGGAAACGGCGACGCCCGCCATACAAAAATGTCTGGTGAAAATGTGCTTTCTACATTTTTGTAGGACGATAGAACTTCCATGATATGCCAAGTATGAAACAGGCGGCGCCTGCCATACAAAAATGTCTTGTGAACATTCGCTTTCTACATTTTTGTAGGACGGTAGATCTTCCATGATATGCCGTAGTGGTGAACGCGCAAACCCATTTGCCGCTCGGTGACGCCGAGCCGTCGGCTTGCCGCAGACATGTTGCCTTCGCTTATCTTGAGCGCCTCAATGATAAGCTCTTTTTCGAGGCGCGAGAGGGCGGCTTCCAGGGTGGTGTTCGGTTCGGTGCTGGTGGAACTGGGCGATTGCAGGCTGGGCGGCAGGTTGTAGGAATGGATGACCGAATCCGTGGAGAGGATCACGGCGCGTTCAATGCAATTTTCAAGCTCCCGCACATTGCCGGGCCACGAATAACTGGTGAGCAGGTCTATGGCGGGCGAGGATATGCGTTTGATGAGCTTGTTGTTCTTTTTCGCGTATTTTTCCGCAAAATGATCCGCTAAAAGCACGATGTCGCTTTTGCGTTCACGCAACGCCGGAATATGCAGTGGAAACACATTGAGCCGGTAGTAGAGGTCTTCGCGGAAACGCTCCGCCTTGACCGCTTCTTCAAGGTTGCGGTTCGTAGCCGCAATGAGCCTGACGTCAATTTTGAAAGTTGACGCGCCGCCGACCCGCTCAATTTCCCGTTCCTGAAGCGCGCGGAGCAATTTCACCTGTATATGCGGCGGAATTTCACCGATTTCATCAAGAAAGAGCGTGCCCCGGTGCGCCTGTTCAAATTTGCCCTTGTGCATGGTCATGGCGCCGGTAAACGCGCCTTTCTCATGCCCGAACAATTCGCTCTCAATAATCGATTCTGAGAGAGCCGCGCAGTTTATCTTGACAAACGGCTCATTCGCCCGCCGCGAAAGCCGATGCGTCTCGGCGGCTATGAGTTCCTTGCCGGAGCCGCTTTCGCCGGTGATAAGCACGGTCGCGTCGCTTGGAGCGACTTGGGCGAGCATTTCGTAAATGCCCTTCATTGCATTGCCGGTTCCGATAATGGCGCTGCCTTCGGCGATGCGCCCGCTCTCAATGCCTTCGCCCCCGCCGAAATGTTTTTCATCCAGCTTGTTTTTTTGAAAACGGAACTGTTCTTCCATGATCCTCTCGCGGAGCTTCGCCGAATCCGCTATGATTGACGACGCTTTTTCAAGAAAAGATCGATCCCACACCCTTTGCCTTTCTTTGTCGGCGCTATTCACGCGGCGCTCGGCGCTGAGCGTCCCAATAACGGCGCTTCCCGACCTGATAGGCACACAATAATAGGTGAGCCCCTCCATATCTTTTTTTGTCCTGTTTTTTGCGCGGTTAAGAAACCGGTTGTCCTGGGCGAGATCGTTCACCGTTATCGGAAGCCCGGACTCGAACACCCTGCCCACCAAGCCTTCGCCCAGCCGGTACAGTCCGCGCGCTTTTTCTTCCGCAGAGAGTCCGTAGGCTTCTTCGATTTTCAGAATCCCGGTTTTCCGGTCAAGGAGCGTCACCATGCCCCAGGTCAAGCCCGCCCTTGTTTCAAGAAGGCTTAAAAGGGGCCCCAATGCGGTTCTTAATTCGACATATTTGTCAAAGGTTCTTGCAATATCAAAAAGCAATTCCAGTTCTAAACGTTCATCTTCCAAGAGCGCGGTAGAATTCATAGAATCAGTTTACTTCTTTTATGTAGGAAACTCAAGCGGTGTACGGAGAGAAAGCGCGCTAAACCTCGCAATCGCCCTATATTCCATTACAATACGGCATACCGGTTGGCGGCGTGATGCAATTCGGCGCGTGATTTTTCAGACGTTTCTTCCGCAAGAAAAGCTGTCGCGGAATGTTTTATCTGAATTGCTCAATGACAGGGACGCCCCCGTTCAACGCGCAGTCAAGGGGAGCGTCCTGGAATGTCGCAGCGGACACTGCGCCATAATCCGGCGTGGACGCGCCATCGGCGGCGCCCTTCCTATGGAATGATGCGCCCTTCCTATGGAATGACGGCCGAGTAAATCTCTCCGTCCGGACCCTTGAGGTTCGTGGACGTCTCCCAGCGCAGGCAGAAATACAGCCGCCCTCCCCGCTGGCTCTCGTCAAAGACAAGCGTAAAGGGCGTGGCCGTGTCAAAGTCCGAGTTCGCCAGTTCCTTCACCGAAGCCGGAGCGTGGTCCAGGATGGCCCAGCGGATTTCCGCGCCGTGGACCCCGTGGGGCTTCCCCCGCTTCTTTGTCCCGCTGTCCCAAAAGTGGATCGTCACCTGCCGGATGACCGACGTGTCCGGCTCCGCCTCCGGAAAAGTCGTCGGCTTGGGCGTCGGGGTGGGAACAGGGTCCGCCGTGCGGACGCCGTAGTACAACTTCTGCTCCCCGGTCATCAGCCGGTTGAAACGGATGTTGTACCGGGCGAAATCCTTCATCGCGTTCTTCGCCGCGTTCCCGGCATCGTCCTTGAGCATCCGGTTCTGGGTTGAGTTGTCTGTCCGGTAGGCGCTCCGGGCCGTCAAAAACCCGTCAATCCGGGTTTTAACCCCCTCAACCTCCGCCTGATTCCAGCCAAAAGCCGTTATCTGCGCCGAATCGCTCAGTCCGGCCATCCATTTTTCGCATAAATCCACAAAATCTTGCTCCCGCGTGGGGAGCCATGAATTGCTGCCCGCCATACAAACCTCCATAAAAATAACGTAAAATAAGAGAGGGAACGTCTCCAGCCTTGATCAAGGGTTTTTTGCCCCCTTTCAAATCCCCCCATCCCGATACAACTTTTCTCTATCCCGATACAATCGTTCCGTATCCCGATATAAAACTTCCGTATCGTGATACAAACCGTGGGCATCCCGATACAAACCGCCGGTATCGTGATACAACCGTTCCCTATCCCGATATAAAACTTCCGTATCGCGGTATAAACCTTGGGCATCCCGATACAAAGTTTTATCTGTCCGTCCTGAAAAAGGAGTCCGCGAATGAACGCTAATGTTCGCGAATGAAGAAACAATATTCGCGTTCATTCGCGTAATTCGCGGACTTTTTTTCTTCGCCGAACTCACATTAAGAAGTATGAATCCTTAACTTGTTGGCAGCGCCCGTGGCGCCCCGTGTCTGGCGCCAGACACCCGCGCACCTGACACCTCGCGCATAAAAAAAGCGGCCGTGTGTTTCCACGCGGCCGCCGCGCCCAACGGATTAGTCCGCAGACTTTAACGACGACGCCTTGCCGGTATACGGATCGCCCACCAATATGCCGCCGGGATACTCTTCGTCGAAAATTCGCGGGTTGACAAGCTCTATCGTCTGGAAATTGTCCCCGTTTGCATCCGGGTTGCCCGTCGCCCATTTGTATATGAAGTCGCGGTCGTTGATGTAATCCCCGTACGACTCCACATCCTCGGGAAACACGCGGCCGTTGAGGATGTTGCCGGCGCCGATGCCGGGCGCTCCTATCCTGTCGGCATACTGGTGTATCCTGAATGATATATCGTCGCCCGGCCGAATCTGGTTGAACATTTCCCGGTGGGTTATGTACAGAGGGGACAGGGTCATGCATTCGTCCTCGACCCCGTCATTGTCCGTGTCGATCGACACCCGGCGGGAATGGACGATCTGCGTTTCGTCGTCCCTGTCCATATGGTTGGGTATCTTGCTGTCGACTATGTTCAGCACCTTGCCATCGATAACCGGCGTAGTCGCCTTGAATGGAATCGTCTGATATCCATAGCAGTCGTTCTCATGGATATCATCCGGATGGTAATCCTGACAATTTGCCGGAATATACAAGCCGCCGATCTCAGTGCTTTGCCCGTCAACATGAACAACATCGCCATACAAATCAAGACTGCTGTAACGTTCATCCTCCGGGCCGCTCCATGTGCGCCCTATCAAAGAATCTTCAGTCATATGCATACCATTTTCAAGGAAGTGATTTCTCCAAGCTGTCACCTCGCCGGGGGTGTATCCAGGGCCGTATCCCATCTTCGCCTTGATCTGGATCCGCCTCATCAATGCATGGACAAGCTGAGGATATCTGTCGCCGCTCAAATACATCTTGTACGGCACGCTGTCCATCACCTTGTATATCGCGATATCCTCGGCATAGTAGTTCTCCGGGAAGTCAAGCTTCTCGCCCTTGGCGAACTTCGCGGTGTAATTGGCGGTTCCGGTCACATTTACCGGCGCCGGATTCCACCCGAGCGTATGGTTGTACAACCTCGCCTTTGTGGGAAGGCCCGAGATATATAAAGCCGGGCGGCCCGTCGCGAAATCCACGCTCTCCGGCAACGTCGGCGTCGGGCCGTTATAGGCGGGCATGGCGCCCTCCTTCACATTTCCGGCCTGAAGCACGCTCCCGTCGGTATCGATCCATGTTATAAGGAATTCCTTCGGGTTCTCCGGCGTGGGATTGTCGGGGTCAGGTTTTGGCTTTTCTGGATCAGGGTTTACGGGGGGGGGGGGGGCCTTATTCGGGGACAAGGGCGCAGGTCTCGCACGCCACCATCAAAATGATGGACAAGACGGCGTCGAACTTTTTCTTCAAGCGTTTCATGGTGTTCTTTTTCATTCCATATATTATACCTGACGTTTTTTCTTCTGTCAACATAAATTTTTCATTTTTCACCTTTTTTCTGATGATTCGCGGCCCGGTTTGGAAGCGTATGAAGTTTTTGTCATTCCCCGCGCCGACGCGGGAGGCGCGAGACGCCTGACGACCAAAGAAGAAGCGGGGAAACGCGCCTTGATACCGGAGGGCGATTGAGGGGCCGCATACGGCTCGCGAGGTGTCCAGAGGTGTCCGAAGGCATCCAGAGGCGGCCAAACGATTGAGCTTCAGCGACCCCTGGGGTTGAAAGGGCGGGATCACGGAGCCAAGCGGCAATCCACGGGAATGCGGCGCGTTCCCCTGGCGCTCAAGAATCGTCCGCTCATCCATAACCGGACTTGTCCACACCGCGAACCGCGTTCGGGTTGGCGCCGGCAAAGACGGGTAAAGCCCACACAAAAATTCGCGCCCTACCGCAATCCAAAGCGTTCAGACAACTCTTTGAGGTGGCTGCCGATGAAGAGCGCTCCGTAGCCGGTGACTACGCCCCCGATGATTATGCCCACCGGAAGCAGAAACGCCTGCCCCTGACTGCTCGCCACCTTTTCAAAGTCTATGCCGAAAAAAAGCGTTGTTAAGGAAAAGAGCATAAAAACGCCTATGATCACCCATCCCCGCAAGGGAACTTCGGTCAAATGCCCCGCCTCATACGCGGGCATATCGGGCAGCGCGTCTATTCGCTCCATAAGGGATTCCTCAAAATCCGGCGCCAGGGGGAACGGCGGAAAGAAGTCTTTCATGGTTGTTTCGGCCAGTTTCAGTGCGCGCGCTTCTTTGGAACAAGCCGGGCACATGATGAGATGCGCCGAATTCTTGATATACGAGAAGAACGAGGTTTCTTCTCCCATCGCGTCATACAAATCGTCAATAATGTGCCTCAAAAATCGCCTCCAAAATCGCGCAGCTTTTCCCGCAACACTTTTTTTGCCCGAAAAACATGGGATTTTATGGTGTTCACCGGAAATCCGGTGATCGCCTCAATCTCATTATACGACCTATCGTAAAAAAAGAAAAGGTCAATGCAAATGCGGTACCGGTCGGGAAGGCATTGCACCGCCTCCCGCACCGCGCTTTTGGCAAGCAGCCTCATCGCGCCCTGTTCCGGCGTGTCAAAATCGCCCGCCTGTTCGTCTTCCGCCAGGCTGTGAAATTCTTTTTTTCTATGCGCGCTGTTTATCGCGGTATTGTACGCCACTTTATAAAGCCATGTGGAAAAACGGGAGCGCCCCTCAAAATTCGTGAGACCCTTGAACACCTTGAGAAACACTTCCTGGGTAAAATCCAAAGCGTCGTCTTCATTGCGGAGAAAACTCATTCCCATTCCATACACATGACGTTCATAACGCGTGACAAGAAACCGGAAAAGCTCTTTTTTCCCTGAAACAATCTCGGCTACCAGCAACGCTTCATCAAAAGACAATTCATCGTCGGCGTCCTTTTTCATGGTTTCCTGTCGAGGCGGCTTATCGTGTAATACAGCAATAAGCCGACGCCGAGAGCGAGGGGAATGACGCCGCCCAGCAACCCGAAGCTGCGGCCAAGCGTTATTGCCAGAAAGATGGTCAACGCAAGCCCCACGCTGGTGAGGAGCAATCCGGCAAGCAGGCTGAACGACCGCAGATCGAATGCGGGGCGCGTGTACTGACTGGTCTGAATAAGCAGCATTTTACGTTTATGGGTCCAGAGCAGGTAAAAGAACACGACGACCGCTCCCATGACAATGCCAACTATGGGAATAATTGCTATGATAATTTGCGCGGCTGTGGAGGGTGGTTGATTCATAGCGGTATTATAAGTGATGCGCGCGATTTACGCAAGATGTTAACTCCAAAAACCAGTGCGCGTATCACAGTGATGCGCGCGATTTACGCACGGCGTTAGAGTCGAAAGCCACGCGCGTCACGTTTCCATATCCTCAATCTTTTTAATCTCATCACGGATCGCCGCAGCTTGTTCAAATTCCAGATTTTTCGCGTGTTCGATCATCTCTTTATTAAGCGCGGCAAGGAGACGTTTGCGGTCTTTGGCGGTGAGGAGGTTGTAGGATTTTTTGAACACGTCGATGTTGGTTTCCGCAGCCTGCCGCTCTTCTTCAATATGCCTGTTGAGAATGCCGGCGATGGCTTTCTTAACCGTAGTGGGCGTGATGCCGTGTTGTTCGTTATACGCCATCTGTATTGAGCGCCGTCTCGCGGTTTCGGCTATGGCGGATCGCATGGCGGTACTTTCCCTGTCCGCATACATGACGACCTTGCCTGCGGCGTTTCGGGCGGCCCGCCCGATGATCTGTACAAGGCTCGTGAGGGAACGGAGAAAGCCGATTTTATCCGCGTCCAGAATGGCGATGAAAGACACTTCCGGCAGATCGATGCCTTCGCGCAACAGGTTGATGCCGACGAGAATGTCGAAGTCCCCCCGCCTCAGTTGGGTGAGGATTTCCACTCGTTCAATGGTCTCAACTTCGCTGTGAATGTAGCGGACTTTGAGGCCGAGACTGCCGAGGTACTCCGTCAAATCCTCGGCCATTTTCTTGGTGAGCGTGAGGATGAGGGAACGCTCGCCCGCCTGTATGCGCTTCTGCACCTCGGCGTAGATGTCTTCCATTTGCCCCTCGGTGGGACGCATCTCGATCTCCGGATCGAGCAGTCCGGTGGGACGGATGATCTGCTCAACCACACGGGCGGATTGTTTCAGTTCCGTATCGCCTGGCGTGGCGGACACGCATATCGCCTTGTCAATCCGCTCCTGAAATTCCGCGCCGCGCAGGGGGCGGTTGTCCATGGCGCTGGGCAGGCGGAAGCCGTATTCGACAAGGGTGGTTTTGCGGCTGCGGTCGCCGTTGTACATCGCGCCGATTTGAGGCAGGGTTACATGGCTTTCATCTATGAAGGTGAGGTGTTTCTTGGGGAAATAGTCAATGAGCGTGTCCGGCGCCGCGCCGGGGCTGCGTCCGGCAAGAGGCGCGGAATAGTTTTCTATGCCAGGACAGTAGCCCATTTCGGTGAGCATCTCAATATCGTATTCCACCCGTATTTTTATGCGCTCGGCTTCCCGAAGCCGTCCGTTTTCCTGAAAGAATTCGATGCGCTCCGCAAGCTCCGCCCTTATTTTGTCAAGCGCCGCGTTTATCATGTCTTGAGGCATGACGAATTGTTTCGCCGGATAAATCACCGCCCGGTCAAGCTCTTCCAGAATCTCGCCTGAGACCGGGTTGAACCTGCGGATATGCGCTACGGCGTCCCAATCAAGATCAACGCGGTACGCCTCTTCCAGATACGCGGGATAGATTTCAAGCGTGTCGCCGCGCCGCCTGAATCCGCCCCGCTCCAGCACCATGTCATTGCGCCCGTATTGCAACTCCACAAACCGCCTCATAAGCGACTCGCTGTCAACGCTTTCACCGGCCTTAAACGAGGCGGTCATCTTCCGGTAGACTTCCGGCGTCGCCAAGCCGTAGATGCAAGAAACGGTCGCCACAATGATCACATCCTCCCGCTCCATGAGGCTTCTGGTCGCGGAAAGTCTGAGCCGCTCAATTTCCTCGTTAATGGACGCATCTTTTTCTATATAAAGATCGCGGCTTGCGACATAGGCTTCCGGCTGGTAATAATCATAATACGAAACAAAATACTCAACCGCATTGTGGGGGAAAAAACCTTTGAATTCACGGAAAAGCTGCGCCGCGAGGGTTTTGTTATGGCTTACGATAAGCGTGGGCATTTGCACCGCTTCTATGACCTTCGCCATGGTGAAGGTCTTGCCCGAACCGGTAACGCCCTGCAAGGTCTGGAACCGATCTCCGTTCTTGATGCCGGCGGTCAAAGCCGCGATTGCTTCCCCCTGATCGCCTGCGGGTTCGAAAGGGGACACTACTTCAAATGAGCGCATGGGCAAGAGTATAGCGTGTTGCTTTTATCTTGACAACCCATTTGGTTGGAATGCGCCCGCGAGCCGGCGCGACCTCTTCCCGCTCATCGTTCCAATAGTCCCAATTGGTGGATCGCCGTTCCCTCAAGCAGGATGGCGCCCCCGTCTTGCGAAGGCGTGATTTTGCCCAGTATTTCAAGCGGCCTTTCAGGATTCACCCCAACCGAGAAATTGAACGCTGTTGGCACAAGCCCTTCCAGCCTGGTGCGGGTGTCGTATCCAACAAGAAAATCAAATGAGGTGCTGTTCTGCTCAACGGCAAGGTTGGTCGCCATGCCCCGCCATATCACATAACAATCGCGGTACAAAAACGGGTCTTCCATGACCTCACGGTAACTGATGCGATCTTTGAGCGTATCGAATCCGGGAACATCCATATATGAGATAAGGAGACCGGCTTTCGTCCTGATCGTTTCGGATGCGTTTGAAGCGATAATGCGGTTGAGAAAAATTTTCGCCTTTTCATCGTTGTATGTGGTGAACAGTTTCCGCGCATCCTCGTACATGCTCAACACTTGGGAACGGGTCAAAATATACCGGTAGCTGCCGCCTGTTTCTACCGGACGCTCCCGCTCCTCTTGATCAAGAGAGGTCGCCATCCACCCGTTCCGTCCTGACGTCGCTTTGAAAGCCCGTTGAAAAGGCGCGTTTTCCGGCAGAGGCGTCACTTTTAAGCCGATGAGCGCCCCATACACCGCAATACAAGCGACTGCTGCGCAGACAAGAGAGACAATAACACGCGCCGGCTTGACCCGAACTTTCGGCAAGGGCGGATAAAGGCTGGAAAATTTGCCGGCGTCGATCCAGTCGGACAAATAATCGGTTCCTGAATACTTTCGAATTATTTTTAGGGCTTTTTTCGCGGTCTTGCTGTTCGGATGTAGGTCAAGCGCTTCCAGATACATATTCAATGCGCGGTCAGTCTCCCGCCTCCGCATATAGAGCGCCGCGAATCCCAGCAACACCGAAGGGTCTCGCGGTTTGATTTCACGCGCCCGCTTGAAATAGGTGAAAGCTCCGCCAAAATCGCCTGAATATAAACACGCCATTGCCAGTATGTAATGGTACTTGAAAGAGTCCCGGTATAAAAGAACATTAGGCTCCAGCAACCGCATGGCGTCCGCGTATTTCTTTTGGCGGAGAAAACGGCTTGACTTGGTTAATAAGTCCGCGCGCATGTGCTATTTGCCGTCGTCTGCGGCGCTTGCGTCAATACCCGCTTCACGCAGACTCGCCTCCAGAGCCGCTATCCGCTTTTGATACGCGAGGAGCGCCTGCGCATAGCTCCGTTCCCTCCGCTGATATTCCTCTATGGTTTTAAGAAATTCTTCATGACTCTGCCTCAAAAGCTCAAGAAGCTCTTGCTCCACTTTTTTTTGATAGATAAGCGCTATGCGGTACACCGAAGCCTCATATTTTACGCTTTGCGGGTACTGCCGGGCGATCATAAAAAATACGTCTTGAGCCATGTCAAGCTGTCCAAGCGCGAAAAGGCACTCCCCGGTCCAGTAAAGCGCGGCGGATTTTTGCGCGATGGCGACGGCGGAATCCGCCGGCGTCCGGTCGGCATAGCCTTTAAAAAGTACGATGGCTTCATCGTAACGCCCAAGCGAATAAAAAGCCCGCCCCTTGAGATAAGGAATCTCCGCTTTACGGCTTGCGCCTCCATTTGTTCGCTCTAAAACCTCCAAATTCCTTATAGCGCTTTCAAAGTCGCCGCCGGCTTCTTCCACAAGACAAAGCCAATACACCGCCTCGGCGCATTCGTCGCCGGTAGCGGCGGCGCCATGCGCTTCCCGAAATTGCACAGCCGCGTCTATCCACTTGCCCTGTCCATACAACGCGACTCCCTGTTGGAAGGCGGAAGAAAACGCTGTGGACGAGGCTGCCGAAACCTCGTCATAACCGCCGGCGGACGCGCCGGTTTGAGAAAAAGCAACACCGCCCGCCAATAAAAACATTATGAGAAAAAACGGGGGCTTGTGCGTGTTTTTCATATACGACCCTTTAACTGGTTTACCAACGCCGATTTGTCCTCAGCGTCGAAAAAAGCCGAACCCGTAACAAGGATGTCGGCTCCCGCATCAAGACATATACGCGCATTCGCCGCATGTACGCCGCCGTCTATTGAAATCTGGAAAGAGAGTCCCCGTTCCTCCCTGATTTTCACCAGTTTCTTCACCTTTTCAAGACATTCGGGAATCATAGTCTGTCCGCTAAAACCGGGATCAACGGTCATCACCAGTATTATATCGGCAAACGGCAGCGCTTCTTCAATGGTTGCCACCGAAGTTGTAGGCACGATGCTGAGTCCCGCCTTTCTTCCGCTGCAACGGATCACGCTTAAAAGGTGATGAGCGTGTACTGCGGCTTCCGCATGAAATGTGATATTGTCCGCGCCCGCGTCAATAAAATGAGGCGCTATTCTTTCGGGCTTTTCCACCATTAAATGTACGTCAAAAACAAGATCGCTTTCTGAACGAAGATCCGAGACTACTTTGTGTCCAAATGTAATGTTCGGAACAAAGCTGCCATCCATTACGTCAAAATGCGCCCATTCCGCATGAGCGCGTTTGATAGAATCTACCGCGAAAGAAAAATTTGAAAAATTCGCAGACAAGAGAGATGGAGCTATAACAGGTTTCATGGTACTATAATAATCATAGAAAGAGGGATTGTAAAGACGGAATTTACACCGTTGCGGGGCGGAGTGGGGCAATAATGCCGTTGTTGCGATTCATTTGCGCGTATTCCCCGATCCCGCCGGTTGGAGTCAGCCAGTCTCACAGCTTTGGGGAAGCGCTTTTTCATTTTTGAGCGGTTCGTTTCCGATTTTGGAGGTGATCCACACCGTATGATGAGCCTTAAACGAAGCCATGCTTGATGCAAGAAATGTCATTTCAAACGATTCCCAGTGGTTGTACAGCTTTTTTAAAAAAACAAAATGTTTTACAAAAAAAGCGCGGGGACTTGCGCTTGAGCCTAGACTCGCTTGGTGTCAGACACTCCTGCGTTTACGCAATTCGTGGACGCCCTTCGGGTGTAAAAGAGCGTCTTGCTCCGCCCGCGCCTGCCGAACATAGCCGCTCGTTTTACCTGCGTGGTCTTAGACCGTTCTCGGTAGGCGCAAAGGTGTTGTCGCTCTGAAGGGTAATCTTCTTCTCGTTACGCTCATTAAAATCTCTTAATGAAAAACGCAGGCTGTTCTTAATGTCCTCAGGGGTAAGCCGGTCTCCTTGCCGATACGCGCCGAATAAAAGCCCGTATTCCGTTTCAGTATTTATGCGATAGGTCAAATTCGGGCCGAGATTCACCATAGCGATGAAACAGTCATCCATGCACAAACCAGCTTGGGCTTGTGGAAAACGGGGAATATTCCAGGCGGTTTTCAGGACAACGCTTGTTCGGTCGTCAAGGTCCGTGCTCTCTCGCTTGAATTGATAAGCATCCTTGTCCTTATTGTAAGAAAGCATAAACGCCTTTTTGCCCCTATCTTTCGGGTCCGCAGTCGCGCTTATGAAAATACTTTCCATAAGCGCGACTAAGGTTTTCACGCTCCTGTGTTTGACCGTACTGTTACAGGCGACCGATAGTTCGCCGTCCCAACTGAAGGTTATGGCGCTTTCGTCAACCCCGGTGGTTGAGCGGGAAACCCATACGACCGGGTACACTTCGTTCTTTTCCCACTCGTCGCTTATCTGAAAAAGACAAACATTCCCAATCGCAAGCGTTTGACAAATGATTATAAGCCAATACATCATGGATTTTGAACCTAAAGACACCCGGTACAACCCGCGTAAAATCAAGAAACCTTGACTTTAGTATGGCAGCCTGTGCACCTGCGTGTTTGCATTTCCAGCATGTGGCATGGTTGAACTATAAATCGTTTCGCCAGAATCCTCTAATCTACACGCAATGCAACCGATCATATAGCCTGGAGCGCCCGGTACCTCTGTTACATTTATAACCTTCAATTCTGTCCCGCAATTCCAACATCTCCTAGTTATTGTATCCATATATATACTCCTTCTACAAAGTAGTCCTTTAACCCTTGAGGGGTTAAACCCTCGCCTAAGAAGAGCGAAGGCTTTTTAAGCCATTGTCAACGGTAACCGTGCGTCATGCGGGCGTCACCGGACTCCATGTGTTGTCTTCTCGCAGGGTAACTTGCAAGCCGTATACCCCCGCAGGAAACTTAATCTCACAGATATTCCTCACCATGCTGTTAAGATCAAGTACGACGCCTTCTCTAAAGCTGCCGAAAACGAGCCAATACTGTATCTTGGGTATGAAGGTGAATTGGTAATTCGGCGTAGCGTTCACCGCTAGAGCCGCCTTGCCGTTGATGCCCACGCCTACTGAAGCCAGGTTGTTAGGGATAATTTTGCTCGTGGTGATAGCCAGAGCGCCTTTGCTCGGCGACGTCGCTTGACTCGGATCCCCGAAAAGATACGCCCCGTTCTGTTTGTCGAAGTAGGCTTTGTTTTTTCCGTCGTCCGTAGGGTCGGCGAGAATGATTTCGCCGACTTCAAAAGATACGCCCGGAACCAAAACACCGGACTCCGCCCACGCGAAACTGAAATTCAAGTCCCACGTGAATCTAACCTGCCCATTGGGGTTTGCCGGTTTGGTAAACCACGCAAGCGAGCGAAGGTTTTGCTGTATCTGTTGTGTATCCGGACTGGTGGTATACATGCAGATACTTCCTGAATTTGGTGAACTGTTTTTCACCAAAAGTGAATGCTTTGCCATATCTTTCTCCTTAAAAAATGGTATTACTGTACTATACTCTTTTTCTCTCTTTTAGTAAAACGTTTTTTTGTGGCTGGCGATTACGGACGCAGGAATACATCGTCGATGACGTATGAGTGGTGTCAGACACCGCGCTGGCTCTAAAAATACGGAATAAGTGAAAGAAGAAGGCTAATTAGTTGTTTTTTGGCAGAAGTGCCATGGTGATATTAGCAGTATGACATGGCGGTACAAACGTCGCGTACACGCTTTTATTAATACTGTTATTTTTAATGTGGCGCCATGAATAGATTTTTATACTGATTTCAAAATCGTTTCGCCCCATTATGAAACCACCCACCGCCATCCGTGGCGGCGGGCGTGGGATCAATGTTTTTACAAAAAAAAGCGCGGGGTCTTGCGCTTGCGCATAGCCTCGCTTGGCGTCTGACACCAAGCGTTTACCGCAAGGTCATGCGCCGCCCCACAAAAAAAGCGACCGGAAACCGCGCCTCTTGGAGTGAAGTTTCCAGTCGCCTTCCGTTTAAAACGTCGCGCAAACTTGCCGCTCTAGCAACCTGTTGCGCTTGTATGGTTTTGCGTCACTTTGTGCCGCAAAACCACGATTTATGGGCTGCTGTGAACCTTTGGTTCAACGGAGTTTGCAAGGTAAAAAATCGCTTAATCGGCGATTTTTTGATGTTTTTTGCGCGAGGCGCAACAAACTCCTGGTTATTAACGGGTAAACGGCACCGTTAAGACGCCCTCGTCCTCATATTCGCTTCCGCCAACGGGCAAAACCCATTGGTGCTCCAGATGCGTAGCATACGTATTTAAGTCTTCCAGCGATGTAAAACTGTTGGTACCAGCGTACCACTCCTCTCCCCAAACCATTTTGGTCATATTGAGGTGGTCGTTGTCGAGCTGAAACCGGTATTTTAGGTATAGAGTGCGCGGACCATTTGGATGTTTCTTCTCCCAGTCTGCGGCATTGCTCGCCACCCAGATTTCCCAGCCGTTCGCCGCGTAAAACGATTGTACCTCCTCCCACTGCTCAGAGTTGAAACCGCCTATATCAGGGTAAGGCATAAACGCTACATCCGCTATCCAAGGACCGGATTCGGGCTTCTCTTCTATGCCATCCCAAACCTTTATGCCGTCCTCGCCCAGTCCCAGCCATTCGGTCAGCGCCGCCGCAAGGTTCTCGGCGTCCTCCTGGTATTCAAGATAACAACTGATGACATCAATTGCGCCGCCCGCCACCGGCTCAATCGACAGAATGTTCTGGTTTTGCTTGATGACTCTGTCCTCATACGTATATGTCCGCCTGCCAGTCGCCATTATTTTCCAGTCGCTGATAAGGCATTGCATGGTCATGTGTATTATATCGCCGCCTGCCAGAATGGGCATATCCCAGGCCGCGTTCCAGTACCCGTGCATCTCGGGTGGCATACCGCCCTCCGTTACGCTGTCATTAGCCTCCCCGTTGGGGCTCCATGCTCCTGTTTCTACCGGAAAAAAAGCTGGCGCCCATTCGTTGTCAGTTTCCCCGTCCGGCATCACGACGGTTGCGCCGCCCTTTCGGAAGGGGATGTCCTCATAGCCGCCGTTTCCGTCAATCGTGTAAATAGCATCAATATCATCTTTGGTGTAGCGCGCGGACACCGACCAGTTTCCGGTGTCGGGGGCGTAATTTCCCCTGAGCCGCACGAGGACATCGTTGTATTCAAGTACGCCCTCCAAGGGGTAACTGTCCGCAGTGATTGCCCTCATAACCGAAGCGGAGGACGAGGCGCCGCCACTTTGCAGGCTAATGTGTCCGCCTGTACCGAAGGAACCTGACAGGGAAAATCCCGTTGTACCTTCGTCTTCGCCGCTTGGGGTTGGGGTTGTGTCTCCGCCGGTGTCGCACCCCGTTAACGACAGCGAAGCTGACGCAACCAAACCCAATGCCAGCAAAAGCGCTGGCAATCCGAACCTAAAAAAATGTTTTGTTTGCATAAAAACTCCTCTGCGTCTTTAATGTCCCGCCGGACAATAAATTTATGTTCACCGCTTATGCGGATGACATCTGGCGCAACAGGTTGCTACGGAATGAGCGCCGAAACCATCGGACCCCAGCCCCCTTTCTTCCCGTCATTTTCAATCTGCACGGCGAAATAGACCGTCTTCCCGCTGTCCTCATACCCGAACTCGATCAGGTCCTTTCTCCGCTGGGCGTAGAAAGATTCGCGCAGATATTCGGGACTCAGAGGCGGCGCTTCCCCCTGCGCGACCACGAGGAAATGGACGCGGCGCCCCTTGTTCGCTTTGTCGCCGGGGCTGCCCGTCACGTACACGATCCGCATGCCCAACTCGCGCCGCCCCACCAGATGCGCCATCGCCTGCGCCGTAGGCGCGGCTCCAGGCGTCGGGTGCGGGTCGCGGGGCTTGAGTCCCAGCGAGATGCAATCGGAATCGGTCAAGGGCGGGGATAAAAAATGCCGCCGCTTGAAGTCCCGCATAAAGCCGGTCAGGGCGTCGAACGCCTCCTTGCGCCGCGCGTTTGAAACGGGGGTGCGGGTCGTCTCGCTCTTGGCGGTTTCCAGCGCGGCCGCCGCCGAGTCCCTGATGGCGATCAATTCGGTCAAGGCCGGGCCGGGGATGTTCCAGTCTGTTTGCCTCGTGGCGCACACTGAAATCCAGCCGTCGGCCATTGCCAATTGTTCTGTGCGACTCTTTGGGAGCTGGTCTTTGTCAGTCGCCATTATAATGTCTCCTTGTATGCGGAACTGTTCCCCTTTGAAGTGAAGGGTTCCCCTTCTGCGGGGTCTTTGTTTCCGTTTGAGAAAAATTGTCTAAAAAAAGGGGATTGGCTGTTCCGCGTGGAATAGCTTCGGTGTTGTCAAGCGGACAAAGAATCCGCTTTTCTGTACAATACGACCCGGCGCTTGTGTTGTGTATGTACTGATTATTGCTATGGACGCCGCAAGAAGTTGTTCCTAGAAGGCGGGGGGGGGGGGGTAATCGCGCTGTTGCGCAAGGCGTGATCATGAACCGTCAAATTCATCTTTCTCTCAACGCTCCTTTCATATATTTTTAAAGAAAGTATATCCGCTTCATACCTGTTTGTCAACACTATTTTTCAAAGCGGCGCGATCACCACGCTTCCCCAATATACGGCTTCCTGCACACGGACGATGCCGCGCAATCGCGGCAAACCGTACGGGAGATTGCTTTCGGCGCCATGTATTCGCCGTTGCGCATGGCGAGGGCGGCCTTTTCAACTACACGGTCTACGGCGGCTATTTCTTTTTCATATCCGGAATGAGGGTTGCCTTCATCTATCACCGGACGGAACTCCCTGTTGTCTATCGAATAAAACCGCGCGTCCCTGACAATGGAGGCTTCAGGAGCGGCGCCCCCGTTTCCCCCGCCGGTTTCAAGCATGGCGATGTAGGACGCCATCTGTACGTTGTTCGGAACATCATCGTCAGCCGCCCATAATTCAGCCGCCTGCGGCACGGTTTTTGTCTTGTAATCCCGAATGACATGACCGCCCTCTTCATCTTTCAGAATAATGTCCGCTACGCCGCTTAACGCGGGGGCCGCCGCGTAGGATTTCCGCAAGGGATATTCCGCGCCCACAACGGTCTTTCCATGCAGATTTTCGGCGTCATTGTCAAGATAGTCTTCCAGCGCGGCTTTAATGCGGGGTTTAAGCATGTCGTATATGGGTTTCTGAAAATACCCCTCGTTGGCTTGAGCCTTGTCAATGGCCTGGCGCATCTCCTCGTCAAGATATTTTTTGTATGCGTCCAACTCCTGAATGTGAAAACGCCCGTGGTTTTCTTGTATCCGCGTCCAAAGTTGTTCCAAAATACTGTGGTACAGCCTTCCCAAATCCCTTTGATCCAGCGTTTCGATCTCGGTTTGTTTTTCCCGCACGCCAAGACCCCTTTGCAAGACCCATTTGAAAGGACACGCCAGGTACTCGTCCAAATCGGAAGGAGAAAGCCGGACATCCTCATCTTCGCTCTCGCGCTTCTTCGCCTGATCGCGTTTCTGGGTGCAGAGCCGTTTCTCAACTTCCTCGCGGATGTCGCGTTGCGGTATCGCCGTTGTCCGCGCGTCTATGCCGCCCGGTTTCTTTTGTGTCACGTTGAGCGCTTCCCAGCCTTTTTTCTGTATATCCGATGGGCAGACAGCGGGAATTGTCGCGGCGCTTTTGCTGAGAACCGCAGTTTCCGCCTGATACGGATCCGGAAGGACGGGCAGGCGGCGCCACCCAATTTCGCCGTCCAGAATGTCCCCCAATTTCCGGTGAGGCGTAGCTGCGCCTGAAAAGGTGCGATCCGCGACCGTAAACACGGGAATGGCCGCAGACACACGATACGCTTTGATAAATTCCGCTGAAATGTCCCGATCCTGTATGCAAAGCCTGTTTTTCCGGTCTTCCCGCAAAAACGAAGAGCGTCCGTCATACACCACCGCCGCGTCATCCTGATTCATATTGATGATGAAATGAACCGGCGGCGCGATTCCCGCCGCAACCTTGTAGGCGTAGACAGGAATTCCCCGTTCCTTTGATTCGTACACATAGGTGTCTTCCTGAATATACGATTGAAAAACGGGAAGCGCCTTGCCCGCGTATTTTTGGTATATTTTGGGGAAGCGCTCGCCGATTTCTATAAGCTCCTGCAAGGACGCGAGCGATTTTCCGATAATTTTATTGGTTTCCGAATCTATAGCCGCGCTGTCAAAGTGTTTTTTTTCAAAAATACGCCAGTTTTCCCGCAGCTTGGCAAAACTATTAGCCTCCAAAAAGGCTTGAATATCTTTTTTGAGCCTTGCGTAAAAGAGTTCTATGGAAGAAACCATCACGCCGGCGAATTCCTGATTGCGATGCTGTTCAAATGTTTTTTCCCACACGTCAATTTCGTGGTACCGTGGCGGACGCGCGTCGGGATACGATTCGGGAAAACCGGAGACGCAGTGATAGCGCAACCCGAATTCCATAAGCGTGGTGATGGAATCTTTGGCTTTCCACGGGAAAGCCCGGTCAAGCAACAGTCCGGACAACGCCGCGTACGACCAGCGCTTGCCCTGACACGCCGAAAGCGCACTGAAAATTCGTCCGCCCGGATGCTTCGGCAAAGGCTTCCCCTGGCGGACATCGGCAAACAATCCGTAAAGGTGAAATTCGTGGACGAGCCGGTCAACGCTTCCATTCCCGGCCACCGATATGCAGATGTCTTCAGGACACAGTCCGTCCTTGTCCAAAAGCCGCCTGCACGTAAGGGCAAGCCATCTGTATTCCTGCGCGGTTGACCTGAAACGCAGGAATTTGCGCCCGTACGTTGCGGCGCTCGTTACGCTGGCGGCGCAATCAGCGTCCCAACCCGACAAACCGCCCGGCGGCGTGGAATTCCACGGAGGCGGCGCAATCGCTTCCACCGGAATGATGCGGATGGGGGCATCGCCATTGTACGCTTCTGCGCGCGCTTCTGCGCCCATTCTGGCGGCGCTCGTCAATTCTTCGCGGTACTCTTCCCAGTCTTCCGTCAATTCCGGAAAAAACAGAGTCCATGACGCGTCGGTTTGTCTGAAATCAGCCCTGTTCCAGGCCGGCTCGTAAAGCTGATGTTCCTCCAAAAACAACGAATATTTTTCATGGATAAGCCGCAAGTCCACAAAATAGGCGTCTTGCGCAACCACGGATTCAGGACGGCGCAGGATGCCCTCAAGCGCGGGGAGCAATTTCGCGAGGCTCGCAAGAAAGGAGCCGTACGAATCCGCGTATTCAGGCGGAATGTATTCGCCCAGAAACTTCGCCTTCCGGTTCTCCAGCAGAAAGTTTGACGCAAACAAGGTGCGAATCGCGTGGTTTATCGCCTGTTTTCCGGTTTGCCTGACCGACAAAGCCTGCGTCTTAAAATCGTCCCACGCCAGAAACCGGTTGGACGCGACCGGTTGCAACGCCGCTTTCGCCGCTTCCCGCGCCCAGAAAAGCGCGGCGACTCCGGTTGGAAATACAAAATGCGCCCTTCTATCGGGCAGAGCTTCAATAATAAAGTCAATCACGGGACGGGGCATGGTTCACCTTTATTTTCACGCGCAATATATCCATAATAGGTCAATTTTCCATTGACGCTCTCGCAATATTTCTCTTTATATGACAATTTATGAAAACAAGCGCCGCCGGTCAGTTCGTTATAATCTTTCGCGTTGAATTCATTGTTCAAATTGGCGCACAGCCAGTGTACATAACGATTGGAATGCGGAATATGTTCAATCATTCTAGCGACATCGGCTATTTCATTATACGCAATAGCTATGCTGTCGTCTATAAGAAAATAATCTATCATGGTGTTGTTTGTCTTCCAATACTCAAAGAAAATGGTCATAAGATATTCAAACAAAAGATTGCCTTTGTTCGCGTAAAATAAAAAAGCCGTCCATCTGCTCCTTGAAACGTAATTGGCGTCGTTAAGCCGCCTTAAACTATACAGTTCCGTTTCAGGAGTGAATTCCGGCAGCGGACTGGTTGTGAAAACCGTGGAATCAATCCATAATCCGCCGTATGTGTATAACAGGCATGCCCGCAATATATCGGATAAATGCGTGATGGTGATCATTTTTTTCTCCACCTTTTCTAGAATGTATTCCGGCAAAGAAATATACTCTTTGTAATTTTCTTTTGTTATCACTATCACTCTGTGTCCATTGGCGTTTTTATTAAGCTGATTATAACACATTTTTACAACTTCCGGCATATTTCGCTCGCCTTGCCACCAACACGTCCATACAATATAAGGCTTATCGGGGGGGGGGGGGGGTACTATATTTTTCTTCTCTCTAAAAGAATCTATTATACCGGCATGATTTTTTTGCAGCGTCCTCAATATCTTGTTTCTATTATATTTAATGTTTTTATATAAGGAAACAAGCTCTTTGGGAAGCATCGCCCTTGCTATTGTTTTTATACCCATCTTTTTCATCCTCATTTTGTCTGGAGTTTGCGCATTTTGAAATCAAAAAACCCTTCGTTTTTTTACAGCCCATACTGTTAATGCGACTCTGTTGTGAACGTCCGCGTTATGCGGCGTTCACAACGTTTCATTCGTTTTCTTTGCCATTATAGCGCGTTTGTCAGTTATCGTCAAGATTATATCAGCGCTTTCTAGAATTACGTATGGGGAAAAAAGAGGGAAGCGAATATTCCGCCGCAAATTCTCTGCGCCTCAAGCAGCTTGTTTTTATATGTCAGACGAAACGCGCCCTTATGCGCCGCTATGCGCCGCTTGCGCCATTGTCTATTATTTTAATCCTGACCGGAAATTCAATATTGTGAACAACCGGCGTCAATCAGTGTTTTTACCGCTTCTTTACGTTGCTCATGTTCATGCGGAAAAAAGTATAACATATGGCGAGATACGCGCTGTTTCACTTGCGTTAATGTTTTTGTCTTTTAAGAATTTTTTATACCGGCCAAGAACGCGGATGTCTTCCAATCTTTGAGTCGCCGTCCACCCGCTGTATGTGACGGAAGAACTGCGAGTAGTCAAACAATACAACGCCCTGTCATCGCCTTTGGTTTTGACGCATAAAAGCCGGCCAAATATAAAAATGCAACATCATTATGCCTTGCTATTTCGTCAATCAGAATCAATTCCATTGCTCTTAAAAAATAGTATATCGGCGCCAGCATGTTTATACTCGTCAAGAATGTCATGAACGCAATACTAGCTCTTTTTAGTCCGGTATTTCTAGCATACCCCACGCGGTTCTTGTAAAGTCCACTTCCGTATGGGGTCTATTTAATCCTAGAAAATTTTTAAAATTCACCGTTGCGGGATCGCTGTTGTCGTCAACGATAATTATTTGAACATCTTTGCAGATTGGCGTTGCCGGCGAAAATACAAAATGCGCCTTCTTCTTATTATAACAGATCGCTTCTATTCTTCGCCTTAATCTGTTCGACTACAGCGCTCACCGCCTGCGTCGCTCCCCGCTTTGCTATAAGAACGGACGGGGCGGCTCCATCTTTGCCGGAACGGACGACAACAATAAGATCATCGGCGCCGCACAGCGCCACCGGAATATCCGAATCAACAAAGGTGTTGTCGCTTCCCACGCGAAAAATAGCTGTTTCCGAGGAATCGGAGGAACCGTCTTTGACAAGGGAGGCGTATTCATCCCAACTGCCTATATCGCGCCAATTAAACGCTACGGCGCTCATAACAACCTGCGCAGTTTTTGTTACAACGGCGAAATCAAAGGAAATTTTCCTTATTTGTCCATAGGTTTCCGCCAATCCCTTCCAATGCTCCAGTATCGCCAACCCGTCTTTAATGGAATAGGCGTCTTTTTCGGGAACAGAGAGGGCTTCAAACGGAGTGATAATGTCTTCCGCGTATTTCAGGAATTCGCGTTTTATAAAACCGGAAGAAAACGCGAACATGCCGGAATTCCAATAAAAATTACCCGACTCAAGATAACGTTCAGCCGTGGATTTATCGGGCTTTTCATGGAAAGAAACGACTTTCATCACCTCTTTTTTAACATCGCTCCTGTTTATTTCAATATAGCCGAATCCCGTCTCAGGCGCGACAGGCCGAATCCCGAATATCGCAAGATTTTCCATCTCAATATGATTTGCAAAGACCAGAGACTGCGCGGTAAAAACCTCTTTCGGCTCAACAAGATGATCGCTCGGCATAACAAAAATTTTTCTGTTTTGCCCCGCCGCAGTCTTTTCAATAAAAACAAGGGCGCACGCTATGGCGGCCGCCGTATTCTTCGCTTCCGGTTCGGGTATAACCGTTATCCGCCGTTTTTGCGCTTCATTGCGGCCCGCGCAACTGCTGATGATGTGCGAAACATGGGATTTTCCCGCCACAATAATGATTCTGCCGTCTCCGTTAATAAGAGAGAAAGCCCTTTCAAGGGAAAGCTTGAAAAAATTGTTGTTTCTATCGGTTGGAACCGGCAAGAACTGCTTGGGTTTCATGGAATTGCTCAGCGGCCACAACCGCGTTCCCGATCCACCCGCCATAATAATACACTCGTCAAACATCTGTTGTTTCTTCCTTATTTAACAAAATCGCTTGCAGGCAGGTTGTGGCGTTTATACACCGCGACAACTCAAGCGTCTTTTTCCCGCGAACAGAACGCGGCATGCCGCATCGCTCTGTTCGTCTTTTTCATTCATTTTATACATCCTTGTCTATAATAGCACGATCATCAGGCATGATCAAGGTCAAAAGGCTGGCTGGAATCGTACAGGCAAAACGCATAGCTCATTCTTTATAATTTATAACATCATCAATGGTTGGAACAGGGCGTTTTTTTAATATCTTCCGTAGTATTTTATTGTATTTTAATATTCTAATTATTTTGAGCAATCCACGGGACTTTTTGGTATTCCACGAATTTTCACAAAAGTGAACTGCGTAAGCGTCATCTATTTTATAAGTTCCATTTGGAAAATATTCCGCCGGAAGTATGACCATATTTTCAGACAACTTCTGCAAGCCGAATTTGTATTTAAAACCGTATTTTTGGGCGATGGCGGCGTAAATGTCCGGAGCCAATTGACCAGTTGTTTCGCGGTAGTTTCCGTTAGGCAGAATGTAGCGTTTATCTTTGTACCAATTCATACAATCTTTTAAAAAAGGATGGCCTGCAATGCCTCCGAAAACAGCCGCCTGCATTCCAAATCCGGGCAACCGGACGGCGGCTTTATTAATAAATGTTTCATTAACATTTTCTTTCAGTTGCTTGGCATATTCTGATTCGGGCGCGACCGTTTCCAAATCGCGTTCTAATGATGAGAAAAAATCATAACAGAGCAAATCGTTAAAGCTTTTTCGAACTATTACATCGGTATCCATGTATATGCCGCCTTCCGTATAAACGGCAAAGAGCCGTATATAATCAGCGGCAAAAGCCCATTGACGGACTCCATAGGCCTCCGCTACAAACGGAATAGTATGTATATCAAACTTATTGGCATCCCACAGCGCTATCTCATAGTCGGGAAGCGCTTTTTTCCATGTCTCCATACATTTCACGACATTTTTCGGCAGTTTTTCACCGCTTAACCAGCAATAATGAATTTTCTTTGGTATCATACTGTCAGCATTCCTTTTGATTGTATAATCGTATTTATTATCGAATCCATCGACATATCCTTAACAATCGACGCTTCAAGAGCAGTGTCGCGTTTATTTGAGATGCCCATTTTTTCAGCGTCTATTCCTTATTTTAAAAATTTTATCAACTATTTTTCGTGGCAACACATGTTTGATTATTATTATAAAACATCTTTTTATATGATATAGAAAACTATTTTTTTCCCGCTGTCTTTTTTCTTTATCTTTATCATATAGCGCTCTCGCTTCATCAAGATAGGCTTCAAAGACATCATTTATTATCTGCCCATTATCTGTGGACTCTACAGTGAAATTTCTTCCATAATCAAAAACAAACATGCTGTTTTGCCCGCTGTAACCAATGTGTTGAACCAAACTTTTATTTGTACAATAAATAGGTGTTTTCCGGTCTTTGAAATATTTTGACCATTGATAATCAAACGTTTCGCCCGCTTCATAGGACGTGAAATATTTCATAAATTCTTCCACCCTGTTGCGCGTAAACAGCGTTCCCGCGGCTCCGATGGTTTCTTTTATGCAAAACGTTTCATTTATAATTTTTAACGGAACATGATAATTGGAATTGAATATAGAAAGTATCCCGCTGGTCTCAGGCAACAACTCCAGAGATTTTACAAGCCATTGCGGGTGAAAAATCAAATCTGAATCCGCGTTAAAAAAATAACTGTCGGAGGTCGATAGAAAGTCTTTATACATTTGAAATGTATTTCTGTCTGCTTTCATATTTTGTTCATTCCGCTTGATCAACGCCGCTGTTGGGAATAAGTCCTTTAATTCAGTTGTGGTATATTCACTGCTGCAGTCGTCATAAATTCTTATATTATGCGGGACATTGAGATTTGAATCATATAAAGATAAAGACATTGCTTTCAACAAATCCAGCCTGTTGTATGTAGTTATACCAAGTGTTATCTTTGCCCCAG
>JAISCC010000041.1 GCA_031265845.1 Treponema sp.
TTTTTGTCCTTGATATGCCGGTAAAGGGAAGCGGCCTTGGTGTCAAGGAAGGCGGCCAGGGTGCGCATAGTCAGATTGTCTATGCCGTCCCGGTTCAGCAATTCAAGAGCCGCCTTGACAATGGTTTCTTGGGAAAGAGCCATACATCCTCCAAATTCTAAAAAAAAATGCAGAAACCTCTTGACTTGCTAACAATGTTCGCTTATATTATATAAGTGTTAGCAGTTAATGGCTTCCATTGACAATTCAATGCTAACATAAAACGCTTGGAAAGGCAAGCGCAAATCTGGAGGATTTTTATGAAACATCTCACTTTCAACACTGGACGAAGGAGTATCGGCATGGTTTTGCTCACTGTTTGCATCGGTTTCCCGGTTTTTGGCTCTGGCGGGCAGGACGGCGGTCTCAAATGGAGGCAAAACGGCGCGGTGGCGGCGATTACGGGCATTGGCGGCAACCCTAAATCGGCTGTCATACCCGGAACAATGAAAGGGCTGCCGGTTGCCGCTGTCGAAAAGGACGCCTTCAAAAACAAAGGCTTGACCAGCGCCGTTATCCCCCAAAGCGTTACGGAAATCGGCGACAGCGCGTTCCGCGGCAACGCGTTAAGCGCCGTCGATCTCCCATCAGGACTTACCCGTCTTGGCGCCGGAGCGTTTGACGGCAACCGACTGACGGACATCATCATCCCAGGCGGACTAACGGTTATTGAAGGGTTTACATTTCGGAATAACGCTTTGAACGCCGTCGCATTGCCCGGCGCGGTAACGGCCGTAGAGGCGTATGCCTTTTCCGGCAATCAAATACGCGGCTCACTGCAATTACCCCTCGGGATTAAGACAATCGGCGTCTCCGCGTTTGAAAAAAACCAGTTGGCTGGTACGCTTGAAATACCTCCATCGGTTACGGAAATCGGCGCAATGGCCTTTTCGGGAAATCAATTAAGCGGCGTCATCTTTTCAGCCGGTGTTGCCGCCATTCCCGCAATGGCGTTCAGCAACAACCAATTGACCGCCCTAACCATTGCACCTTCCGTTGCGGTTATCGGAGAGCGGGCTTTCGCGTTCAATCAATTGAGCGCCGTTGTCATTCCAGACCATGTTCGGGAAATAAAAAAGAGCGCCTTTGGGGACAATCCGGTAACCAGCATCGCCATTGGCAGCGAAGTTACGTTGCACCGGACATCATTCGACAATGGATTCGCCGCCTTTTACAACCGCAATGGGAAAAAAGCAGGCGCCTATATCTTTGCCAATGGAGCGTGGTCAGTGCGGTAATGTATAAACGCAGTGGTTTTACCTATAAGGGATTGTGAGAAATTTGGGCGCATTTTCGGCGCGTTGCGCCGAAAACCGGGCTTTGCGGGGCTCCGCTATCGCTCCGGCCACGGCGATTGCGCCGTGGCCGCTTGGCGCCCCTCCAATCCCTTGCGCGAACAATGGCGCGTAAATGTAATTGCTGTGTATCACGGACTTGCCGTTGTGCAAAGAGGTTTTCAGGCTATCATAAAACCCCAAATCCCAGGGCGCAGAGTTAAAACCCTGGGGATGACGAACGCCCGATCCGTGTGGCGGCAATGACGCTTCCGAAGTAGTGGGTGTTTTGAAGAGGAAAACGGCGACGGCCGCTTTCCAAACGTGTCAGGAAGAGTCAGGGCGGCTGGACGAAGACCGCGAACTACAAGACGGCCCCTTTTAGGAGTCTCCTCGCAAGCCACAACTTTTGGCGGCGGCTTGCTGATTCGCATGGTTTTAAATTGCCATAGTACAATTTGATTTGAAATGCGCGCACAAATCCGGTCATTGTCCCACCGCGTCGTAGAATACATTGGAACTCTTTCGGCTATGAGGAACGCGATCCGCCCGTGACGCGCAATTTTTTGGCGGGCGGGCTGACGCTGCGGCGCCGGAGGGTCTTGGCTACACCATAGTTGGCGGCGATAGCATCGTCTGGAGACTGGAGCGTTGCCATGCGGAGCCGGAATAAGGGTCTGGAAATCGATGACTCTCCTCTGCTCTTATGAAGCCAATAATGCGACTTGCGGCTCCGGCAACGCGACTCACGGCTCCAGCAACGCGACTTGAGGAGCCGGCAACCGAACTCGCGGTTCCGGCAACGCGACTTGAGGAGCCGGCAACCGAACTCGCGGCTCCGGCAACGCGACTTGAGGAGCCGGCAACAGGACTTGCAGAGATGGCGGCGAAAGAGTACAATAGGGGGAAAAGGGAACGAAAAACCTTAAAAAAATTTTGGAGGCGTGATATGGGCGTGGATTGGTATCCCCGGTCGAGAGACGAGCAGATTCATTTGACGGATACATGGATTGGGATTTTCAAGACCAAGGCGGAGGCGTGGAATATTCCCGCCGCAAACGTAAACAGCCTGACAGAGACGAACAGCGCGGCGAAGGAGAAGCTGGCGGTGGTCAAAAGCGGTGAGCGGACTGCCGCGAGCGTGGTGGAATGTAACGAGATTTTCGGGGAATTGGAGGCTGAGGCGCGGTTTATCAAGAAGCATTACCTGCTCCTGCCGCCTCTTGAGTTGACGGATTTGGCGACGCTTTTGTTGCTCGTGCCGGATGAGACTCGCACGCCGGTTGGAAAACCATCTGGACAACCAGCCTTGACCGTCACCTACCCGGGCGGTCCGTTCCTTTTGAAAGTCCACTTCGCCCCCCTTGCAGGAACCGAGCCGCTGGACAGCAGAGGGGACTACGGCTACGCGCTGTATAAGGGAATCATGCCGCAGGGCGGAGCCACGCTCGAACAGGCTGCGGGAATCAAACATTATCTGATGAAGGCGCCGCGTTCCGGAGACGAGCTTCTGCATTTCCGCTTCACCCGCCGCAAGACGGAACTGGTGGAATTCGACGCGGACGAATCGGGCATGACCGCTTTTTTCTGCGCCCGGTACGAAAATCAGAAGGGCGACTTCGGCACATGGGGACCGTGCGCTTCCGCCATCATCCCCTGACGCCAAACCGCAGGGCTTGCGCCGCCGAATCTTTCGCTCCAGATGGAACATCGGAAGAGGTGAGGAACAGTGACCATCTTTGAAAAATCCGACGCCTTCTACCTGCTGGCGTTCTTTCTGATTCTTATCTCTCTGGGAAGCGCGGCGCTCCTGCTTCCGGGCATGTGGGCGGACGGCGGCGCACTTCGCGTTACGGACGCTGTTTTTACCGCGTCCTCGGCGGTGTGTGTAGCGGGACTCAGCGCCGTTGACATGGCGGCGTTCAGCAGAGCCGGACAGATCGTCATTCTCTTCCTTATACAAACAGGCGGACTCGGCATCATCAGCTTCAGCTCGCTTATTCTCACCATTTCAGGCAACCGGCTGGGCTTGAACAGGCGCACGACCATACAGGGATTCTATCTTGACGGCATTGAACATCGTCCCCAAAAGATAGTGCGGGACATCATAACATTCACCTTTTCGATAGAAGCCATAGGCGCGGTTGCGCTTTCGCTGCTGTTCAAAGGGAGCGGAGAGCGGGACTGGCTCTTTATGGGCGTCTTTCATGCGATTTCCGCGTTCTGCAACGCCGGCGTCTCGGTCTTTTCCGGCGGATTGCAACGATTTTCCGGCGACACGCCGGTTGTCGCGGCGCTTATGGCGCTTGTCTTCCTGGGCGGCGTCGGCTTTCTGGTGATCCACGATGTGTTGCGCTTCATCAGAAAAAAAACGCGGCGCCTCCAGTACCATAGCAAGGTCATTCTCGTCATGAGCGGCGTCATCATTGCGGCGAGTTCGCTTTTCTTCATTATATTTGAAAGAACGCGAGCCTTCGGCGCCATGTCCGCGCCCGCCGCCATTATAAACGCGATCTTCCAGTCCGTGAACACCCGCAGCGGCGGCTTTGACGTAGCGGCGCAAAACGGTTTGACCCAGCCCTCAAAACTGCTCACCGCCATTCTCATGTTCATAGGCGGCGCCCCGGGATCCATTGCGGGCGGCATCAAGATAACCACGGTGTTCGCGCTGTTCGCCTTTCTTTTCTGCCCTTCGGACAAAGCGGGGGACATCAAAGTTTTCCGGCGGAGGCTCACCGGCGAATCCATCAACAAGGCGGTTGTATATACATTTAAGGCGCTGATACTGCTCTTCGCCTTCATAATAGCGCTCACCGTGTCCGAGCGTTCTACAGGAATCCCGTTCGGCGCATTAGCCTTTGAGGTGTTTTCCGCGTTCGCCACTGTGGGCTTGAGCCTCGGCGTTACCGGCGATTTGACCACCGCCGGAAAATGGATCGTCATCGGGTCCATGTTCGCGGGTCGCGTGGGGCTTATCGCCCTGGCGTTCCCATCGTTGATCCACGCCAACCCTGAGATAACCTATCCCAAGGGAACATTATTAATGGAATAAAATGGAATGGGATAACATATTCACATGAAATTAGAAACAGAAAGATTATTCATACCATTATTAACTTTACCTCAATTAAGGTTATGGGCAAGCGATATTCAAACACTTGAAACTGAGTTGCATTGTAAATATGACGCGGAGCCAATAGAAGGGGAATTCCTGAATATAATAAATGGTCAAATCAAAATCATCGAAAATGATCCGCTAAATTATATGTATCATAGTTTCTGGCTTGTCATAAGGAAAAGCGACGGCACAGTGGTAGGATCAATGGATTTTAAAAATATCCCAAGTAAAATGAAAGAAATTGAAATAGGATATGGGTTGGGTAAAAAGTATGAACATAATGGTTACATGGCTGAGGCGGTGGAAAAATTGTGTGAATGGGCGTTAACGGACGAAAAAATGAGAACAATAATTGCTGAAACGGAAATAGACAATAGAGCGTCAAAAAGGGTGTTGGAAAGATGTGGATTTAAAAAATATAAAGAAGAAAAGACAGCATGGTGGAAATTAAATAAAACGACAAGAGAATAGAATGAAATAATAGGACTTGAGGAGGAATTATGAAGCAGATCGCCGTAATGGGACTAGGATATTTTGGCAAAAGCATTTTGGAAGAGCTGATAAGCCTCAACGTCGAGGTGTTTATTATTGACCGGGACAAAGAGGCTGTTGACACATATCGGGATCTATCTCCCAATTCGGTCGTGATAGACATTCTGAACGTCGAAAATCTGCGCAAGATACTGCCGGAAACCATTGACGCCGTTATCATCGACATGGGCATTGAGGCGGCTATTTTGGCGACCAGCTATTGCGCCAAACTGAACATTCCCACCATCATCGTAAAAGCGGAGTCCGAAACGCTGGGAGAAATTCTCACATTGGTTGGCGCGACAAAGGTTGTTTTTCCGAACAAAGAAGCGGCGAAGCGCATAACGCCCCTGCTTTTCTCCACAACCTTGTTGAGCTACATGCCGGTGAGCGGCAAATTGAGCATCGCGGAGCTCAAAATCCCTGATTTTTTGATAGGCAAAACGCTTCTCGAATCACGGTTGCGGGAGAAATACCATCTGAATCTGGTTTCCATACGCGATTCAAATGGGGAATACGCGCTGTGTCCGGCGAGCTACGTGTTTAGCGACAACGACATCGGGCTTTTTTCGGGCAGTGACGCGGATTTGAACAAATTCGCGGTTGTCGCGCCTAAAGAAAGCGGGTATAACCGCATTATCGAAAAATTTATGCGATTTATAAAGAAAAAAGACGCTTGACAGCGAGCCTTTCCCAAAACGCGCAGAGCGACAACTTTGGGGAAGATTCCAACAAAAAAATGAAAGGCGGACTGGTTTAATTGCGGGCTTGATCGCTTTTTTTTCAAGCCTGTTCCAAAAAATTGGGAACAGGTTCAACGAACAAACCATTGAGGAGGAACTATGGCTTTAACGGCAAGGCAAAAATTGGGATTCGGCGTCTTTGACTTGGGCGGAAACCTGCTCTTTACGGCGCTTGGCTTCTGGAGCCTCAACTATCTCACCGACACCGTGGGTTTGGCTGCTGCGCTGGCGGGCGTTGCGGTCATGATCGGCAAATTTTGGGACGCGGTGACGGATCCGGTCATGGGCTATCTGTCGGATCGCACCAATTCACGCTGGGGGCGGCGCAGACCCTACCTTCTTTTCGGCGCGATTCCCATGTTTCTTACTATGGTTTTCTTTTTCACCAAGCCTGATTATCTTGCGTCAGGCGGCGCGGCTAACCCGGTCGTACTGACGATCTGGGCTGTCATCGCGCTTATGCTGCTCAACACGGCGAGCACCATCATCAACATACCCTATTCTTCATTGACGCCTGAGCTTACCAACGACTACCATGAGCGCACCAGCCTCAACGGATACCGGTTCGGATGCGCGGTCTTCGGCACCATCATTGGCGCGGCTGCGGTGCAGCCCATAGTGGGCGCCTTCCCTGACCGCAGGACGGGCTTCATCGCGGTAGGCGCCATATTGGGCGGCATCATCGCCGTCACTACGCTCCTCACCTTCTTTGGCACGAAGGAACGCGCCCACACAAAAGAAGATTTTCCAACTAAGGGTTTTTTCACCACCTATAAGGAAGTGTTTGCCAACAAGCCCTACCTCATTTTGTTGTTTACCTATGCGTTGCACCTCTGCGCCCTCACCTTTTTGCAGGGAATCCTCGTATACTACACCAAGTACATCTACAACAACGAGGGGCTTGCAACGCCGGCGATGGTGGCGCTGCTCCTCGTCGCAATGGTTTTTATTCCGATATCGGTGCTTGTAGCCAAAAAAATTGGCAAAAAGCTGGTGTATCAGATATGTTTCATCATATTGGGAAGCGTCTGCCTTCTCGTTTTCTTCTTTGGACACACGCTTGGACCGAATTTCTTCCTGGGAATCATGCTCTACGCGGGAGTCGGTCTTGGGTTCAGTTATGTGGCGCCTTTCGCTATGGTGCCGGACGCGGTGGAGTACGACGCGATAAAGACCGGCGAGCGCAAAGAAGGCGCGTATTACGGCGTCTGGACGTTTATCGCCAAGGTGGGGCAATCGCTTTCGGTGTTTTTGTCAGGAATCATCCTTTCCGCAGGCGGATATATAGCCGATGCGATTCAAAGCGACGGCGCCATTTTCGCCATACGGCTTCTCATCGGCCCCATACCGGCGCTCATTTTCGCCGCCGCAATCGTCGTGGTACACCTCTACCCGCTTGATGAAAAAGCGTACAATAAACTGGTAAAAGGCGAATCGTGAGCAAAAAACTGTTCGCATTGCGGGGCGCGACGCAAGCCCTAAACACGGCGGAAGACATTGAGAAATGGACGGTGTTTCTTTATGACGGGCTTTTGAAGCTAAACAAGCTGGAAGAGCGTGATATTGTATCGGTTGTGTTTTCCATGACCAGCGATTTAGACGAGGAAAACCCCGCCGCCGCGCTCCGTCATGCCGGCAGAGCGCGTTCAGCAGCCCTTTTTGCGACGCAGGAAGCCTTTGTTCGGGGCGGGCTTCCGCGCACGATCCGCGCGCTTATCCACTGCTATCTTGACGAAGGCGCCGCAGTACGTCACCTTTACTATAACGGAGCCGAGGCGCTTCGTCCGGACTGGGCGCGCCCCGGCAGCGCGGGCATGGTGTGAAGCGGGGCTGGAAGCGGGCTGCTCTGCCGACGCAGCCATGTGACGGCCCATACATGCTCCGCTATTGGCCGTATGCTTCCTCATTTTCAGGCAGAGCGTCTTACTGTTTCTCATCTTGAAAAAGTTTCGCGCCGAACGCGGATGCGGCGTACTGCGGTGTGTCGGTGTATTTTTAACATGAGCGCGATGGGAACAGGATGTTCGCCAAGGAATCGCTCCTTGACCATGGAGAATGTCCGCCTCAAGCGTAAAGGAGACGCTGGATACATTCTTGCGGTTTAGCCCAATTTCGCCTAACGTTCCGGCTGGGAGCGTTAAATTTTAGCTCTCTTCAAAAAAATGCAGAACTTTTTTTTCAATCTCTGACGTTTTTCATAATACATCATCAAAACATGCTTGTCAAAAGAACCGGTGCCCGCAATCCATTAATAAAGAATATGAACAACGTATTAACCGAACGCCAAATAAGCAGGATATTCAACATAAACCCGCTCACTTTGAGAAAGTTGATGCGCGAAGGCAAAATCCCTTTTACAAAAAATCAAGATTCGCGCCCTTCGCTTTTTGACATAGACGCCATATCCCGATGGGTGGCGGACAACCCTCTCATAGAAAGCGAGGAAGACGTTTATCTGAATAAAATGCGGGCGGAATGGCGGAGGAAATCCCCCGAGCTTTTCGCCGCCCTCCAAGCCATGGACGTCAAAGTCGCCGCCCGTTCCGACGCGCAGAAAAATCCCAAAAGATACAGTCTGGCGAAGAGGCCGAACAAGAAATGCGGCTTTCTCTATTATGTGAGGTATGTCGACAACGGAAAGCTCGTCCCGTCGAAATGGAACACCCATACAAACATTCTCCATGACGCGGAGGAATTCGCCCGGGCGAACCGGGCGCGGACAGCGGATTGTATGAGATTCTTGGGGAATATTATAAAGCGGGATCGTCTTATCTGGAAAAGGATAAAAACCGTTGCCGCATACTTGGGGAAAAGACACGAAGCGTTTATTATCGCTTTATGTATGCAGTAAATGATAATGATGCAAATTTTGTAACCGTTCCCAGGTCATATAGCAAGATTGATGAGACAAGGAGATATATCCAGTCCGAAATACACCGACAAACATTTCTTGAGATAATTCATTGCCGATACGTTTTGTAAGGCGCAGGCGGTAAGAACAGTCCAGAAACGTTCACGCCACTCGCCGCCCCATACACCACGGCCGCCTTGCGTAGCCAATCGGTCAAGCGCTGTTTGCCGTATCGTCAGTTCCGCCGCATTGTTCGTCGGTTCAAGACCGCACTTTATAAATCTAAAGCATTCCTCTTCCCATTCCCTCAACCGTTTCGCTATGCGCTTCGCTTCTTTCTGTTCCGGCGCCGCGCCCGCAGCCCGTTTTACTGTCAGCTCCCGGCGCCTCTTCGTCCGTACCTTCCAGTCCCCTTCCCCAATCTCTCCCTTCATCCCTATCATCTCAAACATCAGCCGCATCTGTTTTATTATCCGCTTCCCGTATCGCACCGCGCCACGCCCTTTCAATTCCCCAAGAAACAATGCTTCCCGCATCAAACGCGCCCAGCAAAATTGTATCGCCGCTCCGCCCGTCCGTTGAAACTTCCGGTACGCCCCGTAAAAATCACTCGTGAGCATACCCCCAAAACTTCTCCCCGGCGTCTCTTCAAGCGCCCCCTCCCCGCGGCTCTCCGCCCGTCACGCCCCGGGGGGGGGGGGGGGGCGCGCCCGCCCCCCGCGCGGGGCGGCGCGCGGGGGGGGCGGCGCGGG